>NZ_JBHUBB010000021.1:0-153432 GCF_042789485.1 Streptomyces sp. NPDC056835
AACGCTCGGCTGGGAAACCCCAGCCGAGCGCCTGTCTAAACTGCTCGCGGCCTGATCAACCGACCACGGTGTTGCAACGACCCCTCGAATTCGCCTGTGGCCGGACGGGGCTGGTTTGCAGTCTGAGGTGGGGCTACGCGATGCGGCGCCCGGTGGTGTTCATGGCTGTCCGGGTTTGCGGCTGGACGAACGCGGCGGCGGGGAAGGGGGCTCCGTCGTAGGTGTACGGGTAGTCGATGCCGATGTCTGCGAGGAGTACAGCCGCGCGCCGTTCTCGTTGAACGATGCCGAGTTCCATGGTGGTTTCCGCCTGTAGCCGGAACAGTTCTTGTGCTTGCTCACGCGTCGGGCTCGTCCAGGGCTTAGACCACGGATTGACGGCGGGCTGGGGTGTCGGCGTCTCCACCGGGGCGGGGTGCTCGGCGGTGTGTCTTCCACGGGCGGGCAGCAGCAGCCGCAGCACCCACACCAGGGCACGGGCGATAACATCGCGCATACGTCGTTCAGCTCCTCAGAAAGCTGTTCGGTCGGAGCCCCGGCGGACCGGTCCTAAGCGGTCTGTCGGGGCGTTTCACGTTCGATGGTGATGAGAAGCCCCGCCCATGCGCCGGGGGTGACGCACGGACGGGGCCGCTGCCGGGGATGCTCAGGCAGAGCCCGCCTCCATCCCCCGCCCGTGCTGGCCGCCGTCCGTCCCCGTTGGAAGGGGGCGATCAGCACGGGGTTGTACCGTTCCCGCCGGGAAGCGCGAGGGCTGGGGCCCAGGTTCGGTTTTCAGCGGGAACGGAGTTCACGGGGTGTAGCCGGGGGCATTCACCACCACGCCCAATGCTCGGCAAGGGGCCCTGCGACGGGGAGCTTGTCGTGTTGCGGGTGGCGGCGGAGCAATCCCACGCAGTCGGTGACTGTGGTCTGGTCCCGAGATTCTTCGGCGGCCTTCTTCCTGGCTGTTAGTTCCGCGCACTTCGCGCACTCTCCGTCGCTCACTCTTCCCGGCCCTTTTTCGGTGGTGGACAGCCGAAGACGCTCTCGTAGAACGCCGCATCGTTCAGCTTCTGAAGATCAGTAAGAAGCAGTCGGGTATGCAACGGCTGTTGCTCTGCGAGTGCCTTCTCAATAGCTGCTTGCAGGGCACCGCAGCGCCGCTCAACTACTGCAAACTCTCTGACAGGATCGAATGGAGGTTTTCCGGTCACGACCAACGTCCCCCGTTGGCCTGGTGATTCCGCCTCTCCAGAAGGGGACGAAGGCGTTCCATGGTGGGACTGTTCGACCTGTCGTCGACACGTTCCGGCTCGTGGTCGCTCGTTCTCACCTGCGGTCGCTCGGCGCACGCGTCCCACGGACACTCACACGGAGGCCACTTGAGCGCCGACACGATCGGCGGGTTGCCGCCCTCAGGTACATCATGAGGACTCAGCATTCCTCACCGATCTCCGGCACAAGGCGATCAACAACGTCGTTGCAAGCCGCAGTGGAAATCTCGCTGGCGTCGTGAAACCACCCGGGGGACCATGCCGGAGCGAGCCTCCAGAAGCCGCCGACCGCTATCAGCGCGCACAACTCGTCGGCAACGCTCGTGGGTGCCCTTACTGGTGTCCCCTGGTGGTTCATGACCGCCCCGCCTCCTGAAGTGAGCTCGGCACGCTCTAGGCAACTTGACGACTACTCACAGCGCTACGCTGGTTACAGCGGCAGGACTTAAGACCCTTAAGAGCCATCTGCGCGGGGAGTTGGGACCAGTGAAGACACCGGAGCCGAACACGGCACTCGAACGGCTGTACCGCGAGAGCGGGTGGACGATGCGCCAACTCGCCCAAGCGATCAACCGCATCGGAACCGAACACGGAACACCGCTCAAGTACCAGGAACCCTCGATCCACCAGTGGTTGAAGGGGCACATGCCCAAAGAGGGTGTACGACCGCTCATCCTGGAGGCGTTCGCCCGGAGGCTGCTCCGCCCGATCACGCACGCCGAGGCGGGGTTTCCCTCGCCCTCCAATGAGTCGAACGCCCATCCGAGTACGGTGGAAGGGCTGATCGACCTGGGGAGGCATGACGTGGACCCGTCCCGCCGAAGTGTTGTCGGAGCAAGCCTATTCTCTGTCGCTCTCACTATCCCGAACTGGCCGGACGTCGTGGGGCGAATGGAAGCCGTCCAGACCGGAAAAGTGCAGCGCATAGGAATGCATGAAGTCGAAATGGTCATCGCTATGACGGAGAAGGTGTCGGAACTCGATGACCAATTTGGAGGCCGCCATGCCCGACCAATGGCGGCGGCATTCCTCGTGAATACGGTTACCCCATACCTTAAGGCGGACGCTCCGGAGGGAGTCCGCAAAGCAATGATGTCGGCAGCCTCGGACTTGTGCTATCTCACCGGATACATGGCTGTAGATGAGGGACTTCACGGATTGGCGCAGCAGTATTACTTGAAAGCCCTGGAACTAGCAGGAGCATCAGAGGATCATCTGACCTACTGCACCACACTGCGAGGCATGAGTGTTCAGGCTGTTGATCTAGGCCACGGAAAGACCGCAATGCGCCTGGCAGATGCTGCCGCAGCAGCTTCCCCGCAAGCAGGCCCTAGGATGCGCGCTTTCCTGGCTGGGCAACAAGCCCATGCCGCAGCGCAGATCGGAGATCGGTCGAATTCCTTTATGTACCTGCGAGAGGCCGAAGTGGCAATGGATAAAGCTGAATCTCAGCAAAAGATTTTCGGCTCCTACGACCCGGCGGCATTGAACTACCACACCAGTCAAGTTCGGTACGAGCTTGGCGATATGGTGGGGGCGGTAGAGGCAATGCAGCAGTCTGACAACCTCCGCTACGACATCTATCGGCGAACACGCGTTAAAGAGCGCGCCATCCTCGCCGAACGTCAATTCACAGTTGGGCATTTGGAAGCCGCATGCGCCACGTGGAACAATGCATTGGATGACTATCCGCTCGTCCAATCAGGAAGAGCGGATCAGCGAATGCGTAATCTGTTGCAACTGGCAAAGCCACACCTTAAGAATCATGTAGCTCGCGACACTTACGAGCGGGCGCGACTAATTGTGCCCCAAACGTACAGGGCCTGAACTGAAGAAAAGCCCCCGCGCCCGCCGCCCCGGTCAAGGGAGACGAGCACGGGGGCCCTGTGAGGCGGTCAGCCGTTCAGGACTCCGGTAAGGCGCGCGGCAGCCTTACCGCCGAACATGGCGAGTCCACAATAGAAATCAATCCGGGTTCGATAGACCGGCTTTTCGTGAGCCTCACCCAAATTGGTTGCCTGAATCCCGCCGTTGGTGAGACCGGTTACCCCGGTGTCCGCTTCGGAAGCGCCGAAACGGACGGCGTACATGTCGCTGGTCTCCTTACCGTCCTCACCAGTCGTAAGCGGGATCACGTCCGTACCGTCGAGATTCTGGCCGGCGTCCAGGAGGGGAATCCCGTTCCATGTGGGAGCAAGCTTTCCCCTGATCTCGCTCATGAGGAGTTCGCTGCCGCCCAGTCGCCGGAATCCAGACTTGATCTTGGCGATTATCTCGCTGTTGGTATAGATGGCTCCGTTTGCTCCGCTGAGTCCGCGAACCCGACCGATCAGGGAATCCAGCGTATCAAAGAAGGCGTATCCATCCGCCACAGGGGACGTCCTCTCGGCGTCTACCACCTGTGATCCGATCAGTCTCTTTCGGAGACCGTCAAAACCCTTCGGGTTGACCATGATGTCACCGTTGAAGAACTGATCGGAGAAATGAATTGACGCTGCCTTGATCTTCATGTGCGTGTGAATGGCGCGCTGCTCATTGAGGTTGCTTCGCGTCTGGACAATGAACTTGTCGACATCCGCGTCACCGCCGAGGATGGCAAGGGTTTCAATCCGCTGATTAACCGCACCAACACTCTCCGGGTATGCCTCGTTCACAGCCCGGAAGGCAACACCCGGCAGCTTGGATTCTTCGTTGTACTTGTACGCGCTCCCCTGGACGTCGATAAGCGGCAGCCGATCGAGGATCGGCGATTCCTGAACGAACATTTCGATTACGCCGAGCTTGAGCATGTCCTGAGTGAGCTTGGCTGATTCAGCGAGCGTAAGAGCCATAGTTGTTTCTCCTAGTTGTCTTCAGTGTGGTTGACGAGTCGGCGATCAATCCCAGATATCCGAATCATCATCATCGGATTCCGGCGCTGTAATTGCGGTTCGCGCACTCGGCGAGAGACCCAATTCGCGGATGTACCGGGCAAGCTGCGTCCGGTACTGCGCTGCGATGGTGGCCGCGCCGTTCTTCACCGTTCCGCGCTCTGCGGTCACCATGAGCCCGCGCTCTGAAAGGTCCCGTTCGGCCTGGTCGATACGGGCGACGCACACGCACAGATCTTTGACGGTGGCGTGGTCCACTTCGCCGATACCGGCGGCGACTTCCAGCACGGGCACGACGCGTCGCCATTCTTGCGATGCGACTTCCCGGCATCGTGCGTTGGCCGTTTCCACTTCGACAAACGGCGAGGGCGCGAACACTCCGGACCAGTCCGGTTCGGCAAGGATCGCGCGAGGGATTACCACTCCCTCTTTGATCGGTGTCTTTGACGGGTTTCCCTCGCGTGTCCGCTGCATGGCGGATGCGGGTCTGTATCGGTCGGCCATGAATTCTCACTTTTCTGCTGGTTCAAAAGGGCGCCCAAAAACGCCTACAGCTCCGGCGAGAGTTTTTTGCCTCCCTGCCGTGCAATCTCAGGAGGGGAAGGGGGCACCCGCCCTGGTCAGAAAGGCGGACGCTCGCCGGCTTCGCGACGGGAACGCGCTTCCGCAGCAAATCCACCAGGTTGTTTGCGTGCGGTCTCGCGGTTATGGCACGACGTGCACAGCGGACGCAGATGCTTCGCAGCATCCGGATTCACGGCTCCCTGCGCGATCAACTGCTTTCGCGACAGCGGAAAATGGTCGGCAACCGACGCGCCACGACCACACAGCACACACCACGGATTCGCGTACAGGTACGCGCGGCGGACGCGCGGCCACACGGGCCCGTATGCACTCGTTCCTGGCGTCACGCGCTGCGCGGTCGCTTCCCGCTCATGCGCCGCACAGCGGCCACCAGAGGTCAGTTCGGGGCACCCGGGGACAGAGCACGGGGGGCGGGGTCGTCGGGGCATGGGGGGGCTCACCTTTCGAACCGGGACAGAGGAACGATTCTTCGACACCCATGCGGGTGACAGGGGGCGTGAACTACTACCAGACAGAATCCGCTTTGAGACATGCTCCGGGCGAGGACCCAACGAACGGTTCTCGCTTATCGGAAGGCAGGAATCATGAACTTCGCAGGCATTCGCTCATTTTCCCGTAAGGGGCAGATGATCGGAATGGGATTGGCGCTGGGCTCGACGCTGCTCGTACAGAGCGCTGGTGCGTCTACCGCCGCAGCTGCTGAAGGAACCGCAAAAAAGGGAGATTACTGCTCATCGTGGGCGGAGTACCAAAGCCCTTCCGGACTCGTGAGGGGTAAAGTGCGAACCTGCCTGGGCTGGCGGACGGACGCTTGGCACATTATGACGCACACCAAGGAACAAGCTGCATATTTGATGCTGTCCAATGTGTGGGGCGAGCCCAGCGAGCGCTTTCCGGCTAATTGGACTGCTGTCGGGACAGTTCAGATCAACAGCAAAGAATCGATCTCCTACTCGCACAAGAAAAAGCAAGTCACGCACGGCGGCGGAGACACAACGACCATCAAGCAGGGCATCAGGTGCGGCAACCGCACAGTAACGCGCACCTACACGCAGGTCGGCCCTCTGTATGGAGCTGACGATGTTTCCTCACTGAGGATTAACAGCGGAAAGGAGACCCTGAACATCAAGGTTCCTTGCGTGTAGCCACTGCGTGGTGTGGCTGCGGCGCCCGCGCCCCGTCCGCCCCGGTACGAGCCATTCGCGCCCGCACCGGGGCGGAGCCATGTCCGGACCGCACAACGGCCACCCGTGGTCAGCTCGGGGCACCCGGGGACCGAGCAAGGGGGGCGGGGTTTTCGGAGGCGGAGCGCTGTCCGGGGTCTAATCTCAAATAGAGAGTTCCCATGTTGCACTTAGCGCGACCCTTAATCATAGGTGTTCCAATATCGATCCGAGCCCGCGGAGCCCTTCTTCGCTTCTTTCACCCGGTATTCCCACTCCAGTTGTCGATTCTCCCTGATCCGATCCACCTCCTTAAAGTAGAAGTGAGCACACACCAGATAGGCGACTACAAATACGGAGCCACCGCTCACGTACCCCACTGTTCGGCTTCCGCCTAGTGTCACAGCGCCGAAGTATCCAACTGTGAAGCAGGAGACAGCGAGGAATCCGATAGCGAGACCATGAGACGGGGAGATGATGAAGATCACGCAGTAGACCAACCCCACCACAACAGCCACGACGATCAATAAGGCATCGAGTGCACTGTAGGATGCAGCAAGATTCATTACATGTGTCTGCATGAGAAAAGCCTACGGGCGCACGTTCTCGCCAACACGCAGAACCATCATTTCGAGTGATGTATATCCCCGAACTCTGTGCGCGTCTTCACCACGTGGCACCCGTGACACAGCACTTGCACATTGCTGTCGGTGTCTTCCCCGCCGAGGGCGAGCGGGCGCACATGGTCGACGTCCACCCCGTCTGCGGGGAAGTCGCCCAAGCACCAGTCGCACCAGGCCGAGCCCCGTTCCTGCACTCGCCGGCGGAGCCTCGCAGCAGCGTCCCGACGGGTCGCCCGTCGCCTACCCCGTACTCGTCGGGAACGGACGTTCGAACGACCCTCGTACGCCCCGTGGTGCGTCTTGCAGCGGCCCCGATGGGCGCGGGCTCGGTGCAGTCGATACAGCGCATGTGCGTCCCCCTGGTGGGTCGTTGTGGTGTGCCCGCCCCGAGACTCGAACTCGGGAACTCTGCGGAGTGCGTACGGATCTCCCCGAGGGGGCCGGTACCGCGCACCTCTGGCCGTTGGGTCAGTCGGCGTGCGTTGTCCTCGCCGGTTGGTGCCGGTCCGGACACGTTGGGGAGACCACACGAGCTTGCAACCCCGTTCGGCACCCCCGGTCAAGGGGTGGTTACTGATGGGCGGTGCGGTCCCCGCGCGTTGCCTCACGACCCCAGCGGCCACCCGAGCAACGGGGGTGCGTGGTGCACGGGCAACGCTGAGAGAGCGCGGGTACTCAGTCCGCCGGTGTCTCCCTCGGGTGGGTGCGCGGTAATCCCGCTCTCGGTATTAAGGGAGGGCGGAGGTTTCCCGAGCCCCGAGGGGCTTTGCGGGGCCGTCTCCGTTCCCCTTCCACTCTGTACGGGAGAGCGAGGGTTTCCCGGAGTGCTAAGCCGTGGCGTTGTGCCGAACGCTGGTCCGGTCTCTCTTCTCTTATATTTTTTCTACGTGTTCTAAAAAAGTGGTGTAAACCGTCACTCCATCACCCCTCGCCCCGCTGTTGGCCAGTCGGCTGAGGACGACCGGCGGGGCCCAAGGGCAGGCAGCAGACAGCCCCGGTGGTCACGCGGGCCAACCGGGGCTGTCTCGGGCCGACAGGGGCTGTTACGCGGCTTGCTCGAACTCGTCTGCGTCGGGCTCCGCGCCTTCCGGGGTTGCCCACACGATGGTCACGCGTTCGTCGCCGTTGAACTTGCCTCCCTGCTTGGGGGACTTGGTCACGGTCACGCTGTCGATGGCGAGGGCCAAGAGGTCTTGTCGCATTCCGGGGTCTGCTGCCTCCCACACCTTCAGTGCTTCGCCGTTGACGACGAACGACACGTCAACCCGGGTGCCCCCGGTGAGTTCCCGGATGCGTTCCTCGGCAGCATCGAGGCGCTTCTCCGCAGCGACCTTGTGAGGGATGCGGTACCGCGCAGAGCGGCCCGTGTAGAAGTCTGCGGCGTCGTCTGCGTGGAACTTGTCCAGCTTGGCTTGCGCTGCCTTGAGTTCCGCCCGTGCGTCCTTGATCTCCTGCGTCTCGTCGGGGCGGGTGAGTGCCTGCCAGCGTTCGGCCACGGCGATCATCAGTTCGTCGTCATCGTCGGCGCCGTGGAGCCGTGCGGCCCATGCCTCGACGATGTACCGCTCCAGCGGGGGGCGGGAAGCAGATGCAGGTTTGTTGCAGGCTCCGCCGCCTGAGTAGTACTGGCACTCGTAAGACCCGCCGCTAATCGACATCGCGTGCCCGCAGTCGGCGCACCGCAGCAGCCCGGTGAGCGGGTGGACCCGGCGTCCTGTCTGGGGCTCGGCGGTGTTGAACATCTGGTGTCCGCTCACGAGCCGGCGGGCGCGTGCGGCGAGATCGGCGGGGATCATCTGGGGCAGCACATCGTCTGTGACACAGCGGACCCGCTCGCCCATGCTGTTGAGGTAGTGCGCCGGGATCTTCCCCGCGTTCGTGAGGGTGAGCCACCCTTCGTAGACGGGGTGCACGAGGATGGCCCGGATGGTGGCACCGGTCCATGCCTTACCCGTGGCGGACACGATCCCTTCGGCGTTGAACGCACGGGATACGGCTCGCGCCGACATGCCCTCGGCGATCCCGTTGTAGATGCGCACGACTACCTGCCACGGCGTGACTTCCCGCTTCCCCTCGACCAGGCAGATGTAGGGGGTGTGGTCCGGGGAGAGCTTGCGCGTGGCGGGGTCGGCGACCAGGCCGAACGGGGCGCGTGCGAGCCAGCGTCCCTCGTTGCGCTGCTTGGCCTTGGTGCTGCGGACGTTGTGTGACAGACGCTGCGAGTACTCACGCGCGTTCTCCGCACGGTCGATGATCCAACGGCGGTCCCGCTCGTCCATGGAGTCAAGACGTTCGTAGTCGAAGATGACGCGGGCTTTGCCGAGGATCGGTACGACCGCTTCGGCGCCCTTGCGGCTGAACCTGTCGAGCGCGTACACCCACAGACAGGTCACTTCACCGTTGAGTACGGCGTCCATGGCCGCGTCGTACTTCGGACGCTTCACATCCGACCAGGCGGAGAGGTTTTCCTTCCAGATCTGGCGGACGCGGTATCCGTTCTCCTCGGCCCACGCACGGCCCCGCTCTTCCTGTGCGCGGATGGAGAGGGCGCGTTCCCCCTCGCGGACGACCTTGGACTTTCTCAGCAACAGGTCGACTTCGGGGCGATTGTCGAGTGTGCTCGGTACGTTGTCCATACCCTTGCGGGAGGCCGAAGGTTTCCCGGTGCGCACCGCTGTAGCCATGTAAAACCCCTGTGACCTGCGGAAACGGTCCGCTATCCGAGCAAGTCCCAGAGTGTTGGACCTACTGGGGGAGGGGTCCCCGGGGAAGCTCGGTTGTTCCGGGGGCCGGTTGCCGACCGCTGGTCCGGTGGTTGGTCTGCGCGGCAGTGGAGTGGGGCGGCCCGGCCCCGGCAAAGCGACTGACGGTCGGGAAGCGGCCGGGACTCATGCCCCGCTGGTGAGGGTGTGCGGGTGAGGGGACAGGTGTGACTGGTGAGGCGCCGAGTGGGCCGGTCAGAGGCGGTGATGTGTCCTGGGGACGACTTAACCGACCTCAGGACGCATCACCGGCCGGAGGACTCCCCAAAGCCCCTTCCAGACTGGGACATAGGGGACGGGCGGCGGGCTCGTCAGCCCCAGCCAACAGGTGCAGCCGACAACGGACCCCGGCGGCGGGGCATGAGTCCCAACCACCCACCCACGCCTGCCCGCTGAGCCGAGGCCGGGCCGCCCCACTCCACTGCCGCGCAGCCCCGCAGGGCCCACCACCCGAGGTCGGCAACGGACCGGCTCCACCTACGGATCCCCTCCGGGGCCCCCTCCCCCCGGGGCCGCCCCCCTCAAAGCTGCACTTGCGGTGGAGGGGCGGGGGTCAAGGGTGGCCGCAGGCCATCGGCTTGCCGACGCGACGAAGGAGCGCCCTTGACGCCCGGCCCGGAACCGCGAAACTCAGAGCTCAGGGGCGGCCCCCACCCGCCACCCAACCCCCCGGCCCACCCCGACTACCCCGCCGCGCGGCGCGACCGCGACCGATTCGTTCAATACGACGTGGACAGTGGCTTCGTACCATCACGGCCATGGAGACCACCGCCTCGGCCTCGCGCCACATCAGCACCCACATCGATCGCCCTGTCAGGGCGGTCTACGACTACGCGTCGAACCCCTCCAACCTGCCCGAGTGGGCTCGCGGGCTGGGGGGCTCCATCACCAAGATCAACGGGCAATGGATCGCGGAGTCGTCACCCATGGGGCGGGTCTCGGTCGCCTTCGTGCCGGAGAACGAGCTTGGTGTACTCGATCACGATGTCACCTTGCCCTCGGGAGAGATCGTCTATAACCCGGTGCGAGTGATCGCCGACGGCATCGGGTCCGAGGTGGTGTTCACTCTTCGCCGACGGGCGGGGATGAGTGACGAGGACTTCCAACGCGACGCGGACGCGGTACTCGCCGACCTCACCACACTCAAGCGCGTGCTGGAGCGCGCATAGCAACCGCCCAGGGTGAGCGTGTGGCCCTCACAGCCGGCCCAGCATGAGGGCCACGACAATCACCCAGAGGCTCGCGCCAATGGTGACCGCGATCGCGGCGACGCGCGTCACTCGCGCTCCCTCGTCCCCGGCGGCGGATAGCCGAAGATCCGCTCGTACAGAGCCGCTTCGTCCGGCTCCTGGTAGGCGAACAGCGCTTCCCAGCGCTTGTACTCCCGGTGAGCACGCCGTCGGCGTGGGCTGACGAGCCGTACAGGGACGGAGAGCCCGCCCATGAACCAGCGCCACGCGCGCTTCATACGCCACCCCTGCTGCTCCACTTGTTGCGTTCCGCCAGCCGCGCGCTGAGTTCTTCGGGCGACCCACCGGCGGGCTCGTCGCCACGAGGGGCCTGCCCCACGCCCTCCCCGCCGAGCGGTTCCTTCCACACAAGGAGCGCGCCGTCCGCGCCGAACGTGGCGATCAGCAGGGACAGAAGACGCCGTGCGTCGCTAGTCGTCATCGGACAACCGCCGCATCAGTCCGGCCTCAACTTCGCGCATCAGCGCGGGGGTTGCTGTCGCGTATCCGTCGCGCGGCACCCACTCGGGGACGAGTCGCCAGAAGTCCTCGTCGGTCTCTTCGGTCGGATCCACCACGTCGCACCCTTCTTACGATTAGTTACGAACCGTGTTCAGAGTGCGACGAGTCGCGCTAGCTTGGGAAGTGCCTCACCGTCCGACCTGCGCGTTGGGCGCTCTGGTCTGCCTTCGAGCGCCTGACCTGCATGAAAACGGCGGGTGGCTGTCATTCCCAAGCCAGTGGTCAAGGGGGATCCTTGTGACAGGGCAACACGGCGTTTACAGCACGGCCAGCAACCCGCGCCGGGCATTCGGTGAGGCGTTGCGTAACGCCCGCAAGCAGCGGAAAGCAGGCAGGCTCTCGCAATCTGACCTGGGGAGGTTGTCACATACGTCAAAATCCACCATCAGCCGCATCGAAGCCGGAGTTCCGCCGATCGCCAGCCACTTGCCCGCGCTGTTCGATCAGATCTTTGGGACGGACGGACACTTCAAGCGGCTGTACGAAGAGGTGGTCAACCAGTCCTTCCCGGCTCTGTTCCGTCGCCGTATGGCCATGGAACGTCAAGCCACAGCCATCTTCGAGTGGTCACCCACCCTCATCCCCGGCCTCTTTCAGACTGCCGAGTATGCCCGTCGACTGTTCCGCTCCAGCAATCCACGGGCGACCGACGAAGAGCTCGCAGGCATGGCAAGAGCGCGACTCGCTCGGCAGGAACTTCTACGGGGTGACGCGCCGCCGACCGTTCGCGTTGTGCTCTGTGAATCTGTAATCCGCCGTCGCTTCGGGAGTCGCGACATGATGCGTGAGCAACTGGCAGTACTCCTTGGGCACGGCGAACGGCACACCACACGCCTTCAAGTACTGCCGCTCGACGCGGAGGCGCATCTCCTCATGGATGGGCCGATCACACTCCTGACAGCGCCAAACCATATGACTGCGGTCTGCGTTGAGGCATTCCGTACGTCGAGCATCCACGAAGATCAAGAACATGTCCGGCCAGCGATGAGTGCCTGCGATGATCTGACCAGCGAGGCGCTCTCGGCACGGGAGAGCGCTGCCGTCATCAGAAAGCACATGGAGTCACTGTGAATCTCAACCCCACGCCCACTGTGTGGGTCAAGTCGAGCTACACCAGCGGCGAAGGCGGCAACTGCGTCGAGTGGTCCCCCTCCCACGCCCACGCCCACGACCTCGTCCCCATCCGTGACAGCAAAGCCCCCCACCTCCCCCACCTCACCGTCACCCCCCACGCCTGGACCGACTTCGTAGCCTTCGCCACCACTCACGCCACCGCCTACGCAGACGCCGGCCAGTAGCGGATCTCCAGCATCGTGCAGCCCGTCTCCGTCCGGTACGGCCCGTGCGGCATCCCCGGTGGCCGCGACGCGTAGTAACCCGCCGTGAACGTGGCGTCCAACGTCAGGTCGTGCAGTTCGCCTTCGAGGAGGTAGACCTCTTCGTAGTACTCGTGCCGGATGATCCCCGCCTCAGAGGTGTCCAGGCCCGGGGCCCAGCGGGCAAGACGAGTCAGCTCCCCCGCGTCGCCCGGGGCCGAGCTGAGCACCCGTTCCGTGACGCCGGGCTGCCCGTCGACGTCCCTCCACGGCAGGTCAGCCGCGTCGAGGAACTCATGCATGTCCTTCATCCGTGCCCTCCGCTCCCTCACTCGTCTGTCAACTCAACGGCTCGCCTCGAAGTAGCGGAGCGCGTCAACGCAGCGCGTCGATTGCCCGCACGATCAGCGCACGGGCGCCTGCCCCGTACACCGCCATACTCCGCAGCGTCTCGAACGCCTTCGTGTACAGAGCGATCTCGCTCGGCTGCGTGTGCGTCACTCGGGCCGAGATCAGCTCGACTGAGACGAGGGTGTCGTCGTACATGTGGAACAGCTCCTGCGGGAAGAGACTCCTGGCCGGCGTAGCGCTCGGAATGATGCCCAGTGACACCGCTGGAAGGGCCCCCGCCGTGAGCAGGTAGCCGAGTTGGGCCGCCATGGCGTCGTGGTCCCCCAACTGGTGGTAGAGCGAGGACTCTTCGATGACGAGGACAAAGCGGTGTCCGGCCTTGTTGATGATCTCCGAGCGCGCGACTCGCGCCGCGGCGGCCTGCTTCGCATCATCCGGGACATCGAGCAGACGCGCACTGCCGCTGAGGAGAGCACGCGCGTAACCCTCCGTCTGCAACAGCCCCGGAATGAGGTTCGGCGAGTAGACCCGAAACAGCTCGGTCGACTCGTACAGTCGCACATAGCTGTCTTGCAGGTGCCGAAGCCCGGCGCGTACCCGGCGTTGCCACTCGACGAACTGAGACTCCGCGTTGAGGGACTGCGCGATGATGTCCGGGGCCTGATTCACCGCGTCGCAGGCCTTGCACCACCGTCGGATGTCGTCCGGGGAGGGCGGAGTCCGCGCGTTCTCGATGCGTGACGTCTTCGGATGGGTCCAGCCACAGCGCGCGGCCAGCTCACTGCCTGTGAGCCCCGCCTCGGCGCGGAGAACTCGCAGCCGGCCGGCGACGCGCTCGCGGGCAGCCTGTGCTGAGGACGAAGGGGATTCGGGCATGAGCCGGCCTGATGACCTTTGGGCTAGTTGATCGTGTAGTTCTCATGGGGCACGGCGCGCTCCCACACCACTTCGAAGGCATCGGCACACAGCCTCGCCGTCGCAGGATCGTCGCTCATCTCCCCGCCCGCCGATGCCCCGTCTCCGGTGAAGTGGTTCCAGCGGATCAGCCGCCCGTCGATGAGCCAGAAGTCGTTGCCGGGCAAGGCCACATCAGAGGCTCGACGGCGCGCCAGCCATCGAACCTGCTCGCCCGCCTCCAGGTTGACGGGCGTTCCCGCGTGCTCGTAGCGGATGTAGTCGCTGACCGGTTCGGAGACGATGCGGACCCGGCGAACCACGACACCGCGCGTCACCGCGCGTCGGATCAACTCGACCCACGGCCCCCAATAGGGAGAGCCTGGGTCGATGTCGCGTTGCCCCGTCGCTTTCCAGCGCGCGAAATCGCCGGCCTCGCTGTCCACCCCGTATGCGTCGCGCATTTCCAGATGACAGGCCGTCTGCTGTGCGCCGTCGAGGAGTTCAGCGAAGCTCGGTACCTTCTGCGACATCACACGCCTTCCTCAAGAACGGCACCATGCGGGCCGGAATCCGGATGACTGCCTCGTGATCGGGGATGCCCATCGCGTGTCCTGGCAGCTCGAACACAGAGCACTCCGCTTCGAGTTCCGGCCCTGGCTTCCATCCCTGAATGATCAGTTCACTCGTACTTTCGTCGACCCACACGGTCGGGCTCTCCCCCGTACCGGTGTTGGGGTCGATGCCGATGAACCGTAGTTTCATCGCCGCCTCCGGCGCTCTTGTTGTGCACGGATGTGCACAACAGTCCTCCTCCGAAGGTTCCGCGTCAAGGACATCAATCAGCCGAAGGACAGAAGGACAGTGGAAACACGTTGGCGTGAACATCGATGCACATCGCTGGAAGCAGTGAGCATCACCTCTCTACCGTCAGGGTCTGACCATCAAGGGAAGTGAGTCCATGGAACAGTTCGAGCGCGCCCGGCTGGACGCCTACTTCGCGCGCGTCGTCGACGACTTCGCCCCGACCGAACGCCCGTCGTCCTTCCTGATCACTCACCTACTGCCCGAGCGTGGAGGTCACGGCGTACTCGTGGCAGTTCGCCGACGCGCTGAGGGCCGAGCCTCTGCGCTCCCGCATCGTGATCGCCACAAGGTAGCTCGGCCGCCGGAGACAGCTCGGCCCCGGTACCGCGGAGGTACCGGGGCCGCTGTATGTCAGACATCACCGCAGGTTCAGTCGCGCTTTGCGGCGTCATGGATCTCTTCCGCCGCCGCCCAGGCGATCCCGTCCAGGATGTCGTGTTCGCTGACCACGACCTCCTGGGCGCCGGTCCGTTCCATGATCGTGAGGAGTACGAGGGCGCCCGCGCCGATGACGTCCACCCGGCCCGGGTGCATGACGGGGATCGCGGCGCGTTCCTCGTGGGTGGCGTGGAGGAGGCGGGTGGTGATCTCCTCGACCTGGTCGTACGGGATCACGGAGTGGTGGATCGCGGCGGAGTCGTACTCGGTCAGGCCGAGCGCGATCGCGGCGACCGTGGTCACGGAACCGGCCAGTCCGACCAGGGTGCGGGCCTCGCGCAGCGGGACCGTCTGTTCGGCCAGGTCCAGGGCCGCCTCGATGTCGGCGCGGATCGCGGCGATTTCGGTAGCGGTGGGTGGGTCGCTGACGACGCCGTCCCGTACGAGGTGACGCTCGGTCAGCCGTACGCAGCCGATGTCCACGGAGCGCGCGGCACGTACGTGATCGTCGCCGACGACGAACTCGGTCGAGCCGCCGCCGATGTCCACGACCAGGTAGCTGTCCCCGTCGATCGGGCCCAGCTCCTTCGTCGCGCCGGTGAAGGAGAAGGCCGCCTCCTGGTCGCCGGTGATCACCTCGGGCTCCACGCCCAGGATGTCCAGGACCCCGCTGACGAACTCGTCGCGGTTCTCGGCGTCGCGTGAGGCGGAGGTGGCGACGAAGCGGACGCGCTCGGCGCCGTGTTCCTTGATGACGGCCGCGTACTCCCGGCAGGCGGCGAAGGTACGTTCCAGCGCCTCGGGGGCGAGCCGGCCCGTCCTGTCCACGCCCTGACCGAGGCGGACGATCTTCATCCGGCGGTCGAGGTCGGCCAGTTCACCCGTCTCACCCGCGCCGGAGGCGCTGTCGGACACAGTTGCGTCGGCGACGAGCAGGCGGATCGAGTTCGTACCGCAGTCGATGGCGGCGACCCTGGTCATTCCGTATCCCCCTCGACGTCGGACGGGCCGGACACGCACGGCGTCACGCAGGGGCCCTTCGCCCACCACTGCGGCAGCATCGCGATCGCCTCGTCGCCCAGCGGGTTCACCCCGGGCCCCGCCGCCAGCGAGTGGCCGACCAGGACATGCAGGCACTTCACCCGGTCCGGCATACCGCCGGCGCTCGGGAAGCCCTCCAGGACCTCGATGGCGTCACGGCGGGCGATGTAGTCCTCGTGGGCCGCGCGGTACGCGGCGGCCAGCTCGGGGTCGGTCGCCAGGCGCTCGGTCATCTCCTTCATGACGCCGTTCGCCTCCAGCGTGCCGATGGCCGAGGCCGCGCGCGGGCAGGTGAGGTAGTACGTCGTCGGGAAGGGGGTGCCGTCGGGGAGCCGTGGAGCGGTCTCGACCACGTCCGGCAGGCCGCAGGGGCAGCGGTGCGCGATGGCGCGCAGTCCGCGTGGCGGCCGTCCGAGCTGTTCTTTGAATGCCGCGACGTCCGCCTCGGTGGGTTCCGTGCGTTCGGTCTGCGGAGGGGGCGTGTCCATGCCTGCCTAGGTATGTTCTGCGGTTCTCGGGTGCACTTAGGGTGTTCTGTCTGGCTATCTGTCCTGGCGGTCCGCGTTGTCCACGCCGTCCAGCACGTTCGAGTACCAGGGGCGGTCCGTCGCCCCCCGCTCCTCGCGGCGCTGCTCGCTCACATCCGGGTCGATCACGATGTAACCGGTCTCCCCCGGCATCACGTAATGCAGGTGTTCCCGGGCCAGCCGCTGGATGTACGCGTCGTCCTGGAGCCTCGCCTTCTCGTCGCGCAGCTCCTCGACCCGCTTCTTCGCCTCGCGGGTCAGCCGCTGCTGGTCGGCGATCTCGTTCCGCTGCGACACGTACTGCCGCATCGGATACGCGAGCGCCACCACCAGTGTGCACACGACCAGGGCGAGGAAGGCGGCCCGGCCGGTGAGCCGGGAGCGGCGGTCCTGCCTGCGGTTCTGCGAGCGGTAGACCCGGGCGGCCGTCTGCTCGCCGAGCAGTCGCAGCCTGGTCGCGGTGGAGAACCGGTCCCGATTCCCGGCCATGGCTCGCCTCCCCTGTTACGTCCCCTGTTGTACGTACGTCCCCGGACACGGTACGGGACCGCGACCGGGGACGTACGGACGACGGGCGGGGCCGCCCCTCGCCCTCGTATCCACAGGATCAGGAGGAGCGCGTCCTCTTAACCGTTCGCGGAGCGGAAGCGCGGGAACGCGCTGCGGCCCGCGTACACCGCCGCGTCGTCAAGGATCTCCTCGATGCGCAGCAGCTGGTTGTACTTGGCGACGCGCTCGGAGCGGGCCGGGGCGCCGGTCTTGATCTGGCCGCAGTTGGTGGCGACGGCGAGGTCGGCGATGGTGACGTCCTCGGTCTCACCGGAGCGGTGGGACATCATGCACTTGAAGCCGTTGCGCTGGGCCAGCTCGACGGCGTCCAGGGTCTCGGTCAGCGAACCGATCTGGTTGACCTTGACGAGCAGGGCGTTGGCCGAGCCCTCCTCGATACCGCGCGCAAGGCGCTCCGGGTTGGTGACGAACAGGTCGTCGCCGACGATCTGGACCTTGGAGCCGAGCTTGTCCGTGAGGACCTTCCAGCCGGCCCAGTCGTCCTCGAAGAGCGGGTCCTCGATGGAGACGAGCGGGTACGAGGCGACAAGCTCCTCGTAGTACTCGGTCATCTCGGCGGCCGAGCGGGACTTGCCCTCGAACTCGTACGAGCCGTCCTTGTAGAACTCGGACGCGGCGACGTCGAGAGCGAGCGCGATGTCGCGGCCGGGGACGTAACCGGCTTCCTTGATCGCTTCGAGGATGAGGTCGAGCGCGGCGCGGTTGGACTCCAGGTTCGGCGCGAAGCCGCCCTCGTCGCCGAGGCCGGTGGAGAGGCCCTTCTGCTTCAGGACCTTCTTGAGGGTGTGGTAGACCTCGGCGCCCCAGCGCAGGGCCTCGGAGAAGGACTCCGCGCCGATCGGGGCGATCATGAATTCCTGGATGTCCACGTTGGAGTCGGCGTGCGAGCCGCCGTTCAGGATGTTCATCATCGGAACGGGCAGCAGGTGCGCGTTCGGGCCGCCGAGGTAGCGGAAGAGCGGGAGGTCCGAGGCCTCGGAGGCGGCGTGCGCGACGGCGAGGGAGACGCCGAGGATGGCGTTGGCGCCGAGCGACGACTTGTCCGGGGTGGCGTCCAGGTCGAACATCGCCTGGTCGATCAGGCGCTGCTCGGTGGCGTCGTACCCGACCAGCTCCGGGCCGATCTGCTCGATGACGGCGAGGACGGCCTTCTCGACACCCTTGCCCTGGTAGCGGTTCTGGTCACCGTCGCGGAGCTCAAGGGCCTCGAACGCACCGGTGGAGGCACCGGAGGGGACAGCAGCACGACCCGTGCTGCCGTCGTCGAGGCCGACCTCGACCTCGACCGTGGGGTTGCCTCGGGAGTCGAGGATTTCCCGGGCTACGACGACGTCGATGGACGGCACGAGCATCTCCTTCTGGGATGTGACGCTTGGAGTGCAGGGTCTCATTGGCCTTGCGACACGAGACTATCCGGCGCGGGGTGATCGGTCGGCCGGTGCCCGCCACCTAAGACGAAATGAGGTGCGATTCCCCCACGGCCGGAGCCACCGCCAGAGCCACGGCCGGAGCCACCGCCACCCGCGGGCGGGCCACAGCCGGAACCCCGGCCCGGCGCGTACGGGGGTTACGCGCCGGACCGGGGCGGTCTCGGGTGGGGCCGGTCCCGGGTGGGCCCCGGACAGGGCCGGACGGGCCGGGTGTGCCCGGCTTGGGCCGGGTGGGTCAGCTCAGGTGGAGCTGCTGGCCCGGGTAGATCACGTCGGCGTCGCTGACGATGTCCTTGTTCAGGTCGAACAGCTTCTGCCAGCCGCCCTTGACGTCCTCGGCCTTGGCGATCTTGGAGAGGGAGTCGCCCGACTTGACCTTGTACTCGCCGTCACCCTTCTTGATCGTGGTGGGACGGCTCTCGCCGCGCGAGGCCGGCTGGGCCGCGCCGCGCGTGGTCTCCTGCTGCTTCGGCTGCGCCTGCTGCGACTGCTGCGGCTTGGGAGCCTGCCGCTGCTTCGGCTGCGACTGCTTCTGGGTGGGCTGGGTGGCGGAGCCGCCGTCGTACGCGGCGCTGGACAGGCCCACGCCGCAGTTCGGCCACGCGCCCTTGCCCTGGCCGGCGAGGACCTTCTCGGCGACGGCTATCTGCTGGGACTTGCTGGCCTGGTCGGCGCGGGCGGCGTACGCGGTACCGCCGTAGGCGGCCCAGGTGGACGGCGTGAACTGGAGGCCGCCGTAGAAGCCGTTGTCCGTGTTGATGGACCAGTTGCCTCCGGACTCGCACTGCGCGACCTTGTCCCACTCGGCGGCGGTCGCGGCGGAGGCCGAGGTCGCGCCGATCAACGGGGCGGCGACGGCGGCACCGGTGACCCCGGCGAGCGTGGCGTAGCGGGCGGCCTTCGACGGGCGGCGGTGCTTGCCCTTGCTGGAACGCAGCAGCATGGAACATCTCCCTCACCGACGCCTACGAGGTCAGCTGTCGGGTTCGGGCCAAGTGAGTTGCCCGGCCTTGTGCTCAGTCGCACATGGCTTCACCCCAAGCCGGTCCTCGGCCGTCTCTCGACGGCCGGAGCCCGGCGCGAACCTTTGGGTCCCCCGCTCCTGCCTACGGCGCATGACGCGTCGGTTACTCCCCCCGACCGACGGCAGGATTCGGCGTGACGGTCGACGGGGCCCGCGGTGCGAGCGGTTCAGACCGTAATCACAGGTCTGCCCGTTGTTCAAAGAAGCACATCAAGGAAAAATCGCCCTTACCTCCCCCTTGAGCGAACCCATTTGCGCAGGTGAGAGAGGAAACGACCCAACCGCCGGACCAAAAGACCCCAGTTGCGGCGAAGAGACCCTTGTCTCACTTTCCCAGAAGTGGACATAGGGTCTCTAACTGCCCCTACTTCACGCCAAGATCAAGGGTCTGGCCAGGGAGGATCAGGTCGGGGTCGGCGCCGACGGTTTCCTTGTTCGCCTCGTAGATCGCGGACCACCCGCCGGGCACCTCGCGTTCATCGGCGATGAGCCAAAGGCAGTCGCCCGCACGGACGGTGTACTCACCGTCCACCGCGCCCGCGCCTTCCGTTTCGCCCGTCACGCCGTCCGCCGTGCCGTCCGTCACGCCGCCTGCCGTGCCGTCCACCGCGCCATCCGCGTTACGTGTCGATCCGTCACCTCGCGAGGCATGACGGCCGGATTCCCGCTCTTCGCCCGAATTGCCTGGTACGGAGTCGTCCGGGGCGGCGTCGCCGCGGTGCTTGCCCTTGGCGGCGCCGTCACCGGACCCGGCGGAGCCGGAGGGATCGGCGGGAGCGGGCTCCTTCGTACCGTCGGAGGCCGGGGCGTCCGGGGTGGCCGAGGAGGCGCCCGAGGGGGCGTCCGACGGAGACGAGTCGGGCGAGGAGGCGCCCCCTGTCTTCCCGGACGTCTCGGAGGGCTTGGGCGTTCCGGACGTCTCGGACGACTCGGACGACTCGGGTGCCGTCTCCGGCGCCGCCTCGGGCGTCGTACCGGGATCCACGCCCGGCGCCGCGCTGCCCGCCGTCAGCCCGGAGACCGCGGCGCAACTGGCCCACGCCCGCGGCCCCTGCGCGTCAAGGATCTTCTCGGCTATCGCGATCTGCTGCGAGCGGCTCGCGAGGTCGGCGCTGGCCGCGTACTCCGCGCCGCCGAAGTCGTCCCAGGTCTCCTGGGAGATCTGGAGTCCGCCGTAGTAGCCGTTCTTGAGGTCCGCGCTCCACATGCCGCCGCTCTCGCACTCGGCGACGCGGTCCCAGGTGGAAGCGTCCGCCGCACTGGCACCGGCGGCGCCGAGCAGCGGAATGGCGATCGCCGAGCCGGTCACCCCTGCCGCGACGATCAGAGCGGGGGCCTGGCGAGGTCGACGGTGTCGGCCGTTCCCGGAGCGCATGCGATTGCCTTCCGTGTGACTGATGTTTCGACTGCTGCGTGTGGCGGCTGAGTTTTCGAGAACGTAGCGGTACTCGAACTACTGTCACAAGTCGATGCAGCGGAGATCACGTGAAAGTCACAGTCTTGACGGACCGTCAGTAATCCTTCAGCCGGACAATGGCGTGAACTGCACCGGAAGCGTGCGCAATCCACGCATGATGAGCCCTCCGCGCCAGCGCAAATCGGCAGGATCTCCCGCAAGTCGCACGTCGGGCAGCCGGGTCAGCAGGGTTGCGAGCGCGGTCTGCCCCTCCACCCGGGCGAGCGGTGCGCCGAGGCAGTAGTGGATGCCGTGTCCGTATCCGAGGTGCTGATTGTCACGCCGGGAGAGGTCGAGCGTGTCCGGATCCGTGAAGCGCTCGGGGTCACGGTCGGCGGCGGCGAGGACGACCAGGACCGGATCGCCCGTCGCGATCCGCTGCCCCCCGAGCGTCAGCGGCTCGGTCGCGAACCGCCAGGTGGCCAGCTCCACGGGACCGTCGTACCGCAGCAGTTCCTCGACCCCCGTCGCGAGCAGTCCCGTATCCCCCGCTTCGAGCGAGCGCTGGAGCAGCGCGCGCTGCTCGGGGTGGCGCAGCAGGGCGAACATGCCGTTGCCGATCAGGTTCACGGTCGTCTCAAAACCGGCGAAAAGGATGATGAAGGCCATCGCCGCGGCCTCGTTCTCGGTGAGATGTTCCCCGTGGTCGCCGGCCCGGATGAGTCCGGAGATCAGATCGTCGCCGGGGGCGGCCCTCTTACGGTGGATGAGGTCGGCGAGATAGCCCCGTATCTTCTTGACGGCACGCCCGACTCCGCCCCGTGGCCCGCCCGCGTGTCCCGGTTTCGAATGCCGCAGCATCATGCCCGCCCAGTCGCGGAAGTCGTCCTGGTCCTCGCGCGGCACCCCGAGCAGATCGCAGATCGCGTAGATGGGGAGCGGGAACGCGAAGTCATGGATCAGGTCCGCCTCTCCCTTCGCGGCGAAGTCGTCGATGAGCCGGTCGGTCAACTCCTGCACGCGCGGTGCGAATTCGGCCACGCGGCGGGGCGTGAACGCCTTGGACACGAGCCGGCGCAGCCGGGTGTGGTCGGGCGGATCGATATTGAGCAGATGTGTCATCAGCTCCGCCTTGCGCTCGCCGGGGATGCCCGTCTTCCCCTTGGCGTGCGCGGGCTCGGCGTGATGCGTGGGGTTCTTGGAGAGCCGCGCGTCGGCGAGGGCCTGCCTGGCGTCCACGTACCGCGTCACGAGCCACGCCTCGACGCCACTGGGCAGCGCGGTCCTGTGCACGGGCGAGTGCTCGCGCAGCCAGGCGTAGGCGGGATACGGATCGGTGGCGAACTCCCAGGTGAACAGCTCGGGAGCGGGCGCGACCGGGGGTATGGGGGCGGGCTGGTGGTGCATGCCCCGACATTAACCGTCGTCGGCGAGGGGGTACGGGCGGCCGCCGACGTACCGCCCGCGGCCGCGGTACGGCTATACGGCGTGGCCCTCGGCCGTGCGGATCGCGTCCCTGTATACGCGGGCCGCCGCGCGCAGTGCCGCCTCCGGGTCGACGCCGGCCTCTTCCGCGCGCACCGCCAGGGCCAGCAGTTCGTAGCCGACGCCCTCGGCCTTCGGGAGCGGGACGTCGAGACCGGCCGTGCGGGTGCGGCCCGCGAGTTTGGCGGCGAGGGCGAGGCCGGGCTGGCCCAGGGGGACTCCGTCGGTGACCGAGTCGCGCTGCTTCTCGACCGCTTTCATCCGGAGCCAGTGCGTCTTGACGTCCTCGGGGGTCTCGGCGGTCTCGTCGCCGAAGACATGGGGGTGGCGGTGGATGAGCTTGTCCACGATCGTGCCGGCGACATCGTCGATGGAGAACGACTCGTCGTCCTCCTCCCCCGCCGCGGAACGCTCCTGCGCGATACGGGCGTGGAAGACGACCTGGAGCAGTACGTCCCCCAGCTCCTCGCGCAGTTCGCCGGCGTCGCCCTCCTCGATCGCCTCGACGAGTTCGTACGCCTCCTCGATGGCGTATTTGGCGAGCCCCTGGTGCGTCCGGGTCGATGACCACGGGCACTCGACGCGGATCCGGTCCATGACCTGGACGAGATCCAGCAGGCGGGCGCCCGGCAGGTCGTACGAGCCGGGAAGCAGCTCCAGGTCCGGCATCGCGACCCGGCCTGAGCCCGCCAGTCGCGCCAGGCCGTCGGTCAGCCGGGCGTCGGTCCCGTCACCCTCGCTGGAGGGGACGACCACGACCGTACGGCCGCCCGCGCAGGCGTCGACCAGTTCCCGCGCGGTGGGCGCCGCGTGCTCGACGGTGATGCCCGCCTCGCGCAGATAGGGCAGCTGCGGATGGCCCGCGTCGGCGCACAGCACCGCGTCGGCGCCGTGCAGCAGCTGCCAGGCGGGCCAGGACAGCAGGCCGGGGGCGACCCGGTGGCTGGCGGTCAGCAGGACGATACGGCCGGTGGTGGCGGGAGCTTCGTCTGTCACCTCTCGAACCTACCTCCGGCCGCCGGCCGCCCCGCCCGCGGGCCGAGGCCCGGCGACCCGCCCCTGCCGTCGGATCAGGTGTCCGCCGGCTGCTCCTGCTCCGGTGCCTGGCTGGTGAGCTGGGTGATCCACGGCGTCTTGGCCTCGCCCAGCCTGACCTGCTTGTTGTCCCAGCTGCCATAGCGCGGATTGACGTCGATACCGAGCTGCTCGGACGTCTTCGTCAGCTCGGCGAGGACCGTCTGCTGGCCCTGCGGCGTCGTGGTGTTGGCGCCGAGTGCCACGGCCAGCTTGGTCAGCAGCACCTCGCGGCGGATCGCCGACTCGATCTGGTCCTCGGCGAGCGCGCCCTGCTGGAGCAGCATCGCGGCGAACTGCTTCTCACCGCCGGACTGGGCGGCGGCCTGCTGCCGGGTGGTCTGGATCTCCTTGCGGCTGATCGTGACCCCGGCGTTGTCGGCGGCCTTCTCCAGCACCCGGTCGAAGATCATGCTGTTCAGCTTGGCCTGGTTGAGCTGCCCGGTGTTCTTGATCAGCTGCTCGGACTCCGGCGCGCTCCGCTGCGCGTCCCGTACGTCCCGTACCTGGGCCTGGAGCGCGGACACCTCGATCCGCTGCCCGCCGACGACGGCCGCCGCTCCGGGGTGGGCTTCGTTGCCGCAGGCGGTGAGGAGTGGGGCCGCGGCGAGAAGCGCGACGGAGACGGAGAGCGCGGTGCGACGACGGCGGTGCAAAGGGGGCCTCCCGGCGTGATTGTGCGGCGATGCACAAGGCCTTGCAGTGATCGATGGTAGGCAGTGGACGTGGCCTGGGCCACTGGTTCGACCAACGATTCACCGGGAGATCGGGGCACGGACGCCGAACGGCGGGTGGCCGCCGGCCGGCCGCTCGGCCGACGCGCCGGTCTTTACCGCCCGGACCCCGCCGGCCCCGCCGTCGGCGAAGTGACAGCGGGGGCGTCGGCCACGGTCCTGTGGCCGGCGCCCTCCCGGGGGCTCGGCGGTGAGTGGGCACCCTTGCGCGGGCCGGGGTCCGCGACGGCGGCGGGAGCAGGGACGGCGGCGGGAGCAGCGGGGTCCGGGCGGAGCATGATCGCGCGGGAGACGACGAAGGTGATCGGGATGGCCCCGAACGCCGCGATCAGCGGTGCGTACCGGCTGCCGAAGTGCAGGACGTCCACCAGCAGATAGACCCCGACGGTGGTGATGACGAAGTTCGCCGCGTTGGTGAGTGGGAACAGCAGGAACTTCCGCCAGGTGGGGCGCGTCCGGTAGGTGAACCAGCTGTTCAGGAAGAACGAGCCGATCATGCTCAGCAGGGACGCGACGACATGCGCGGCGACATACGGCAGCCGGGTCAGCAGCAGCAGGTAGAAGGCGTAGTACGTACCCGTGTTCGCCGCTCCCACCAGCGCGAATCTGACCATCTGGATCCGGACTGTCATGTGCGTGCGCGCTCCCCCTGGTTACGGCTCCGGCGGGGGCCGCTTCACTCCAGGAGAACAGAAACCAGCGAGAATGTCGCGGAAGGACATCCCGTACGACCTACACGCAACCGTTCGATGAACGCGGCGAATTGAGGTCGGTTTTCCCGCTTTGTACTGGCATATTCGAGCTTCATGCCCGTCCTGAAGCCCTTACCTGCCGCGCCTGTTCCGCCGGCCGCGTCCGCGGTGCCCGCCGCATCCGTCGCGTCCGCCCCGTCTCGCGGGCTGGAGGTGCGACGGCGAGCCCGCCCCTCCTACCTCGGGCTGGTCGCCGCACCACTGAACGGATCTCAAACCACCGTGGACCGTTCATTTCGGCCCCCCGGTCCGCGGGCAGGCTCCGCGGTGGGGGCCGTGGCCGTGATCGTGCTGGTCAGCGTCGCTTTCCTTGCCACGGCGCGTCGTCGCGCCATGCTCGCGTCGCCCCCGCGACATCAACCCTTCACCTATTGAGCACTGGAGTGTGGCCCGCCATGCCCGTGTCGGAGCGTAGTTTCCGCGCATGGCTTCTCTTTTGAGCAACCGGCTGGCTAAGCGGATTCTGCGGCCGGCCGCCGGTCTGGTGGACCGGCGCATCAAGCACTCGAACTCGCCCCTGCGTACTGATCTCGATGCCCTCAAGCGCGAAGTCGCCGACCTGCGCGCTCAGCAGTATGCGTTCGGCCTGCTGTTCGACCGGACGGGGCGCAGCGGTCACCGGGTGCCCACGCCCGCTCAGATCAACACCCTTGTGAAGCAGATCGCCGAGGTCACGGGGGAGGACGGCGCGCACGCCCGGCGCAACGTCACCATCGCGTACCGCAATGTGATCGCCCTGGAGGCGCTGGCCGTGGGCCGGCTGGCCGGCTCCACCTCGAACGTGTGCGGCAAGCTCGCCACCGTGCCGCTGCTCTCCCCGCCGAACCGCGACGTCCTGGAGATCGGCACGCTGTACGGCCTGTTCTCGGCCACGATGATGCGCATGCTGCACCGTGCCGGTACGGAGGCGCGGCTCACGATCGTCGACCCGCTGGTCGGCAGTCAGCTCCAGCCCGGCGCGAAGCAGTCCGCCGAGCCCACGGGCACCCCGGTGCGGATGGACGTCGTACGCGCCAACCTCGCGCTGGGCGGCCGGTCCGGCGAGGAGGCCCGCATACAGCAGGGCTTCTCCGGGGACCCCGAGGTGCGGGCCGCGGTCTCCGACCGTGAGTACGGCGTGATCGTGGTGGACGGTGACCACTCCGCGGAAGGCGTGCTGGCCGACCTGGAGTGGGTCGAGGAGATCGTGGCACCCGGCGGGATCGTCGTTCTCGACGACTACGGCGACGGCCACTGGCCGGGCGTCCAGGAGGCCACGGACAAGTACCTGGCGAACGGCACGTCGCGGCTGGAGATGCTGGGACGCGTCTCGACGTCGGCGTTCCTGCGGGCGAAGCCCGCGTAGGGCCTGTCGCCCAAGCCATGCCGCCGCGGGCGGGTCGGCGGTCCCGCCGCACCCGCCGCGCGCGAGGTCGCACCCGCCGCGCGCGAAGTCCTCGGCCCGCCGCGCGCGGGGCCGAGGAGCGGGGCGGCAGGGGCCCGGTCAGCCGCCGCACTGCTGGAGCATCGCCCGCTTGTCCGCCGCGGTCACCGGCATCTCGTACTTGAGCGCGACCTGACCGAAGCGGACCGCGTACGAGCACCGGATCGCCTTGTCCGGCGGGAGCCAGGTCGCCGGACCTGAGTCGCGCTTGGCCGAGTTGGCACGGCCCTCCACCGGCAGCAGATTCAGTACGTCGTTCGCCAGCTGCCGGCGCTTCTTCTCGGACCAGCGGGAGGAGCCGAGCTGCCAGCTGTAGGACAGCGGGACCACATGGTCTATCTGCACCTCGCTCGCCCGCTGCTTGCTCCACTCGATGGTCTTGCCGGTATAGGGGTCGTGCAGCGTCATGGAGGCGACCACGCAGTCGGAGCCCGAGCGGAAGCGCAGCTCCTGGCCGTCGCGTCGCAGGAGGTCGTTGCGGGTGTCGCAGCCGTTCCGCGCCAGCGGCACCCCGTCCGCCGTGTCCATCCAGGCGTAGCCGAACTCGTCCCGGTCATAACCGGTCTTGGGTCCCCGCCCGGCGGTGCGTACCCGCTCGATGAGCTGCCGCGCGCTCTTCCGGCCGGCCTCGGAACCGATCGCCGCGAGTCCCGGCTTCGTCCCGTCGGGGTTCGCGAGCGGCCCGGCACCGTACCCGCCACCGCTCGACGCCGACGGCGGCGGCGGCGACGCCGACGCCTCGGGATCGGCGCCCAACTCCCCCGTACACCCCGTCAGCACCACCGCGGACACCACGGAGACCGCGGAGACCACGGGAAGGACAAGAGCCCTTCCCCCACGACACGTTCGCGCTATTCGTTCACCAAGACTGCTCACCGCCGCACTCTAGTGCGAGGTGGCGCGACGGCCGGCTACGAGCCCAGGATCGTCGCCAGGAACTCGCCCGTCCACGCCAGCAGTTCGCGTCCCACCACCGGCTTGCCGCCGATCTTCCCGCTCGTCGGACGCGGTACCAGGATCTGGTGCGCCGGAGCCTTGATGACCGTACGGGGATAGAGCCGCTTCAGCCGCAGCTCCTGCGACTCCCGCAACTCCACCGGCGCGAACCGGATGTTCGCGCCCTGGAGCACGATCTCGCCGACCCCGCACGCCCGCGCGAGCATCCGCAGCCCCGCCACCAGCAGCAGATTCTCCACCGGCTCCGGGAGCTTGCCGTAGCGGTCGGTCAGCTCCTCGCGGACCGCCGCGATGTCCTCCTCCGTATTGGCGGAGGCGATCGCGCGGTACGCCTGGAGCCGCAGCCGCTCGCCCGGCGCGTACTCGTGCGGGACATGCGCGTCGACCGGCAGCTCGATCTTGACCTCCAGCGGCGGCGCCTCCTCCACCCCGCCCTCGATGGAGGCGCGGTAGTCGGCGACCGCCTCGCCCACCATCCGTACGTACAGATCGAAGCCGACACCCGCGATATGCCCGGACTGCTCGCCGCCGAGCAGATTGCCCGCGCCGCGGATCTCCAGGTCCTTCATCGCGACATACATGCCCGCGCCCATCTCCGTGTGCTGGGCGATCGTCGCCAGCCGCTCATGGGCGGTCTCCGTCAGCGGCTTCTCCGGCGGGTAGAGGAAGTACGCGTAGCCGCGGTCCCGGCCACGCCCCACCCGGCCACGCAGCTGGTGCAGCTGCGAGAGGCCGAAGTTGTCGCCGCGCTCCACGATCAGGGTGTTGGCGTTGGAGATGTCGATCCCGGACTCGACGATCGTCGTGGAGACCAGGACGTCGAATCTCTTCTCCCAGAAGTCGACCACGACCTGTTCCAGCGCGCTCTCGCCCATCTGGCCGTGCGCCGTCGCGATCCGCGCCTCGGGCACGATCTCGCGCAGCCGCGCCGCCGCCCGGTCGATCGACTCCACGCGGTTGTGGATGTAGAAGACCTGTCCCTCGCGCAGCAGTTCACGCCGGACGGCCGCGCCGATCTGCTTCTGCTCGTACGGGCCGACGAAGGTCAGCACCGGATGGCGCTCCTCCGGCGGCGTGGTGATCGTCGACATCTCGCGGATGCCCGTGACGGCCATTTCGAGCGTACGGGGGATGGGCGTCGCCGACATGGTGAGGACATCGACATTGGCGCGCAGCTTCTTCAGCTGCTCCTTGTGCTCCACACCGAACCGCTGCTCCTCGTCCACGATGACCAGCCCCAGGTCCTTGAACCTGGTCTCGGACGAGAACAGCCGGTGCGTACCGATGACGATGTCGACCGCGCCCTCCCGCAGACCCTGGAGCGTCGCCTTCGCCTCCGCGTCCGACTGGAAACGGGAGAGCGCCTTCACGGCGACAGGGAACTGCGAATACCGCTCGGAGAACGTGCCGAAGTGCTGCTGCACCAGCAGCGTCGTCGGGACGAGGACCGCGACCTGCTTGCCGTCCTGGACCGCCTTGAAGGCCGCCCGTACGGCGATCTCCGTCTTGCCGTAGCCGACGTCGCCGCAGATCAGCCGGTCCATCGGGACCGTCTTCTCCATGTCCTCCTTGACCTCGGCGATGGTGGAGAGCTGGTCGGGCGTCTCCACGTACGGGAAGGCGTCCTCCAGCTCCCGCTGCCAGGGGGTGTCGGGGCCGAAGGCATGGCCGGGGGCCGCCATCCGCGCCGAGTAGAGCTTGATCAGGTCGGCGGCGATCTCCTTGACCGCCTTCTTGGCGCGCGCCTTGGTCTTCGTCCAGTCCGCGCCGCCGAGCCGGTGCAGCGTCGGGGCCTCGCCGCCGACGTACTTGGTGACCTGTTCCAGCTGGTCGGTGGGGATGTAGAGGCGGTCGCCCGGCTGGCCGCGCTTGGCCGGGGCGTACTCGACGAGCAGATACTCCCGGGTCGCGCCCTGCACCGTGCGCTGGACCATCTCGACATAGCGGCCGACGCCGTGCTGTTCGTGGACGATGTAGTCGCCCGTCTCCAGCGTGAGCGGGTCGATGGTCTTGCGGCGCTTGGCCGGCATCCGGGCGCCGTCCTTGCCCGCCGCCTTCTGGCCGGAGAGGTCGGTCTCGGTGAGCACGGCGAGCTTGAGGTCCGGGTCCACGAAGCCGTAGTCGATCGAGCCGCAGGCGACATGGACGAGGGACGGGGTGATCTCCTCCAGACCGCGGGCGGTACGGGCCCCGGGGGCGTCGAGTCTGGCCGGGATGCCCTCGCCGCCAAGGACCTCGACCGTACGGGCCGCCGTGCCGTGCCCCTCCGTGACGAAGACCGTCCGCCAGCCGTCCGCCAGCCAGCCCTTGGTGTCGGCGAGCGCGCGTGCGGTGTCGCCGCGGTACGACTCCGGGGCGCGCATCCCCAGCGTGATGGCCTCGCCCGAGGCGTCCTCCAGCTCCTCGTCCACGGCGAACGGGGAGACCGACCACCACATCATGCCCAGCTCACGGGCGTGCTCCCGGATGTCCGCGATGCCCCACAGCGAGGCCGCGCCGACATCGATCGGGGCCTCGCCGCCGTCGGCGCTCGCCGCCCACGATGCCTGAAGGAACTCCTGGCTCGTCGCCACCAGGTCAGCCGCCCGGGTCCGTACCCGCTCGGGGTCGCAGACCAGCGCCATCGAACCGGCCGGCAGGACGTCCAGCAGCAGTTCCATGTCGTCCACGAGGACCGGGGCCAGCGACTCCATGCCCTCGACCGCGATCCCCTCCGCGATCTTGCCCAGCAGCTCGCCCAGCTCAGGATGGAGCTCGGCGAGCGCGGCGGCCCGCTCCCGTACCTGGGGGGTGAGCAGCAGCTCCCGGCAGGGCGGCGCCCACAGTCCGTGCTCGGCCACCTCCAGGGAGCGCTGGTCGGCCACCTTGAAGTAACGGATCTCCTCGACGTCGTCGCCCCAGAACTCCACCCGCAGGGGGTGCTCCTCGGTGGGCGGGAAGACATCCAGGATGCCGCCGCGCACGGCGAACTCACCGCGCTTCTCGACCAGCTCGACCCGGGCGTACGCGGCGGCGGCCAGCGCCTCCGTGATCTCGTTCAGATCGGCGCTCTGGCCGCTGCGCAGCGCGACCGGCTCCAGCTCGCCGAGCCCCTTGACCTGCGGCTGAAGCACGGAGCGTACGGGTGAGACCACGACGCTGACCGGCCCTGCCGTGGGGTCGTCCTTCGCCGGGTGCGCGAGCCGGCGCAGCACGGCGAGCCTGCGGCCCACGGTGTCGGAGCGGGGCGAGAGCCGCTCGTGCGGCAGGGTCTCCCACGACGGGTACTCCACGACGGTGTCCGGGTCGAGCAGCGAGCGCAGGGCCGCCGCCAGATCCTCGGCCTCCCGCCCGGTGGCGGTCACGGCCAGCACCGGCCGCCCGGCCTCGCGCGCCAGCGCGGCCACCGCGAAGGGCCGCGCCGCGGGCGGTCCGACGAGGTCGAGGTGCGGGCGGTGACCATCGGTGGCGGCCTTCACCGCTTCGGCGAGCGCCGGGTCACGTACGACGGCGTCCAGCAGACCGTGCAGGCTCATGAAGGGGGGTTCCATCCAGGTCCGGGATCGAGCGGGCTGACAGCGTGGGCAACGCAAGGGACCCGACACGTCTCACGGGCCGGGGGTTCTCCAGCGTACGACGCCGGTGTGACACCTGGGACCGGAAGCCGACCTGTGCGGGCCCCGGTGACGGGAAGTGACAGGAAGTGACGGCAATCAGGAATGATCGAACCCGATCGGTCATTGAAGGAAGCACGGGACGCGGGCCGTGACCGGCGCGACGTCCGATGCCGGATTCCGATGACGGGATGGATCAGCATGCCTCTTGAGGGTGAGTACGAGCCCAGCTCGATGCAGATGGCACGCGAGCAGGTCGAGTTGTACGAGAGCTCGGGCGGCACGGAGGGGACGACGCTGAACGGCTTGCCCGTCATCGTCCTCACCACCCGGGGCGCGAAGAGCGGCAAGATCCGCAAGAGCCCGCTGATGCGGGTGGAGCACGACGGCGTGTACGCGGCGGTCGCCTCACTGGGCGGCGCCCCCAGGAACCCGGTCTGGTACCAGAACATCACGGCCGACCCCCGGGTGGAACTCCAGGACGGCCCGGTACGCCAGGACATGATCGCCCGCGAGGTCACCGGCGAGGAGAAGACCGTGTGGTGGAACCGCGCGGTCGAGGCGTTCCCGCCGTACGCGGAGTACCAGACGAAGACGGACCGCGAGATCCCCGTCTTCCTCCTGGAGCCGTCACCCACTCCCCACTGACCGGCAGCCTTACCTGTGCCCCGGGCCGTCCCGGGGCACAGGAGGTGTCCGGGCTGTCCGGGCTGTCCCACGGATGAGTGTTTCGAGGGGAAACGGTATCGCCGCACGCGCGTCAGCGACATCATTTCAGTCTCATGCGTGGAGTCTCATGCGCGCGAGGGCCGATGCCGTGAAGTCGGGGGAACTCGACTTCAGCGAGATCATCGAGACCACCGGCCCGGCCGGCTCTCGCTCCTGGGACCGGAAGAGCGCTGTGTGAGCGTCTTCCTCGTGGACAAGTCGGCCCTGGCCCGCTGGGGACAGCCCGGAGCGGGTGAGGTGCTGGACGACCTGAACGAGCGTGGCCTCCTGACGACCTGCGCGGTCGTCGAGTACGAGATGGTCCACAGCGCGCGCACCACACAGGACGCGTCCCGCATCCGCCTCAGCCTCTGCGGATTCGAGATTCGACTACTCGCCCTGCACCGACGAGGAGCACGAGCGTGCCCTGTGGCTCCAGCGCGAGGCCCTGCGCCGGGGCTTCCATCGGGCGCTCTCGCTCTCCGACGTGCTGATCGCCGCTGTGGCGGAACGGCGCGGCCTGACAGTGCTGCACTATGACGGCGACTTCGACATGATCCGTGAGATCACCGGGCAGACCATGCGCTGGGTGGTCGATCCCGGGACGGCGGACCGGTAGGCGTCCCTGTCGTATACGTAGCCGCCGCACGGTGGACGGCCCCGCTCGGCCCGGCGAAGGTCCGCGCCGGGGCCCCAGCCGATGCCCATCCCTCATGAGCAGTCAAGCGACCCGGTCACGGACGTCCCCGTCAACGCCGGGCGGCGTGAGCCACACCAGCCGAGGCGAACACCCTTCCGCACGCCCGAAGTACCGCGTGATGTGCTCCGGCGCCGCGAGCCTCCACCGGCAACCGGTCTCGATCTGGATCACCTCGGCTCCTCCGCTCGCGTCGGCGAGCCCCCAGGCGGCTACCGCCGCGTCCGCGTCCTTCGTACCGGCGCGGTACTCGACAACGACGGCGAAGAGGCGGGGCGCGGTGTCGCGTACGAGTTCGTACACCTCCTGCTCGAACTGCTCGTGATCGAACGGCTCCAGGGCAGGGTCCTGCGGCGATACGGTCGGCATAGAACTCCCCTTGTCTGTACGGAGGGTGCGCCTCTGGGCAGCACGGCCATCTGATGTGGCGTGCTTCACACCGTACCCTCGACGATAGGATGCATTCCATCAGTTCGTGGAGATACACCCGAACGAGAGAAAGAGACCCATGCCAAGGAAGAGCCTCCCTCCGACGGTGCGGCAACGGCGTCTCGGCGCCGAACTGCGCAGACTCCGTGAGTCAGCGGAGCTGTCCGCGACCCAGGCCGGTGCGCTCCACGGCACCTCTCAACCGCGCGTCAGCAGCATCGAGTCGGGAAGCTACGCGGTGAGCGCGGACCGGGTCCGTGCCATGGCCCGTAGCTACACCTGCTCGGACGAGGCCCTGATCGAAGCGCTCGCGGAGATGACAGGGGGACGGACGCGCGGCTGGTGGGACGAGTACCGCGACATCCTTCCGTCCGACACCCTCGATCTGGCGGAGCTGGAACACCACGCGACGGCGATGCGCACCGCGTCGGTGATCCATCTGCCGGGACTGCTCCAGACCCGGGCCCACGCGCACGCCGTCATCAGCGATGTCGTGCCGGCGCTCGCGCCGCCCGACGTGGAACACCGCGTCTCGTATCGGATCAAGCGGCAGGCGCTGCTGTACGGGGACGACCCGACGCCGCTGACGGCGATCATCCATGAGGCCGCCCTGCGTATGGGCTTCGGTGGGCCGGAGGTGGCCCGCGCGCAACTGGAACATCTCATCGACGTGAGCGAACAAAAACACATCACCCTCCTGGTGATCCCGTTCGGTGCGGGTACTTTCCCCAGCTCCGGGCAGAGCGTCTACTACATGGCCGGACCGATCCCGGCCCTGGACACGGTTCAGCTCGACACGGACCACGGCGCCGGGTTCCTTGATAATCAGCCGCAGTTGGTGAAATACCGGACCGTTCTGGACCGCATGGAGAGTTGTAGCCTCACAGCAGCGGAGTCACAGGATCTGATCCGCCAGGTCGCAGAAGACATCCGAGAAAGGTAAGCGCGTGTCCGCCCTCAACTGGCAGAAGTCCTCCTTCAGCGGCGAAGCGAACGGCTGCGTCCACATCGCCGTAGCCGACGACGGTTCCATCAAGCTCCACGAGAGCGACGAGCCGGACGTCATCGTCACCACCACCCCCGAAAAGCTCCGCGCCTTCATCCTCGGCGTCAAAGCAGGCGAGTTCGACCACTTCGCCGCCGACCCCGACCTCGGCACCGACGCCTGAACAAGCACAACGCGAACACGGGTGCCCGGACCATCGGGCCGGGGCCAGACAGCGCGCCCAGGGCCCTGTTCAGGAGTTCGTAGCAATCCGACGTGGCAGCGGCCGGCCGAGATAGACGGTGAGCGGGTCGTCGGCGTAGTAGCCGAAGGCGGGGACCTCCGTGTAGCCGCAGGCGCGGTACAGGCCGATCGCCGCGGGGTGGCGCTGATTCGTCTCCAGGACGATCGCGAACGCGCCCGCAGCCGCGGCCGAGTCCTCCAGCAGCGCCAGGACCGACCGCGAGTGTCCTCTCCCACGCCGCTCGTCGACGACATACATCCGCTTGAGTTCCGCGCGCCCGTCCTCACGGAACCGCCAGCCGCCCATCGCGACGGGTATGGCGTCCTCGTACCCCACGGCGAACGCCCCGCTAGGCGGCGAGAATTGCCCCGGCTCGGCGGGACTGTCGTCCGGAGCCCCGTAGATCCGCACGTACTCGGCCTGAAGACGTGCGACCAACGAGGAGACGTGCGGGTGTTCGTACGCGCGGGAAACGATCTCCATACGTCAACCTCCATGACCTTGGCCCAGATCCGTCAGTCTTCCTCATCCAGAACTGGGCGCCGACAGAGCACTGTCGCGCAATAGTGCGCAATCAGCCCATTCGCATTGTGCGAGGAGTACAACGAGGGGCGATACAAGAACCACGGTCCCCCTCGAACGGCGCGGCGCCGGCACCGTGATACGGACCGCCGAAGTGTCGCGCAAGGGCGGGTTCGAGGTCGGCGAGGAACTGAGGAGGCGCGTTGCCCGCACACCACAACATCGAGCACGAGCGTGAACTCTGGGACACGTACGCCCAGTCCCAGAGCGTCAAGGACAAAGTGCTCGACTCCGACCCCGTTTTCCGCTGGACGCAGTACGCCGGCCACGGGCCGGGGCCCGAACTGCTGGGCTCCCCCGGGACAGCTCTGGAGATCGGGTGCGGCACAGGGAGGGCCTTGGCCTACCTCGCTCGGCGAGGCGTCAAGACGACGGGCGTCGACCTCTCCCCGGTCATGGTCGAGCAGATCACCGAGCGCTGGGGTCCGGGAGGTCCCCGGTTCGTCTGTGCTGAGGTGACGGAACACCTGCGGAGCGATACGGAGACATACGACGCCGTCTACTCCATCTTCGGGGCCGTCTGGTTCACCGACCCGGAGGAACTGCTTCCGCTGATCGCCCAGCGGCTCAACCCTGGTGGGGTCCTGGTTTTCTCCCACCCGCCGGCCATCCCCGGCACATCCGGCGCTCAAGGCATGTACAAGGGAGGCTTCGCGGGCAAGGCGATGTACACCTACCGCTACAGCTACACGCCCGCCGCGTGGAAGGCGCGATTGCTCAGTGCCGGGTTCGCCGAAGTGGACGCACAGGTACTCGACGCGCCGACGCCCAGCCACATCGGAACTCTGATCGTCCGTGCCGCCGTCGCCCGGCTCCCGTGAACGGAGAGCGGAAGTCCTCGTTCAGCCCCCACACGAACGGGACAGCCGCCCGGTTCCAGGGCGCTGAAACCGTCGTGAAACCGCGCTGAATGCGCCCTGCCGCAATCTCCGGTCCATGACGACACCGACTTCTCGCTCTCTCGCCATCACGGCCAGGGGGCTGCGCAAGGCCTACGGGGACAAGACGGTCCTCGACGGCATCGACCTGACGGTGCCGGCGGGCACGGTCTTCTCCCTGCTCGGTCCGAACGGCGCCGGCAAGACCACCGCCGTCAAGATCCTCTCCACCCTCATCAGCGCCGACGCCGGCGAACTGCACGTCGGCGGCCACGATCTGGCCGTCGACCCGCAGGCCGTGCGCGGCGCGATCGGGGTCACCGGGCAGTTCTCCGCCGTCGACGGCCTGATCACCGGCGAGGAGAACATGCTCCTCATGGCGGACCTGCACCATCTGTCCAAGCGCGAGGGCCGGCGGGTCGCCGCCGAGCTGCTGGAGCGCTTCGATCTCACCGACGCCGCGAAGAAGCCCGCCTCCACCTACTCCGGCGGCATGAGGCGCCGCCTCGACCTCGCCATGACGCTGGTCGGCGATCCGCGGATCATCTTCCTCGACGAGCCAACCACCGGCCTCGACCCGCGCAGCCGCCACACCATGTGGGGCATCATCCGGCGACTCGTCTCCGACGGCGTCACCGTCTTCCTCACCACCCAGTACCTGGAGGAGGCCGACGAACTCGCCGACCGCATCGCGGTGCTCAGTGACGGCAAGATCGCCGCCGAGGGGAGCGCCGATGAACTCAAGCGGCTCGTCCCCGGCGGGCATGTGCGGCTGCGCTTCTCCGACCCGGCCGCCTACCGGTCCGCCGCCCTCGCGCTGCGCGAGGTCACCCGGGACGACGAGGCACTGACACTGACGACCCCCAGCGACGGCGGCCAGCGCGAGCTGCGCTCCCTCCTCGACCGGCTGGACTCCGCCGGTATCGAGGCCGACGAACTGACCACCCACACCCCGGACCTCGACGACGTGTTCTTCGCCCTGACCGGCCCGGCCCACGTCCCCAACCAGCCCAAGGAGACCGTCCGATGAGCACCCTCCCCCTCGCCGTCCGCGACTCCTCCACGATGCTGCGCCGCAATCTGCTGCACGCGCGGCGCTACCCGTCACTCACTCTGAACCTCTTGCTGACGCCCATCGTCCTGCTGCTGCTCTTCGTCTATGTCTTCGGCGACGTGATGAGCGCGGGCATCGGTGGCGGCGGCGCCGATCGCTCCGACTACATCGCCTATCTCGTCCCGGGCATCCTGCTGATGACCATCGGCGCCACCCCGGCCGGCACCGCGGTGTCTGTCTCCATGGACATGACCGAGGGGATCATCGCCCGCTTCCGTACGATGGCGATCCACCGCGGCTCCGTCATCATCGGGCACGTCGTCGGCAGCGTCCTGCAGTCGCTTGCCGGCGTGGTCGTCGTCGGCGCCGTCGCCGTGGCCATCGGCTTCCGGTCCACGGACGCCACGGCCCTGGAGTGGCTGGCGGCGTTCGGGCTGCTGGCGCTGGTCGCCCTGGCGTTCACCTGGATCGCCGTCGGAATGGGACTGGCCAGCCCGAACCCCGAGGCGGCAAGCAACAACGCGCTGCCGCTGGTCATCCTCCCGCTCATTTCCAGCGCGTTCGTCCCGGTCGAGGCGATGCCGGGGTGGTTCCGGCCGATCGCCGAGTACCAGCCGTTCACCCCGGCCATCGAGACCCTGCGCGGGCTGCTGCTCGGCAGCGAGATCGGCCACAACGGGTGGCTCGCGATCGGCTGGTGCGTCGGCGTGGCCGTGCTCGGCCACTGGTGGTCGACGTCGTTGTTCAGCCGCGATCCGAAGTGACCGGCATGAGCGCCCTGACCGCCGTCCGCAACTCGTCCCGCTCCAGCCCTGCGTACTCCGACACCGCCTCGGCGTACGCCACCCTGTCGGCGTCCTCGGCCGCCTCCCGGGCAAGGGCTCCCGACATCGTCGGCTGGAACTCACGCAGCACCCGCAGCCGTTCGGCCAGCGCGATCATCCGTACCGCCGAGGCGTCGCCGGACGCGAGCCCCGCCCTGCCGAGCGCGTGCAGCACCGTCCCGATCACGGGGAGTTCCATGGACGTACGGTCCGGGCCGGAGATCAGCCTCGGCAGGAGCCGCCGCAGCCGGTCCACCGGCTCCACGACGAGGTCAAGGCGGCCGGCGTGTGCGTGGGCTGTCACCGCCGCCGACTGGATCTGCAGCGCCCACGGGTCGGTCCAGGGGTCGCCGCCGTGCATCGCACCGGCCTCGGGCAGCCGCTCCACGGCGCCGCGCCACAGGCCGAGCCCGACCTCCGTCAGCCCGCGGGCGAGCGCGATCTCGGCGCGCACACCGAGGTCGGGGCTGTAGAAAACGTCCTGCTGCGACGTGCCGTCGCCCTCCGCCTGCCGCAGCCAGTACCCGGCCTCGTCGGGGTCGCCGCGCTGCAGGCAGGCAAGGGCGAGGCCGCTGCGGACGCCGATGTAGTCATGCTCGTCGCCGAGCCGCGGGAGCGCCTTGAGCGCCGCCTTGAGGTATCCGTACGCGGCGTCGCCCCGCCCCGTCTTCAAGCACAGCTCGCTCACCCGGGAGTAGCCCATGACCTGCATGGACGGGTCGTCGATCGGGCCCAGTGCGGCGATCATCCGGCGGGCCGAGGAGAGCGCGCGGTCGATGTCGTGTTCGTACTCCCACACATAGGTGGCCGCGCACTCGGCGATGCCGGCGACCAGTGGCCGCTCGCTGCCGCAGAGCCTGTGCAGCACTTCGTAGTCGGGAGGGAGCATGTCGGGGACCGCGCTCAGCACCACCGCGGTGGCGCGCAGCAGCGTGTCCGGCGGGGCCGGGGGCAGCCGCCGCAGGGTGACGAGCTGCCGTGCGACGTGCGGTCCGTAGTCCATGAACAGGCTCGCCGTGCACAACACGGCCGCGGCGCGGGCCACTTCGACGTATTCGGGCTCGGGGTGGAAGTGCGAGAGCGGCGGGCCGGTCTCCGCGGCGAGGGCGGCCAGGCGGGGGTGGTTGGAGTCGGTGGACCACAGGGCGGCGAGGACGGCGGTGACGGCGGCGGTGGTGGGGCCGTCCGTACGGGCCAGGGCCTGCCGCAGGGCCGCCACGAGATTGTCCTGCTCGGCCTTGATCGGCTCCCGGGCGGCCCGCGGTTCCGGTCCGAGGAGCCCGCCGTGGTGCGCGACCCCGAAGTCCCGCGCCCAGACGAGGAACCGGCCGACGGCCTCCTCGTCCTCGCCCGCCTCCGCACGCCGGGCCGCGCTGAACTCCCGTACGGTCTCCAGCATCCGGAACCTGACGCCGACCGGGGTGTCGGCGACGGTGATCAGCGACTGACCGGCCAGCTGTTCAAGGAGGAACAGCGCGTCCTCGCCGAGGACCCGCTCCGCCGCTTCGCCCGAGAAACCGCCGGGGAAGACGGACAGGGTGCGCAGCGCCGCCCGGGCACCGTCCACGAGCAGGTTCCAGCTCCACTCCACGACCGCGTACAGCGTGCGGTGGCGCTCCGGTACGCCCCGTACCCCGCCGCTCAGCAGCGCGAACCGGTCGCCGAGACGGCGGGCGATCTCCGGCACGGAGAGCACCCGCACCCGCGCCGCGGCCAGCTCCACGGCGAGCGGCAGCCCGTCGAGATGGCGACACAGCTCGGCCACCGCGTCCGGCGGCAGTCGCACACCGGGCCTGGCGGCTCGGGCCCGCTGGGTGAACAACTCGATGGAGGTGTCGAGACCGAGTTCCGGCAGCGCGTACGCCGCCTCCGAGGTCAGGCCGAGGGGGGCCCGGCTGGTGGTGAGCACCCGCAGGTCCTTCGAGGACGAGACGAGGGCCCGCACGAGGTCGGCGGCGCCCCGGACAACCTGTTCGCAGTTGTCCAGGACCAGCAGCGCGGGCCCGGTACCGAGCACGCCCAGGATGCCGGAGACCGGGTCGGCCGGGACATGGCCGCTCATGGCACCGGACCGCCCCTCGCCGGCGCCGAGCGCGGAGGCCACCTCCGCGGCCACGTCCTCGTCCGCCATGACGCCGGCGAGCGGCACGAAATACACCACGCGCTCCTCGGCCCGGCGGCTGACGGCGTGCGCGAGCCGGGTCTTGCCGAGGCCGCCGGGGCCGACGACGGTGACGGCGCGGGAGAAGCGCAACAGCCGCTCCACCGCCGCGATGTCCTCGTCCCGGCCGAGGAGCGGGTTGGGCTCGTGCGGCACGCCGTGCCTCGCGACGGGCGGCTCGCCGCGCAGCAGCTCCTGCTGTACGGCCCTGAGACCGGCGCCCGGATCCGTGCCGAGCTGGTCGCGCAGCTCACGGCGGTACGTCTCGTACCGCGTCAGCGCGGCGGACGGACCCGCCGTCGCCGCCTCGCCGCGCAGCAACTCGGCGAGTACTTCCTCGTCGCGCGGATGCGCCGAGGCGGCCATGGCCAGCGGCCCCGCCGCCTCCGCGTGTCGTCCGAGACGGGCGAGCGCGAGCGCCCGCGTGCGTACGAGCGCGTCGCGGACGGGGGCGCGCTCGGTGCGCAGCGCGGCCACGGGGTCGTCGGTGTCGCCGTCCCCGACCGGAGCGCCCTCCCACAGCGCGAGCCCGGCCTCGGCCTCGGCCAGCGCACCCGCGTGGTCCCCGGCCCTGGCCCGGTCCGCGCCGGCGGCGGCGTGCAGCAGCAGGGCGGCGCTGTCGACCTGGTCCTCGGCGAGCGCGAGCCGGTATCCGGTCGCCGTGCTGACGAGGACGTCGGCGTCCAGCCGCGCCCGCGCCCTGGACACGAGGACCTGCACCGCCTTTCCCGGCCGCTCCGGCAACTCGTCCGGCCACAGCCCCGCCACCAGCCGCTCGGTGCTGCAGCCCGTGCGCAAGTCGCCCGCGAGGAGCGCGAGGAGACCGCGGAGCCGGGGCGCGGTGACCTCGTGTCCTCGATAGGCGACACGCGGCAGCAGGGTCAGCTCGATGGTCATCCGTGCACATTAGCCAAGGCCCGGACGCCGGAACCCGCGCCGTGGGCGAACCCCGGTTCAGTTGAGAACGACCACATCCGTGCGGATACGGATCGGGCTGTTCCAGGCGATATTGATCTTGACGGTCACGATTCCGGAGCCGGGGGCGATCCCCGTCACCGTGACGGGCGCGGCGCCGATGAACCGGACCCCGTTGGCGTCGACCTCGGAGGCCGTGACGATGACCGTCGAGTTCGGGTTGATGACGTTCCAGGTGATGGGGAAGTTGACCCAGCCGTTGTACGCGCCCCAGACGACCCAGCCTCGCCACAGATCGGCGACATTGCCGCCGGTGACCGCGAGTCCATCGGCCTGGGCGGCTACCTCCGCATTGGTTTCCGGTGCGTTGAGTGTGGACACAGCGGTCCCTTCTCTCAGGGTGAGCGGGCCCCGGAAGTCGACCGGATCGTCCGATCGAGAGAGCCCGTCGCTCTCAGTGTCCGGTCGACTACATGCCGCTACAACCCCTCGTAAGGGTGAACTCGCCCGACTCTCAACCACTCTGACGGACAACAACCGCGACGCGGTGATAGCGAACTTCGGCCCCGATGGACGTTGGAGGAACGCCCACCGAGGCCGGAGCCTCCACCGTACCGTTCTACTCGGTGGCGATCGCGTTCAGTACGTTCATCCGACCGGCCCGGAAGGCCGGGACCAGGGCGGCGAAGAGTCCGACGAACGCCGAGGCCACGAAGACCGTCAGGATCGTCGGCCACGGTATCTCCAGGACGCCGAGACCCTCCAGAGCCAGCAGCTTCTGGGCCGAGGTGCCCCAGCCCATGCCGAGCCCGAGTCCGAGCAGGGCGCCGAAGAGGGCGATGACCACCGACTCCAACCGGATCATGCGGCGCAGTTGGCGGCGGGAGAGCCCGATCGCCCGCAGCAGACCGATCTCGCGGGTCCGCTCCACCACCGACAGCGCCAGGGTGTTCACCACTCCCAGCACCGCGACGATGATCGCGAGCGCCAGCAGGCCGTAGACGATATTGAGGAGTTGGCCTATCTGGTCCCTCAAGTCCTGCTTGAAGTCGGTCTGGTTCTGCACCGTGTACTGCGGGTAGGCCGCGAGCGAGTCCTTGAGGGCGGCGTACGCCTCCTTCTCCTTGCCCTCCTCGGCCGCCGCGAACATGATCATGTTCTTGGGCATCTTGTCGGCCGGTACATACCGCTGGGCTGTCGTGACGCTGGTGTACATCGCGCCCTTGTCGATGGTCGCCTCGTCCGAGGTGATCGCCGCGACCGTCAGCTCGGCGCTCTTCCCGCCCGGGAAGACGACCGATATCCGGTCACCGACCTTCACGCGGTGCTCCTTCGCGTAGGTATCGCCCACCGACATCGCGTCCTTGCCGTACGCGGCGGACAGCTCACCCGCGACGGTCTCGCGGCGCAGGTCCTGGGCGTAGGTCGGGTCGGCGGCGACGATGCCGTCGGACTCCGTCTTTCCGTCCGGGGCGGTCAGCTTGACGTCGACCCACTTGTACTCGGTGACATGCGCGATGTCCGGCGCCTTCTCCAGCGCCGCCTGGGCCCCCGGCATGATCGGCTGGCCGTTGTCGGACTGGATGATGAAGTCCGCGCCGACCGACTTGTCCAGCTCGTCGGTCGCGGAGGCGACCATCGAGGAACCGACCACCGACAGACAGGCCACCAGCGCGAGCCCGATCATCAGCGCGGCGCCCGTCGCTCCCGTACGCCGCGGATTGCGCAGCGCGTTGCGCTCGGCCATCCGGCCGACCGGGCCGAACATCCGCAGCACGACCGCGCCGATCGCCCGGACCAGCGCACCGGCGAGCAGCGGACCGATCACAACGAAACCGATCAGCGTGCAGACCACGCCCGCCCCGAGGAAGACCGAACCCTCACTCGCCTCGTCGGCCCGCGTCGATATGAGGAGCGCGGCACCGCCGGCCCCGGTGAGCACCAGACCGATGGCCGCCCTGATCCATCCGGCCCGGCCGTCGGCGGGGGTGCCCGCGTCGCGCAGGGCCGCCATCGGCGAGATCTTCCCGGCCCGGCGGGCGGGAACGTACGCCGAGACGACGGTGACGACGACACCGAGCACCAGCCCGATCGCCGGAGTCGTCCACTTCACCGTCAGATCCTCGGTGGACAGATCCATGCCCATGGAGGACATGAGCTCCATCAGACCGACGGCCAGCCCCACCCCGGCGGCGACACCTGCGATCGAGCCGAAGATCCCGAGCAGCACCGCCTCCAGCAGCACCGAGCGGTTGACCTGCTTACGGCTGGAGCCGAGGGCCCGCATCAGACCGATCTCGCGGGTCCGCTGCGCGACCAGCATCGAGAACGTGTTGACGATCAGGAAGATGCCGACGAGGAAGGCGATCCCGGCGAAGCCGAGCATCGCGTACTTCATCACATCGAGGAAGGAGCCGACATCCGCGCGGTTCGCGTCCGCGGCTTCCTTCTGCGTCTGGAGTTTGTAGGGGCCGCCGCCGAGAGAGGCCGCCACGTCCTGCTTCAACGCGCTGTCACTGACGCCCTCGGCCGCGGTGACATTGACATGGGTGAACCGGCCGGTGTCCCCGAGCAGTTCACGCTGGGCGGTCGCCGTGTCGAAGAAGATCGCCGCCGCACCGGGGTTGGTGACGGTGAACGTGGCGATCCCGGAGATCTTGGCCTGGAAATCACCCGTGACAGCGATGGTGCGCAGCTCGTCACCGATCGCGAGGTGGTGCTTCTCGGCGGTGTCGGCGTCGACCATCACCTCGGTGGGCCCGCGCGGCGCGTGACCCGAGGTGATCTCCATCGAACGGAGGTCGTTACGCGTCCAGTTGCCGGCGATCGTCGGCGCACCGCTGCTCGCGCCCACGTTCTCGTTGTCGGCGTTCACGACCGTCACGCTCGTGCTGCTGACCGCGCCCTCGGCGGACTTCACTCCGTCCGCCGTCCGCACCGTCTCGACGACCGAGGCGGGCAGCGACTCGGGCCTGCCGGTCTGGGAGGTCTCGTCCACGCCCTTGGGCGCCTTGGGGCTGACCGTGACATCCGAGGACGTCGCGGCGAAGAGCTTGTCGAACGTCGTGTTCATCGTGTCCGTGAACACCAGGGTGCCGCTGACGAACGCCACTGACAGCAGGACGGCGACGGCGGAGAGCGCCATCCGTCCCTTGTGCGCGAAGAAGTTGCGCATGGAGGTCCTGAACACGGTCACGACGTACGCCCCCGGGCATCGAAGTCCTTCATGCGGTCGAGCACGGCGTCGGCCGTCGGACGGAACATCTCGTCCACGATCCGGCCGTCCGCGAGATACAGCACCCGGTCCGCGTACGACGCGGCGACCGGGTCGTGCGTGACCATCACGATCGTCTGGCCCAGCTCGTCGACCGACCGGCGCAGGAAGCCCAGCACCTCGGCGCCCGCGCGCGAGTCCAGGTTTCCCGTCGGCTCGTCACCGAAGATGATCTCGGGGCGGGCGGCGAGCGCCCTGGCCACCGCGACCCGCTGCTGCTGACCACCCGACAGCTGGGTCGGCCGGTGCGAGAGCCTGTCGGCGAGACCCACCGTCTCCACGACCCGCCGGAGCCACGGACCGTCCGGCTTACGGCCCGCGATGTCCATGGGCAGCGTGATGTTCTCCAACGCGTTGAGCGTCGGCAGCAGGTTGAACGCCTGGAAGATAAAGCCGATCCGGTCCCGGCGCAGCTGGGTGAGCCGCTTGTCCTTCAGCTTCGTGATCTCGGTCTCGTCCAGATGGATCTCGCCCGAGGTCACCGTGTCCAGACCCGCGAGGCAGTGCATCAGCGTCGACTTGCCCGAGCCGGACGGGCCCATGATCGCGGTGAACTGCCCGCGGTCGATGTCCACATCGACATGGTCGAGCGCCACGACCCGGGTCTCCCCCGCGCCGTACGCCTTGACGACCTGCCGCGCTCGCGCCGCGACGGCCGTACGCTTTCCAGTACCCCCGTGCCTGGGAATGGTCACAGCCGTTGTCACGGTAAGTCTCCTATTTCGCTTGATACACCGAGTGTTCGTCGGGTGGTGTTCTGAGTTTGCTGGTATCGGGGCCCCCGGCGCGCTGGTGCACAGCGCAGTCTTCAACTGGGGTTTTCCCCACCCCCCTGCTGCGGTGGGCCCCCTTCTCGCGGGCCCTCGCGGCGGTAGGACCAACGTAAGGAACCAGCCACCGTTCCCTCGTCCTCCGGCGGGACGAACGACCCCTTGCCAGAAGTAGGGAGGAGTCCCTAGGGGACTCCACCGCGAGGGGGAGCGGAACGAATGGGGGGGCGGCGGGTGGGTGGTGGGGGGGCTGGTGGGCAGGTGATGGACGGGGGATGGACGGGCGGAGTGCGCGCCCTCCCCCGCGAGAGGCCCGGGTGAGAGGCTGTTCCCTTGGAGATACATGCATAGGGAAGGGATCCCGTGAGCGGCGCCGGCGGAAGTACCGAGGACTCCGGACGTACGGAAGCGATACCCGAAGCCCGGGCCACGGCCCCGCCGCCCGGGCCACCGGCCGGACCACCGCCGAGTCCGTCAGCCACACCGCCGTCCGCACCCGAACCATCCGCACCCGAACCATCCGCGGCCACACCGCCGTCCGCCGCCACGCCGTCCGCACCGCCCCACAAGGGCGGCCCGGCACGCGGTCGCGGCCCGGTCGTCGCCGCCCTGATGCTCGGCATGGCACTCGCCGCGCTCGACGGCACCATCGTCTCCACGGCCGTCCCGCAGATCGTCGGCGACCTCGGCGGATTCGCCGTCTTCTCCTGGCTGTTCTCCGGCTATCTGCTCGCCGTGACGGTCACCCTGCCCGTGTACGGAAAGCTCTCCGACACCTTCGGCCGCAAGCCCGTCCTGATCGCGGGCATCATCCTCTTCCTCGTCGGCTCACTGCTCTGCGCCACCGCCTGGAACATGGCCTCGCTGATCGCCTTCCGCGTCGTCCAAGGGCTCGGCGGCGGCGCGCTCCAGGGCACGGTGCAGGTCATCGCCGCCGACCTCTACCCCCTCAAGGAACGCCCCAAGATCCAGGCCAAACTGTCCACGGTCTGGGCCACCTCGTCCGTCGCCGGCCCCGCTCTCGGCGGACTGCTCGCCGGATACGCGGACTGGCGCTGGATCTTCCTGATCAATCTGCCGGTGGGCGCCGTCGCGCTCTGGCTGGTGGTCAGATATCTGCACGAACCGAACCGGGCCACAGCCACCGAGGGCACCGGCGCGGCCCCGGACCGGGCACCGCGCCGCCGCGTCGACTGGGCGGGCGCGCTGGCCGTCTTCGCCACCGGCGCGCTGCTCCTCACCGCCCTCGTCCAGGGCGGCGTCGCCTGGCCCTGGATCTCCGTACCCTCATTCGCCTTCCTCGGCGGCAGCGCGGTCCTCGCCGCCGCCACCGTCGTCATCGAACGCCGCGCCGCGGACCCGATCATCCCGGGCTGGGTCTGGCGCCGCCGCACCATCGCGGCCGTCAACCTCGCCCTCGGCGCGCTCGGCCTGCTGATGGTCGCTCCGACCGTCTTCCTGCCCACGTACGCGCAGTCCGTGCTCGGACTCGGCCCGATAGCCGCCGGCTTCGTCCTCTCCGCCATGACGCTGAGCTGGCCCGTCAGCGCGGCCTTCTCCAACCGCCTCTACAACCGCGTCGGCTTCCGGCTGACCGCCGTCATCGGGATCTCCCTCGCCCTGCTGGTGCTGCTCGCCTTCCCGCTCCTCCCCTATCCCGGCCAGGCCTGGCAACCCGCGCTGATCATGCTGCTGCTCGGCGCCGCACTCGGGATCTTCCAATTGCCCCTGATCATCGGGGTCCAGTCGACCGTGGGCTGGTCGGAACGGGGAACGGCCACGGCGTCCATACTGTTCTGCCGCCAGGTCGGCCAGAGCGTGGGCGCCGCCCTGTTCGGGGCGGTGGCCAACGGCGTACTCGCCGCCCGCCTCACCAACGCCCCCACCCCCGGACTCCCCGACGACCTCGACTCCGTCTCCAAGGCACTGGAGAACCCGGCCACGCTCACCGCCGAGGCCGCGGACTATCTGCGCCGGGCGATGGACAGCGCGGTGGAATACGTCTACCTGGGCGCGGCGGGAGCGGCGGCCGTCGCCCTGCTGGTGCTCATTTTCGTGGCCCCCCGTCGGTTCCCCGTACTCACGGATCCGGAATAGGTAGTACTCCCGGAGCAGGGAGTACTACAAGGACTCGGAACAGGCACCCAAGGTCCGGAGCAGCTAACCGAGATCCGAAACAGGTACCCAAGGTCCGGAACAGGCACCGAAGGCCCGGCACAAGCACCGAAGTTCCGGCACAGGCACCCAAGGTCCGGCACAGGCACCCGCGGATCCCGAACTGCCCTCGTCACTCCTCCGCCGGCACGCGCCCCGTGAGCGCCGCCAGCGTGTTCCGCACATGCGCCATATGCGCCCGCGTCTCCTCGCACGCGACCGTGTGCTCCCGCAGCAGCCGCTCCGTCTCGCGCGCGACGCCCTCCGCGTCCGCGCGTGCCCTCGCGAGCAGTTCCTCGGCCCGCGCCGCCGCGTCCTCCTGACCATGGCGGGCCTGTTCGCCCGCCTCGGAGAAGGCCCGCTGCGCCGCCACCAGCTGGAGCTGGGCGTACGCCAGGAGTTCGTCGTGCTGGACCCGCGACGCGGCTTCCCGGTCGGCGACTTCGCGCTCCGCCGCCGCCAGTTCCTCGCCCTGCTTCTGCTCCTGCTCCTCGATCACACGCCGAGTGCGCCGGCGCACCTCCTTGAGTGCGGCGAGCGATTCCGCACGCTGCGCCGTAACCTCGCGCCGTGCCTCGGCCCTCGCCGCCTCGGCCGCGCCCGTAGCGGCACGCAGAACCTGCCCGGCGTACGCCTCCGCCTCCGCCCGTACGGCGTCGGCCCGCTGACGCGCTGTCTCGCGCAGCTGATCGGCCGCCGCACGCGTCGCGTCGACGACCGCCTGGGTCTCCTCACGCACCTCGGTCCGTACCGTCTCGTCCTCCTGGTTCGCCAGGGCCAGGATCTGCTGGGCGCGGCGGCCGAGCTCCTCGTACGTCTGCGGCGGCAGCGCCGCCACCCGCTCCCGTAGCCGCTCCGCCTCGCCCTCCATCTCCTTGGCGAGGACGGTGAGCCGCGCCACGCGCTCCCAGGCGTCATCACGGTCCCGGAACAGCGCCGTGACCTCCCGCTCGACCTGCTCGGGGCGGTAGCCACGGCCACGTACGGGCACGAAGCCATGAGCCGACAACGGTGCGGCAACCATCCTTGAAGCCCCTTTCCGACACACGACACACAGAACGCCATCCGGCACAATCCTGCTGGAGCGAACCGAAGTGCCCATACCACGACACTCCGCCCAGCCACCCCGGTCAAGGATGCGGTATCAACCCCGAAAAGGTGGAAACGCGGAAAAACGGAAAAGCGGAACGGCCGGGGCGCCCCCGCATGTCGCGGTGGGCGCCCCGGCCGTTCGCCGGGCCACTGTGTTCAGGACGTCAGAGCAGTCCGTCCCACATCTGCTCCAGCAGCACCGACCACCAGTTCTCCGGCGACGACAGCGCCGCCGGGTCCAGCGTCGAGAGCTGCGCCTGGAAGTCGACGGTCCAACGGCCCGCCTGCTCCGGGGTGAGGCCGAACCTCAGCGGCCACATCCGGCCCAGCAGCGCCAGCGAGCGCGTGAACTCGGGCAGCCCGGTGTTCACGAACTGCGGAGGCACCGACTGCCCGCCCGGACCCGCCTCGACCGGTACGGCCATGATGTGCGCCGTGCCGTACTGGACACACAGCGCGCGGCCGAAGTCCGTGCCCATCACCAGATACGAACCGGCGTCCGGGGCCGGCCGTACCTGCCGCTGCGCGGCCAGTTCGGCCAGCGTCGGCACCACCGGCTGGGGGGGCTGCGCCCAGAAGAACGGCCCGACTACGAACGGCAGCCCCGCCCACACCAGCGTGCGCGCCACGATCTCCGGCACACCCTGACGGGACACCGCCCGCTCGTCGAACCGGCAGATGCCCTGCGGTCCGAACACGCCCCCCAGCTCCTGCGCGATCCCCTCCGGGGGGATCGGCGGCGCGGCCGGCAGCTGCGGCAGCGGAGCGCGCACCGGCGCGGGCCGGGCGGGACCGTCCGCGACCTGGTGCAACTCGCCCTGGTGGGTGAGCAGATGCCGCATACCCTGCTGCCTGCTGGCGTGGTCCTGGCCGTACGGGGCGACGCTGGTGATGCGTACCTGCGGCCAGGTCTCCCGGATCATCCGCGCGCAGTAGCCGCCGGGCAGCTCGCACGACTCCAGCTCCGTGTGCAGTTCGAGCACCTGCTCCGGCGGCACGTTCATGGCGCGCAGTTCATGCAGGAACTGCCACTCCGGGTGCGGGGTACCGGGCGCGGAGCGGCGGATGAGCTGGGCCTCGGAACCGTCGGGCGCGCGGTAGCGCAACACGGCCTGGTAGCCGGGGCCGACGGTCGGCACACCGGACGGCTGTTGCGGATACCCGTACGCCGGGGGCTGAGGGTGAGGGGCCGACGGCGGTACGGGACCACCGGGGCCGGGGCCACCGGGTACGGGACCACCGGGGCCGGGGCCCCCTGGCGGCATGCCGGGCGGCGCGCTCGGCGGACCGGGCGGGCTCGGCGGACCGGGCGGACCGGGCGGGTTGGGCGGCTGCTGGCCCGTCTGTCCCGGGCCGGCGAGCATGGTGGCCGCATGATGTGGATCACCCGGAGGCGCACTGGGAGGACCGGGCGGACCGGGCGGACCGGGCGGAACTGGAGGGCCGGGCGGCTGCGGAGCACCAGGAGGCGTTCCCGGAGCACCCGGAGCACCCGGCGGTCGCGGTGGCCCCGGCGGCCGGCTCGTCTGGTTCGGGTCCGCGAACATCGTCGCCGCGTGATGCACCCCGCCCGGAGGCGTACCAGGAACCCCAGGCGGACCGGGAGGCACCGGAGCACCAGGCGGACCAGGAGGAGCAGGAGGACCAGGAGGCTGCTGCACACCAGGCGCACCAGGCACACCAGGCGCACCCGGCGGCCCAGGAGGCAGCGGTCCGTTGGAGCCGGGACCGCCGAGGCTCGGGGTCAATTGCGTCGGCAGATAGCCACCCGCTGGGACACCGGGCGTTCCGGGACCCGACGGCGGCGGAGTCGCACCCGGCGGACGCGCGCCGGGAACACCGGGCGCGCCCGGCGGCGGCGGAGTCGCCGCACCACCACCGCGCGTACCACGCGGCGGTACGGTCGCCTTGCTGGTCGCGGCATCGGCGATATCGGCGGCCCCCGGCCCGGACGCCGGATCCGCGCCGGAACCAGGTCCGGCGGATTCCCCGGGCACCGGCCCCGGCTCCTGTCCCGCCAGTCCGGGAGCGACCGTCGTACGCGCCAAGTGGCTGCCGCCCGACATCAGCGCGGTCGGCGCCTCGGCAGCCACGACCGGCGGCGGCGTGTCCTCGTCATCCGCCCCCGAGAGCGGCGGCGCGAAGACCGTCGCGGGAATCGGTACGGAACCGTCCTCCGACCAGGCGGACGAGCCGTTGGTGTCGGTCCCGGCCCACGGCGTGGCCCCCGTGGGCGCACCCGGCGCGGCGGCGGGCACGCCGTCGTTGGAGGTGGGCTCGTACGCATCGGACCAGGCGGAGCTGCCCTGCGAGGTATTGCCGCCACCGAGCGACCCGCCCGTACCCGAACCGGCCGCACCCGAACCGCCCGAAGCGGACGGAACGGAAGGAGCGGCAGCAGGAGCAGGCGAAGGGGAAGGGGAAGGGGAAGGGGAAGGGGAAGGGGAGGACGAAGGCTCCGGCGTCCGCCGGTCCGGAATCCCGAGCTTGTCCGCCGCGTCCTGAAGCCACTCCGGCGGTGTCAGCAGGAACGACGTCTGATTCAGATCGATACGCTGCGGCGTCTCCGGAGCGGTCGGCGCCGTCTCCGGCATCCCGTACTCCTCCTCGTACCGGCGGATCACCTCCCCCACCGGCAGCCCCGGCCACAGCGTCGCCTCACCACTGTCCCTGGCGATCACCAGCCGCTGCCGGCCCCCGTCCGACGTCGGACCGCCCTCGCGGTCCTCCGCCCACGCCACGAAGCCCAGCTCGAACTCCCGCACCCGCACCTCACGGTGCTGGTAGCCGGGCAGATCGGCGTTGACCCACTCTTCCGCGCGCTCCTGCGCCTGCGCGAAGGTCACCATCGCGCTCACCCCTCCACCGGGACGGCGCGCGCGAAGCCGCCGTCCACCATCAGGTTCGCCACGGTCTCCAGCTCCGGCGGATTGCCCGCCAGACGCAGCAGGAATGCGTCGAAGTCATCACCGCAGGGGAGCAACAGCCGCTCCACCCGCTCCCCCACGCTCCAGCCGTCCTGGTCCCTGGCGTCGTCATACGCGCAGAACCAGACAGAACCGATCCGGTCACCCCTGACCTTGACCGCCAGAATGCCGCCCTGGACGAAACCGACGGCCAGATAGTCCTTGGTCAGATGGTCCCGCAGACACTTGTTCGCGTACACCAGATCATTGACCGCGGCCACGTCCCGCACGGTGAGGAACGGCTGGTCCACCAGCAGCCCCAGCTCCGCGTCGAGCGCCGCGCCCACCGGCGCGCAGCCGCCCGCCGCCTTCAGGAACGAGCGGTACGCGCCCGGCAGCCGGTAACCGAGATCCTCCTCCACCCCCAGCAACTGCTGCTCGCTGACCGACAACGCGCTCTTCGGCAGCCCGAAATGGGCCGGTCTGGTCTCCTGGAGAGGACGCGTCCCCCGCTTGCCGTGATCCACCCGTGCCGTCGCCAGACCACCGTGATGGCGCAGCAGCGCCTTCACCTCCACCGGCACCAGCACCATCCGGCGCGAGGCCGGCAGATGGTGCCACGTCCAGCCGTGCGGTGTGGCCACCGACGGGACCGTGTCCCACAGTTCATGCCCCGCGGCGGCCAGCGCGGCATTCGCCGACACATAGTCCGTGAGCCGCAGCTCGTCCACGCCGAACCCCTCCGGGGGCTCGGCTATCTCCGCGGCGGCACGCGCGTACGGCGAGAAGTCCGGATAGCCGTCGTCATCCACCCGTACACCTCTGGGGTGACGGGAGGCCCGGACCGGATCCGGGAAATGCACGACCTGCCCGGCGTAGGCCGAGTTCGGTGGCGCGGCTTGCTGCCCGAGCCGACCTGTCGTCATGGCGGTTGCCCCCTGCTGCGCTTCCGGCTGGTTCCACAGCCCTGGTTGCAGGACAGCCTATGCGGTGGGGCAAGAGGGGGGCCGACGCTCCTCCCCCGGCCGTTTCCCCCGTACCGCGGCCCTGTCCCGGCCGTGTCCCCGCCCGTGTCCCCGCCCGTGTCCCCACCCCCGTCCCCGCCCGTGTCCCCACCCCTGTCTCCACTCTTGCCCCAGCCCTGTCCCCGCCCTTGTCCTTACGCCGATCGGGCGTACTCCGACGGGAGCGGCCGGCCCCGTGACGGCCCGTCACGCAGGCGTGACCCAGTGCCGACGCCACGCCACGATCCACGCCCCAGCTTCCCGACAGCCCGCCGCATTTGGCAGGCTGTGCAGGCAAACAGGGGCGTGACAGCAGGAATACGGGGGCGTGAACGAGCGGCTGCCAGGCCGCCGGCACCGGGAGGGGACAGCACATGCACACCGCACCAACCGACGCGTCCGGGGACCCACGCCTCAGCTGGAGCAGCACCGAACCACACCGTCCACCGGTGCTCCACCGGCGCAGGGACGGCATTCTGCCCGCCGTCGCCGCCGCGCTCTCCGTCCGCGGCCAGACCCTCACCTGCACCGCCGGCAAGGCCGACCAGCCACCCGTACTCCACCCCCTCGTACAGGACTTCCTCGACACGCTCAGCAGCGGTCAGCGCGAGCGGTTCACCGGCCGCTGCCCCGAGGCGATCCTGCTCTCCCGCCAGCTGACCGCCGCCGAGGCCGGGCGCTCCAAACGGGCCAGACGAAAACCCTTGTCCCACAGCGAGGCACGCCGCTCCCTCAAACACGCCAAGCTGACCGCCCGCCGCATCCGCGAGGACGGCGATCCGCTCCACGGCAGCTACGCCCCGCCCTGCCGCTCCTGCGCGCCGCTCCTCGCCCACTTCGGCGTACGGCCCGTCGACCCCACCGAGAACGGCTGAGCATGCGCGACCCGCACACCACCCGCTTCCCCGTCCCCGTCGACGCCGCGCTGCGCGAGGCCGGCTGGCAGCCGGGACGCTGGGACATACGGCGGGCCGAGGAGTGGGCCGACGCCCTGCGCGCGCACACCACACCCGCCGGCCACCGACACGCCGTCCTCCCCGCCGCCGTCGAGGTCTGGGCGGAGTTCGGCGGACTGCGCGTCGTCGCCCCCGGTCCCGGCCGGCAGATCGCCCCGGCCGTCGTACGGATCGACCCGCTGGCCGGCATCCACCTCGCCCGTACGCTCGCCGACCTCGGCCGCTCCCTGGACACGGAGATCAGCCCGCTCGGCGAAGAGGGCGACGGACAGGCCATCCTCGCGATCGACACCACGGGCCGCGTCTTCAGCATCGACCACACCGGCGACTGGTACCTGGGCCCGAACATCGACCGGGCGCTCGGCACCCTGCTCACGGGCCTGGAACCGGCACGTCTCACCTCGGGCTGAGGGCGACGGGCTGACGACGGCCGAGGGCTGACCACGGCCGAGGGCTGAGCGCCGTGGGCCGAGACACGCCTCACATCCGAGACACGCCTCACATCCACGGGACGGCCTCACATCCGGGGGACGGCCTCAGGCGGCCCGGCGATGCGGCAGCACCGCCGATACGCGGAAACCCCCCGCGTCCGTCTCCCCCGAGACGAACACCCCGCCCAGCGCCGTCACCCGCTCCCGCATCCCCACCAGGCCATTACCGCCGCTCGGCAGCCGTACATCCTGCGCGCCACCGTCCGAAGGCCCGTTCTCCACCTGCATCGCGACCTCCTCCTCGCGGTGCGCCAGCCGGACCATCACCTTCGCGCCCGCCGCGTGCTTCAGCACGTTCGTCAGCGCCTCCTGCACCACGCGGTACGCCGTCTGCTCCACCTCCGGCGCGTACGCACGGGACTCGCCCTGCACCATCAGCTCCACGACCATCCCCGTGTCCCTGGACTCCCCGACCAGCGCCTCGATGTCCCCCATACCCGGACCGTCCTCGGCCGCGGCAGCCGCGGCGGCAGCGGCGGCAGCGCCCACGGCCGCCAGCGGCACCGCCGCCGGAACGTCCGCCGACACCGCGTCCGACGCCTGGCGCGCCGCCACCTGCTCCCCGGTCCGCAGCACCCCAAGCATCTCCCGCAGCTCCGTGAGCGCCTGCCGCCCCATGTCACCCACCAGCGCCGCGTTCTTCACCGCCTTCGGCGGATCCTTCAACGCCACCGCCTGGAGCGCCGCCGCGTGCACCACCATCAGGCTCACCCGGTGCGCCACGACGTCATGCATCTCACGGGCGATCCGCGTCCGCTCCTCCGTACGCGCCCACTCCGCGCGCTGCTCGGCCCGGTCGGCCAGCAGCGACAGCTCCTGCTCCAGACTGTCCGCCCGCTCGCGCAGGCTCTCCATCAGCCGCCGCCGCGCCCCGACATAGAGCCCGAACAGCACCGGCGGCGCCGTCAGCCCCAGCGACATCAGGACCGCGACCAGGGGCGCGTACCACCCGGCGGCGTCGAAGCCCGTGTCGGCCACGTTCTGTCTCATCCGTACGTACGTGACGATCAGGGTGCCGACGAGCGACATGCCGGTCAGCGCGCCGAGGATCCGGCGCGGGGCCTCCGAGGCGGCGAGCGTGTACAGCCCGACCAGCCCCATCAGGTAACCCATCTCCGCCGGAGTGATCGCGATCGAGACGAGCACCACGGCGAACGGCCACCGCCGCCGCACCAGCAGCACCGCACCGGCCAGCAGCCCGAAGACCACCCCCACCGGCACGGGCAGCGCGGCGATGTCCGCGAACCTGCTCCCCTCAAGCCCGCACTCCAGCGCCGAAACCAGCGCCAGCCCCACGTCCAGTACGGCACTGCGTCGTCGTTCCCACCACCACCAGCCGCGGGCGTTCGCTCCCGCCGCGTCCTGGTGTGCCCCCGTTATGGTCATGTCGTCCACCCTACGGGCGCCCGTACCCCGATTTCCGGCGACCACCGCAGCACGGCCCGGGACGGGACACGCGGGGAAGGCGCATCGATACCTCGAACTGGTGAATCGCCCGCACATTCGAGCCGGACGTCCGCATTCCGGACGACGATCCCCGTATGACAGCAATCCACGGCAGATACGCCGACTTCGAGGGATTGAGGCGACAGGCCGTCGCACTGCGTCGCCAGGGCCTCAGCCGTCGCCAGATACGCGACCGGCTCCACGTACACAACAACGACATCCTCAACCGCCTCCTGGAAGGCGAGCCACCCCCGGACTGGACGAAACGCCCGAACGCGAAGGACGACCTCCGCGAGAAGGCACGCGAGCTGCGCCTGCGGGGGCTCACGTACGACCAGATCCAGCTGGAGCTGGGCTGCTCGAAGAGCTCGATCTCACTGTGGGTGCGGGACCTGCCCAAGCCGGAACGGCGCGAGACGGCGGAGCAGGCGAAGCTGGCGGCCCGGAAGCGGTGGGACCACGAGCTGGCGGTACGGGACGAGAAGCGCCGGCAGACGAAGGCGGTGGCAGCGGCCGAGGTCGGGGCGCTGTCCGACCGCGAACTGTTCCTGCTCGGCGTCGGCCTCTACTGGGCCGAAGGAACCAAGGACAAGCCATATGACCGCCGAGAGACCGTCATCTTCGTGAACAGCGACGTCGGCGTGATCCAGGTGTACCTCGCCTGGCTCGACCTGCTCAGAGTGGAGCGCGACCGCCTGCGCTACCGCGTGATGATCCATGAGTCCGCCGACGCGGAGGCCGCGGAGAAGTACTGGGCCGATCAGGTCCGCGCCGACGTGTCCACTTTCCAGAAGACGACCCTGAAGAAGCACAACCCCAAGACGGTACGGAAGAATGTCGGCGAGACGTACCGGGGCTGCCTGGTTATCCGGGTTGCCCAAGGCGCCGAGCTTTACCGTCGCATCGAGGGCTGGTGGTACGGCATAGTAGGAGCGGCCGCTCGCACCGAATAGCCGAATGTCCGGTTCGCAGTGGCTTGCTATCCCCCATGGTGTAATCGGCAGCACTGCGCACTTTGACTGCGTATGTCCAGGTTCAAATCCTGGTGGGGGAGCTGCGCAGTTCGGGTCCTGACCTCACCGGTCAGGACCCGTCCTCGTTTCCGTCACGAAACCCACCGGTATCCTGCGGTTGTCCATCACCCGAAGCCGAAGGGCATTCCCGTGAGCGCCAACCGCCCGGCAGCCGTCGTCGTTCTCGCAGCGGGTGAAGGAACCCGCATGAAGTCGAAGACCCCCAAGGTTCTGCACGAGGTCTGCGGGCGCTCGCTCGTCGGGCATGTCGTGTCCGCGGCCCGTGAGCTCGGCCCCGAGCAGCTTGTGGTGGTCGTCGGACACGCCCGTGAGCGGGTCGAGGGCCATCTCTCCGCCGAGTACGCGGGTGTCCGCACCGCCTACCAGGCCGAGCAGCACGGCACCGGGCATGCCGTACGGATCGCCCTCCAGGAGCTGGGGGCCACGCCGCACGGGACCGTGATCGTCGCTTGCGGCGACACTCCGCTGCTCTCCGGCGAGACTCTGAACGCGCTGGCCGCGACGCATGCCGCCGATGGCAACGCGGTGACGGTGCTGACCGCCGAGGTCCCGGATTCGACGGGGTACGGGCGGATCGTCCGGGACGGGGCGAGCGGCGCGGTCACGGCGATCGTGGAGCACAAGGACGCCACCGACGCGCAGCGCGCGATCCGTGAGATCAACTCGGGTGTCTTCGCGTTCGACGGACCGTTGCTGGCGGACGCGCTGGGCAAGGTGCGTACGGACAACAGCCAGGGCGAGGAGTACCTCACCGATGTGCTCGGCATTCTGCGGGAGGCGGGGCACCGCGTCGGCGCGTCGGTCGCCGTCGATCACCGCGAGATCCTGGGCATCAACAACCGCGTGCAGCTGGCCGAGGCGCGCCGGCTGCTGAACGGGCGGCTGCTGGAGCGGGCGATGCTGGCGGGGGTGACGGTGGTGGATCCGGCGTCGGTCTTCGTCGATGTGACGGTCACGTTCGAGCAGGACGCGGTGGTGCAGCCCGGTACGCAGTTGCTGGGGGCCACGCATCTGGGCGAGGGTGCCGAGGTGGGGCCGAATTCGCGGCTGAAGGACACGGTGGTGGGCGCGGGCGCGCGGGTGGACAACACGGTGGCGGACGGCGCGGAGATCGGCGAGGCCGCTTCGGTGGGGCCGTACGCGTATCTGCGGCCGGGTACGCGGCTGGGCGTGAGGGCGAAGGCGGGTACGTACGTCGAGATGAAGAACGCGACGATCGGTGAGGGCACGAAGGTGCCGCATCTGTCGTATGTCGGGGATGCGACGATCGGCGAGTACACGAATATCGGCGCCGCGAGCGTGTTCGTGAACTACGACGGTGAGTCGAAGCACCACACGACGGTCGGCTCACATTGCAGGACGGGCTCGGACAACATGTTTGTGGCGCCTGTCACGGTGGGGGACGGCGCGTACACGGCTGCCGGGTCGGTCATCACGAAGGACGTACCGCCCGGTTCGCTGGCCGTGGCCCGGGGCCAGCAAAGGAATATCGAGGGCTGGGTGGCCAGGAAGCGGCCGGGAAGTGCCTCCGCGCAGGCGGCCCAGGCGGCCGGGACGACCCCGGTCGGCGGCGAGAACGAAAGCTGACCGGAAAGAGACGCGTCGATCTCGGCGTACCGTGATAACTGACGATTCGGCTGGCTCGCAGGTACGCGCGGGTGCAGCGGCCATCAACACGTCTGAGGAGACAGTGCTGTGACCGGGATCAAGACGACCGGCGAGAAGAAGTTGATGCTCTTCTCCGGCCGCGCCCACCCCGAGCTGGCCGAGGAGGTCGCGCAACAGCTGGGTGTCGGGATTGTGCCGACCAAGGCGTTCGATTTCGCCAACGGTGAGATCTATGTGCGCTATCAGGAGTCGGCCCGTGGCGCTGACTGCTTCCTGATCCAGAGCCATACCGCTCCGATCAATAAGTGGATCATGGAACAGCTGATCATGATCGATGCGCTGAAGCGGGCCTCGGCCCGGAGCATCACCGTGATCGTGCCGTTCTACGGCTATGCCAGGCAGGACAAGAAGCACCGCGGCCGGGAGCCGATTTCGGCCCGGCTGGTCGCGGATCTGATGAAGACCGCGGGGGCTCACCGGATCCTGACGGTCGATCTGCACACGGACCAGATCCAGGGCTTCTTCGACGGTCCGGTGGACCATCTCTTCGCGCTGCCGGTGCTGGCGGACTATGTGGCCGGGAAGGTGGACCGGTCGAAGCTGACGGTCGTCTCGCCGGACGCGGGCCGGGTGCGGGTCGCGGACCGCTGGTGCGACCGGCTGGGGGCGCCGCTGGCGATCGTGCACAAGCGCCGTGACAAGGATGTCGCCAATCAGGTGACCGTCCACGAGGTCGTCGGAAATGTGTCGGGCCGGGTCTGTGTCCTGGTGGACGACATGATCGACACCGGTGGCACGATCTGCGCGGCGGCGGACGCGCTCTTCGCGCACGGCGCCGAGGACGTCATAGTGACGGCCACGCACGGTGTGCTGTCGGGTCCGGCGGCCGACCGGCTGAAGAACTCGAAGGTCAGTGAGTTCGTCTTCACCAATTCGCTGCCCGACCCGGGCAATCTCGATCTCGACAAGATCACGGTCCTGTCGATCGCGCCGACGATCGCCCGTGCGGTGCGTGAGGTGTTCGAGGACGGTTCGGTGACCAGCCTCTTCGAGGAGCAGGCGTAATCACGCGGGCGTAGGCACGCAGGCGTAACGGTCCTGCGGACCCCGCGCCCCGGGCCTGCGCGGAGCGCGGAGCGCGGGGCACGGAGATCGATTTCTGAGGCGGCCTCCCCGCCGGGTAGACTCACTGAGTTGCTCGGCGAGGGAGGCCGCACTCATGTGCGGCGGTCCGTTATCGACGCGCTCTTCGTAGCAGGCCTGTCGTGGCCGGGTGACGGCCGATTTCCTGTCATCTACGAGGAGTGCCGTCATGGCTGAAGTGAAGATCAGCGCCGAGGTCCGTGCCGAGTTCGGCAAGGGCGCCGCCCGCCGTACCCGTCGTGCCAACAAGGTCCCCGCCGTCATCTACGGCCACGGTGCCGACACCGTTCACGTGACCCTGCCGGGCCACGAGCTGATGATGGCGCTCAAGACGGCGAACGCGCTGATCTCCCTGGACATCGAGGGCCGCAACGAACTGGTCATCCCGAAGGCCGTCCAGCGCAACGCGCTCAAGGGCCACATCGAGCACGTCGACCTGCTCGCGGTGAAGCGCGGCGAGAAGGTCACCGTCGAGGTCGCGGTGCACACCGAGGGCGAGCTGGCCCCGGGCGCCAACCTGCTGGAGAACGTGCTCAACACCCTGACCGTCGAGGCCGAGGCCACCCACATCCCGGAGTCCGTCACGGTCTCCGTCGCGGGTCTGGACGCCGGTGACTCGATCGTCGCGAAGAATGTCCCGCTGCCGTCCGGCACCACGCTGGTCACGGACGAGGACGCGGTCGTCATCCAGGTCCTGGCCGCGCAGGCCGAGGAGCCGGCGGAGGAGGCCGAGGCGGCCGAGGGCGCCGAGGGCTGATCCGTACGCTGTGCCCCACGGGGTGGCGGGCCTCGGCCCGCCACCCCGTTCGCCTGTCCGTACACCACCCGGCCACGCGATCCATCTGATCCACCCGATCCCACCCGATCCAGCTGATCCAGCCGATCCAGAGGAGACGCAGCGCGGATGACCACGGATGCCAACGCCCCCTGGCTGATCGTCGGCCTGGGAAATCCCGGGCCCGGTTACGCGGCCAACCGGCACAATGTCGGGTTCATGGTGGCCGATCTGCTGGCGGAGCGTATCGGCGGCTCCTTCAAGCGGGCGAAGGCGCAGGCCCAGGTGATCGAGGGCCGGATCGGGCCGCCGGGTCCCGGCAATCGCCGGGTCGTGCTGGCCAAGCCCCTCTCGTACATGAATCTGTCCGGTGGTCCGGTCATCGGGCTGCGCGACTTCTACAAGGTCCCGACGGCGAACATCGTCGCGATCCATGACGAGCTGGACATCGACTACGGCGTGCTGCGGCTGAAGCTGGGCGGCGGGGACAACGGCCACAACGGGCTGAAGTCGATGACGAAGGCGATGGGCCCCGACTACCACCGGGTACGGTTCGGGATCGGCCGGCCGCCGGGCCGGATGCAGGTCGCGGACTTCGTCCTGAAGGACTTCTCGTCGGCGGAGCGCAAGGAGCTGGGGTACTTCGTGGACCGTGCGGCGGACGCGGTGGAGGCGCTGGTGATCGAAGGGCTTGAGCGCGCGCAGAGCACGTACAACTCCTGACGGCCCCGTGTCCTCGGCGGTTTCCAGGGGCCCTTACGGCCCGGGGGCCCTCCTCGTCGCGGCCCGTCCCATCGTCAGGGCCTGCCCGCGCACCCTGCGCCAGTTCATCGGCGGCGTCCCGGGCGGCACACCCGGACGGTGGCTGGGCAGCCGTACGCGCAGCGCGCCCGGCTCGATCCGGCAGCGTACGGGAATGGGCACGGTGAGGGCCTCGCCATCGACACCGGCCGGGACGAAGGGCGCGTCGGCGTCGATGACGACCTGCCGGGCGGTGGCCCAGGTCAGCCCGGGCCCGCGTCGGCCGCGAAGCATCGAGGCCGCCTGGACCGCGTTGTCGACCTTGATGCCGAGCACTCCCAGGACGCCGGAATCCAACCGGTCGCGATATCCCAGGCCCGCGGGATCACCCATCCGGTAAGGGTTGTTGCTCACCAGGACGGCCTGGGGTCCGTCGATGGCGACGGAATCGGCGCGCACCTTCAGGCGCGGGCCGCTGTGGTGGGTGAGCAGGTCCGGCAGCAGCTGAAGGGTCGTACGGGCCTTGTCGTCGCGATAGGCCGGGCTCTGTACCACGGTCGCGTACGCCCCGAAGGAGGCGTTGTTGACGAAGACGCGTTCCCGGCCCGCTGCCGAGGGCACCTCCATGCCGATGAAGCCGAGGTCGACGCGGATCTCGACGCCGTCGGTGAGCGCCTGGAGGCACGCCGACGGGTCCTCGCGGTCGAGGCCGAGGTCCATGGCGAAGTGGTTACGGGTCCCGGCGCAGATGACGACGAACGGAATGTCGAACTCCGACGCCACGCCCGCGACCAGGGCCTGCGTACCGTCGCCGCCCGCGACGCCGAGCAGGTCCGCGCCGTCGTCCACGGCTCGCCTCGCCAGCTCGGCCACGTCCTGCGGATGCGCGGGGTCCAGCACGACGACTTCGGCGCCGAGAGCCCTGGCCCTGTCCACCAAGTGGAACCTCTCGACCTTTCCGCCGCCCGAGCGCGGGTTCATGATGAGGAACGGCCGTTTGGGAGGGGCGACCCGGCGTTCCGGCGTGCGCGGCGGGCCGGGGTCCGCCAGTGCCGTTCTGCCGGCGGATACCGCCAGCACCCACAGGGCGAGCGAGACGAGCACCACCCACAGCACTCCGGCGACCGCGTAGAACACCAGGACGGCGACCGGTGCGCCCGTCGCCAGTACGAGAGCCAGCGCCCTGGCCACACCCGTGTGCGCGAGCACCCACCACACGGCGGCGGCCGTGACGGCCAGTCCTGCCAACCCCACCCCCACCAGCGCGACACTCCGCAGCCCGGCGAACACCAGGAGAACCAGCAGGGCCGCCGCTCCCGCCGCCAGTGCGAGGCGTGCGGCCCAGCGCCTGTCCACGCGATCAAGCCTCCCAAAGCCTCCCGCCGACCGGGCCGCTCTCGTCCTCCATTCCACTCCACAGACCCGGTCCGCGCAGCGCGTCGCCCGGCGCGGGTGACCCGTCTTCGGGCGGTCGCGTGGCGATCAACGGCTGAGCACCTGACCATGGAGATGGCGGTTCCCGGGCCAAGGCCCGGCACGGTCCCCGGCACGGCCCCGGTTCACGGCCCTGTTCCCGGACCGGCTCTCGTCCCGTCGTTGGGGGGCGGGCGGCCTGCCGGGAGTCCGGCGAACTCCACGAGGCCGGGATCTCCGCCGGGGGGATGGCGTGGCTCGAACCGCGGGGGACGGCGTGGATTGGGAGAGGACAATGGACGGTTCCGTGTATCTGGCGTACGACTATCCGCTTCTGGGCGCGTTCTGGACCATGCTGTGGATCTTCCTCTGGATCCTGTGGTTCGTCCTGCTCTTCCGGATCATCGTTGACATCTTCCGCGACGACGCCATGAGCGGCTGGGCCAAAGCCGGGTGGCTCGTCCTCGTGATCGTTCTTCCCTTCGTCGGCGTCCTCGTGTACGTCCTCGCTCGCGGCAAGGGCATGGGCAAGCGGGAGACGGAGCATGTGCGGGCACAACAGACGGCATTCGAGTCTTATGTGCGTGACACCGCCAAGGGTGCGGGCGGAACCAGTGAGGTCGATCAACTCGCGAAACTCTCGGAGATCCGCGCCAGGGGCGACATCTCCGATGAGGAGTTCCGCCGGGCCAAGGAGAAGATCCTGCACTGACCGCGGGGACAGGCGGGGGGGCGGCAGTCGGGACGGTACAGGCAGCACCCCGACGGCTCTCCGGGCGTTCTCCGACAGCCCTGGGTTGACCGCGCGCATGCCTATGGCCAAAGATCCCGCCCTATGGGACGCACCACAGCGCGGACGCGGCGGAAGCGGAACCCCTCCGGCCGCGTGCTCTCCTTCGGCCGACGGGCCGCGATGGGCTGCGTCGCCGCTCTGCTGCTCGTCGCGGCTGTCTGGACCTCCTGGAACTCCGCCCACCATGTGGTGCTGGCCAAGGGCCGTGAGCACGGCACGCTCACGGTGGCCGGCTGCGCGGACGGGACCTGCACCGGGCCGTACGATCCCGACGGCCCGGACGGCCCCCGCGCGGGGATGACCATCGAGCAGTCGGTCGCCGTCAAGAAGGGCGAGCGGTTCCCGGTCGTCGTGAAGCCGGGCACCGACGAGCTGGTCCGTACCGACTCGGCGGGACAGCTGTACGCGTGGGTGCCGCTGGGCGGGGCGCTGCTGCTGGCCTCGCTCGTCATCGGCGGCGGCCTGCGGATGACCCGGACGGCCTGGGGTACGGCGCTGGCGGGCGCCGCGCTGCTGCTGGCCACCTTCTTCGCGCTCTGACGGACCTTCGCGCTCTGACGGACGCGAGGACCGCCCCCGGCCCGGAAACCCCGGCCAGGGGCGGTCCTCGCGTTCGTACGTGCGCACGTACGAACTTACCGCGATCAGCCGGTGTTGCGCAGCCCCGCCGCGACCCCGTTGACCGTCAGCAGCAGTGCCCGCGCCAGCAGCGGGTCGGGCGCGTCCTGCCGCTCGGCCGCCGCGCGCTGGCGGGCGAGCAGCGAGACCTGGAGGTAGGAGATCGGGTCGAGGTAGGCGTCCCGGATCGCGAACGTCTGCTGGAGCACCGGGTTGGAGTCGAGAAGCTTCTCGCCGCCGGTGATCCGCAGCACTTCCTGGACGGTGAGGGCGTGCTCGGCCTCGATGGCGCCGAAGACATGCTTCAGCTCGTCGGGGACGAGGGTGTCCACGTAGTGGCGTGCGATGCGCAGGTCCGTCTTGGCGAGCGTCATCTCGACGTTCGCGAGGAAGTTCTGGAAGAAGTGCCAGTGCTCGTACATCTCGTCGAGCACCGTGTCGGGTCCGGCCTCGCGCAGGGCCTTCAGGCCCGAGCCGACCCCGTACCAGCCGGGCACGATCTGCCGTGACTGTGTCCAGCCGAAGACCCAGGGGATGGCGCGCAGTCCGTCCAGTCCGGCGCCGGAGTCGGGCCGCCGGGAGGGCCGGGAGCCCAGGTGGAGGTCGGCGAGCTGGTCGACGGGGGTGGAGGCGAAGAAGTACGCGGGCAGGTCGGGGTCCTCGACCAGCGCGCGGTAGGCGGCGTGCGCGGCGTCCGAGACGGTGTCCATCGCCGAGTCCCAGCGGGCCAGCGCCTCGTCGGACTGGCGCGGCGCGGTGTGCAGGGCCGAGGCCTGGAGCGTGGCGGCGACGGTCAGTTCCAGGTTCTCCCTGGCCAGGGAGGGGATCAGATACTTGTCGGAGATGACCTCGCCCTGCTCGGTCACCTTGATCTCGCCCTCCAGCGTGCCCCAGGGCTGGGCGAGGATCGCGTCGTGCGAGGGGCCGCCGCCGCGGCCGACGGTGCCGCCGCGGCCGTGGAAGAGACGCAGCCGTACGCCGTGCCGGTGGGCGACGTCGCGCAGTCGGCGCTGTGCGCGGTGGATCTCCCACTGCGAGGTGGTGATGCCGCCGAACTTGGACGAGTCGGAATAGCCGAGCATGACCTCCTGGACATCGCCGCGCAGGGAGACGAGCCGCCGGTAGGAGGGGTCGGCGAGCATTTCGTCGAGGATGACGTCGGCGGCGCGCAGCTCGTCCGTGGTCTCCAGCAGCGGCACGATGCCGATCTTGGCCCAGCCGCCGTGCAGGTCGAGGAGTCCGGCCTCGCGGGCGAGTACGGCCGCGGCGAAGACATCGTCCGCGCCCTGGCACATGGAGATGATGTACGACTCGATGACCTCGGGCCCGAACCGTTCGAAGGCCTGGCGGACGGTGTGGAAGACCCCGAGGGTCTTCTCGCCGGCGGCGTCGAGCGGCGCGGGGGTGGGGGCGAGCGGCCGACGGGAGCGCAGTTCCTTGGCGAGGAGCTTCTGCCGGTATTCGCGCGGCATGTCGGTGTAGCGCCAGGACTCCTCGCCGAGGCGGTCGAAGAGCTGTCCGAGCGCGTGGTGGTGCGCGTCGGCGTGCTCGCGCACGTCCATGGTGGCGAGCTGGAGGCCGAAGGCGGCGAGCGTACGGATCGTACGGTCCATGCGGCCGTCGGCGAAGAGGCCGCCGCGGTGCTGGCGCAGCGAGGTCTGGATCAGGGTGAGGTCGTCGAGCAGTTCGGCGGTGCCGAGGAAGTCGCGGCCGGGCTCGTGCGGGGTGCCCTTGGCGAGGCGTTCGCGGGTGTTGACGAGCTTCTGGCGGATGCAGGTGGCCTTGAGGCGGTAGGGCTCTTCGGCGTTGAGCCGCTTGTATCGGGGGCTGATCTCCGGGAGGCGCGCCAGGTCGGTCTGGAGGGAGTCGAGGAGTTCGTCCGTGGCGCCGGTGTAGCGGATGGAGTTGGAGAGCAGGCCGCGCAGATAGTCGATGAGTTCGAGCGCGTCGGTGATGCCGTGTTCGTGCTGGAGGATCAGTACTTCGCGGGTGACCTCGGGGGTGACGTTGGGGTTGCCGTCGCGGTCGCCGCCGATCCAGGTGCCGAAGGTGAGCGGCCGGGTGCCGGGGGGCAGCTCGACGCCGACGCGGTCCAGTTCGGCGACGAGGTCTTCGAGTACGTCGCCGACGGCGCCGACGTGCAGTTCGTCGAGGTAGTAAATGGCGTTGCGCGCCTCGTCGGCCGGTTCGGGCCGTACGACGCGCAGTTCGTCGGTCTGCCAGATCAGGTCGATGGACTCGGCGAGCCGCAGGTCGTGGCGGCGCCGGTCGGAGGCGATGACGGGTGCTTCGAGGAGTTCGGCGATGCGGCGGAGCTTGTTGAGTACGGAGCGGCGCGCGGCTTCCGTGGGGTGCGCGGTGAACACGGGCCGTACGTTCAGGTTCTTGACGGTTTCGCGCAGATGCTCGGGGTCGGCGTCCTTGAGCCGGTCCGCGGTGCGGGCGAGCAGCCCGCCCTCGGCGGCGCGCCGTTCGCGCATTTCCCTGCCGCGGTGGACCTGTTCGGTGACATTGGCGAGATGGAAGTAGGTGGAGAAGGCGCGCACCAGCTTGGCGGCGGTCTCCAGGTCGGTGTCACCGAGAAGCTCGGCGGCGGCTTCTCCGTTCTCGCGCGTCAACGCGCGTACCCGCTCGACGAGGTCGAGAAGTTCCGGGCCTTCCTGCCGTACGAGGGTCTCGCCCAGCAGGTCACCGAGACGGCGGATGTCGGAGCGCAGCTCCGCGCTGGCGGATGAGGTCTGGTCGGCACTGCTCACAGGTGCGGCTCCTTGCAGTGTTTAAGCACGTCTGGAGGGTTCTGGAGGCGTCAGACCTTCCGGGAGAAGGTCTCGCGGACCGCGCTGTCCGACGACAACAAGGATAGGTGTCCTTCGCTTGGTGTTATCCACAGGCCTCTTGCCGCGCCGTATGGCGCTGCCATACTTACGATGCCGTAGGTTACGCACCCGTATCGAACCTTCTGCCCTATTCGTACTTCTGGCCTATTACTCACCCCAGGGGACCCCTCATGCCCACACCCCCCGACGTGATCGACGATCCCTCCACTCCCCCCACCCCTTCGGGCGCCGACGGCCCCCCGCTTCCCTCCGCCACGCTCGGCGGGGACAGCAAGGGGTCCATCGAGCAGATCGCCCTGCTGCTCTTCATCATCGTGCCCTTCGCGGCCCTGCTCGCGGCGGTGCCGCTGGCGTGGGCCTGGGGCGGCGTGAGCTGGCTCGATCTGGGTCTGATGGTGGCGATGTACTACATCGGCTGCCATGGCGTCACCATCGGCTATCACCGCTACTTCACCCATGGCTCCTTCAAGGCGAAGCGCCCGCTGCGGGTCCTGCTCGCCGTCGCCGGTTCGCTCGCCGTGGAGGGCCCGCTGGTCCGCTGGGTGGCGGACCACCGCAAGCACCACAAGTACTCGGACGCGGAGGGCGACCCGCACTCTCCGTGGCGGTTCGGCGAGACGCTTCCCGCGCTGATGAAGGGCTTGTGGTGGGCGCACATCGGCTGGCTCTTCGACGAGGAGCAGACGCCTCAGCACAAGTACGCGCCCGATTTGATCAAGGACCCGGCGATCCGTGCGGTCTCGCGCCAGTTCGCGCTGTGGACGGTCGTCTCGCTGGCGATCCCGCCGCTGGTCGGCGGGCTGGTGACGATGTCCTGGTGGGGCGCCTTCACGGCGTTCTTCTGGGGCTCGCTGGTACGGGTGGCGCTGCTGCACCACGTCACGTGGTCGATCAATTCCATCTGTCACGCGGTCGGCAAGCGCCCCTTCAAGTCCCGGGACCGCTCGGGCAATGTGTGGTGGCTCGCGGTGCTGTCCTGCGGCGAGTCCTGGCACAACCTGCACCACGCGGACCCGACCAGCGCGCGGCACGGAGTGCTCAGGGGTCAGCTCGACTCCAGCGCCCGGATCATCCGCTGGTTCGAGCTGCTCGGCTGGGCGTCCGACGTCCGCTGGCCGAGCGCTGCCCGGCTGGACACCCGCCGCAAGAGCGCACCCGCCAAGGCATGATGGGCACCGTGGCGATCGACGGCAGCACGAGCGGCAAGGGCAGCACCGACAAGGGCCGGACCACGGGAGGCCGGCGGACCCGCAGGGTCCGGATGACCGGTGCGGAACGACGCGAACAACTGCTGGACATCGGCCGCACCGTCTTCGCCGAGAAGGGCTTCGAGGCCACGTCGGTGGAGGAGATCGCGGCGAAGGCCGGGGTCTCCAAGCCCGTCGTCTACGAGCACTTCGGCGGCAAGGAGGGCCTGTACGCGGTGGTCGTGGACCGCGAGATGCGCCAGCTGCTGGACATGGTCACCAGCGCCCTGACCGCCGGCCACCCCCGTGAGCTGCTGGAACAGGCCGCGTTCGCGCTCCTCGACTACATCGAGACGTATACGGACGGCTTCCGCATCCTGGTCCGTGACTCCCCGGTGGCGCAGTCCACGGGCACGTTCGCCTCACTGATCAGCGATATCGCCACCCAGGTCGAGGACATCCTCGGCATGGAGTTCAAGGCCCGCGGCTTCGATCCGAAGCTGGCACCGCTGTACGCCCAGGCGCTGGTGGGCATGGTGGCGCTGACGGGCCAGTGGTGGGTGGACGCGCGCCGCCCGAAGAAGTCCGAGGTGGCGGCGCATCTGGTGAATCTGGCGTGGCACGGCCTGGAGAACCTGGAACCGAAGCCGCGGCTCATAGGCCACCGGAAGATCTGAGGGCGGCGCGGCCGAGCCGTCGATCGCGGTGGTCATCCTCGGGGGGCGCGGTCACTCATTGTGATGATGCCGGTGGATTCCGCCGCTACGGTGGCACGTCAGGTCCAAGCATTCCGTCCATGGATGACCTCTTGGGTCAGCACGGGGTCTCACGCCTCCTTGTGGGCGACCGCGAAGATACGGCGGAACGGGAACACCGTGCCGTGCGGGCCCGGAGGGTAGGCGGCGCGGAGCAGGTCGCGGTATTGGGCGGTGAATTCCGCCGTGGCCGCCTCGTCGCCCTCCAGTGCGGTGAGGACGGGCCGCAGGGCCGTGCCCTTGACCCAGTCGAGCACCGGGTCCTCGCCGGTGAGGAGCTGGAGATAGGTCGTTTCCCAGACGTCCGCCGCGCAGCCGAGGTCCGAGAGGCGCGTGAGGTAGTCCGCGGGCTCCAGGACGCGCGCGGACGGCTGGGCGGGGAGGTCGAGCCGGTCGCGCCAGCGCGGGGTCGCGCACAATTCGGCGAGCAGGGTGTGGCTGGGCGCGGTGAAGTTGCCGGGGACCTGGAAGGCGAAGGTGCCGCCGGGGACGAGCGCGTCGATCCAGCCCGCGAAGGAATCGGGGTGGTTCGGCACCCACTGGAGGGCCGCGTTGGAGACGATCAGGCCGTACGGTTCGCCGGGCGTCCAGTGCGCGGCGTCACCGGCCCGGAATTCCAGCGCGCCGCCGCCCGCGGTGGGGCCCTCGTACTCCTCGCGGGCCCGGTCGAGCATTTCGGGCGAGTTGTCGAAGCCGGTGATCCGGGCGGTCGGCCAGCGGTCGGCGAGGAGCGCGGTGACATTGCCGGGGCCGCAGCCGAGGTCGGCGATCCTGATCGTTCCGCCGTCGCCGGCGGGCGGCTCCTGGATACGGGCCAGCAGATCGAGGAACGGGCGGCTGCGATGTCCGGCGTGCCTGAGGTACTGCTTCGGGTCCCAGGTCGGAGCGGGCGGCTCGGACGAAGAGGAAGGGGAAGGGGAAGGTGCGGAGTGCATGGTGGAGCCCCCATCGCGGTCGCGGCGTACACCGCCGGAGCGGCCCGCGGCGGTCAGGTCCCAGCCTGCACCCCCATATATCTTGACGTCAAGAGACTTCATGTCGAGGCACCCATTACACTGATCGTCATGGAGGACGAGGTCGACCGACTGGTCGCAGCATGGCGCCGAGAGCGCCCCGACCTCGACGTGGAACCACTTGAGGTGCTCAGCCGTGTGAGCAGGCTGGCCCGCCATCTCGACCGGGCGCGCCGTATCGCGTTCTCGGAGCACGGCCTGGAGCCGTGGGAGTTCGACGTACTGACCTCGCTGCGGCGCGCGGGCGCCCCGTATCAGCTCTCGCCCGGCCAGTTGCTGACCCAGACCCTGGTCACCTCGGGAACGATGACGAACCGCATCGACCGGCTCGCCAAGAAGGGCCTGGTCGAGCGGTTGCCCGACCCCAGCGACCGGCGCGGGGTGCTGGTCAGGCTCACCGCCGAGGGGCGGGACCGCGCGGATCAGGCGCTCGCCGGGCTGCTCGCCCAGGAGCGCGCGATCCTCGCCGAGCTGTCCCGCGCCCAGCGGGGTGAACTGGCCGGACTGCTACGCCAGTTGACCGCCCCGTTCGACAACGTTCCCTAGGGGCTGCACCAGATCGACCGGTCCGACGCCCGCGCGGCGGGCCAGGGCGACAGCGGCCAGCGTGGAGTGCACGCCCAGCTTCCCGAGGACGTTCTGCATATGCGTACGGACGGTGTGCGGGGAGAGGAAGAGGCGTTCGGCGACCGCCTTGCGCCCCAGCCCCGCGACCATGCAGCGCAGCACCTCACGCTCGCGCGGCGTCAGCGACTCGACCAGCCGCTCGCTCTCCGTACGGTGCTTGCGCGTGGCCGTCAGCTCGCGCAGGACGCCCGTGAGCAGCGCGGGCGGCAGATGCGTCTCGTCCCGCAGGACGCCCCGCATGACGGCGAGCAGCCGTTGCAGCGAGCAGTCCTTCGCGACCCATCCCGAGGCGCCCGCCTGGAGCGCCAGGGCGGCGCGGTGCGGGTCGTCCTTCTCGGCGAGCACGACCGTACGCACGGACGGCTGACCCGAACGGACCCCGGCGACCAGCGAGATGCCGTCGACCAGGACGGCGTCGCCGTGGTCCGGCACGGCACGGGCGACCGGCACCTGGGACGGCCCGCCTGCCGAGGCCGGTCCCGGACCCGATCCTGATCCCGGAACCGATCCCGATCCCGATCCCGCCGCCCCGTTGACCGAGCCGTTGAGCGAGTTGACCGTCCCGTTGAGCGCGCCGTTGAGCGAACCCCCCGCGGTCCCGTTGAGCGCGCCGTTGACCGAACCGCCGGCCGCCCCCGGGACCGTGCCCAGATCGGCGTCGACGAGCATCACGTCGAACCTGCGCCCCTCGGCCGCCGCGCGTTCGAGACAGCGCAGCGCGGCGGGGCCGCTGCCCGCGGCCGACACATCCACGTCGGGCTCGGACGCGAGCGCGGCGGCGAGCGATTCGGCGAAGATGCGATGGTCGTCCACCACAAGAACCCGGATACGTACCAATGGACACCCCCTGAACGCGGGTGGCGGAAATCGCGAGTACGGCGCCCGGTGTGCGGGGCGACAGGTCAACGGCACGGCCGCCGCCGCCTGATGACCGCTGCCCCACCCCGGGCGTCGTACCCGACTTGTCTCCACCCCTGAAGAGCGCCGGCCCCCACCGGTGCTTTTCCCCAGCGTACGGGCGCGGGCCCGGAGCGGAAGGAAATTCGCAGAACTCGTTGGACGCCGTGTTTATGGTGGGCCCCATGTTTCGTATGGAGACAGAAGTCGACAAGGAACGGCACACCGCGCTCGGCGAACGGCTGAGTGCGACCAATTCGCACCGCTCGCCGGTAATGCGCGCGCTGCGTACCAGTCCGCTGGGCGACGAAGTCCCGCTCCAGGTCTGGCTGCTGGACGATACGACGGGCGAACTGGCCGGCGGCCTGGCCGGCCGCACCTGGGCCCGCTGGCTCCATGTCGATCTGCTCTGGGTCGACGACCAGCACCGCGGCGCGCGCCTGGGCAGCCGGCTGCTGGCCGAAGCGGAACGCGTGGCCAGGACGGAACGCGACTGCGCGCGGGCGCGGCTGGAGACCTGGGACTTCCAGGCCCCGGACTTCTACCGCGAGCGGGGCTACCAGGTCGTCGGCGAGGTCCTGGACTACCCGCCGGGCGTGACGGAGTACATCCTGATCAAGTCGCTGACCTGACCGGCACACCCGCCTCTCGGCCAGACCGCTCTCCCGGCCGCCCTCAGACCAGCCGGTACGCCCCCCTCGACGGGATCGCCGGGAAGACCCGCGGGGCCGTGTGGCCCGCCGCCGTGAAGGCTTCCGTGACCGCCTTCGTCACGGCTTCCGCGTCCGGCTCCTCGACCAGGACGATCGCCGAGCCGCCGAAGCCGCCGCCCGTCATCCGGGCGCCGAGCGCGCCGGCCGCCGTGGCCGTCTCGACCACCAGGTCGAGTTCGGCGCAGGAGACCCGCAGATCGTCACGGAGCGAGGCGTGGCCCTCGACCAGGATCTCGCCGACGGCGCGGACGTCGCCCGCGTCCAGCAGCGCGATGACCCGTTCGACCCGGTGGTCGTCGCTCACGACATGGCGGACGTAGCGGCGTACGTTCTCGCTCTCGCCCACCGCGGCCAGCCGGTCGAGCGCCCCGGGCAGGTCCTCGTACGCCACATCGCGCAGCGCACGCACGCCGAGCGCCCGCGCGCCCGCCTCGCAGCCCGCGCGCCGTTCGGCGTACGCGCCGTCGCCGAGCGCGTGCTTGACGCGGGTGTCGACGACCAGCAGCCGCAGGCCGTGGGCCGCCAGGTCGAACGGCACCTGGCGCTGGGAGAGGTCACGGGTGTCCAGATGGAGCGCGTGTCCGTCGGTGCAGCACGCCGAGGCCATCTGGTCCATGACCCCGCACGGCACGCCCACGAAGTCGTTCTCGGCGCGCTGCGCGAGCACCGCCAGCTCCGGCGCCGACAGGTCCAGTCCGTACAGGTCGTTCAGGGCGAGCGCGGTGACGACCTCCAGCGCGGCCGAGGACGAGAGGCCCGCGCCGGTCGGCACGGTCGACGCCAGATGGATGTCGGCGCCGGCGACCGGGTGTCCGGCCTCCCTCAGCGCCCAGACGACACCGGCCGGATAGGCGGCCCAGCCGGTGTCGGAGAGCGGTACGAGCGCGTCGGCGTCGAGCTGGACGACGCCCTGCGGGACATCCGCGGAGTGCACGCGCAGGACCGAGTCCGTACGGCGGGACACCGCGGCGACCGCCCGGTGCGGCAGTGCCAGCGGCATCACGAAACCGTCGTTGAAGTCGGTGTACTCGCCGATCAGATTGACCCGGCCGGGGGCCGCCCAGACGCCCTCGGGCTCGGCCCCGTACAACCGCCGGAACTCCTCGGCCACCGTCTCACCAACGCCCGTGTCACCGACGACCGTGTCACTGACGACCGTGCCGTCGGCGTTCATACCGCCGGCGTTCACACCGTCCGCGCCCGTACCGCTCTGACTCACCCTTGGTTCTCCTTACGGCGTGCGAACGCCCACGCGTCCGTGACGATGCCCGCCAGATCGGCGCGGCTCGGGGTCCAGCCGAGGCGGTCGTGGGCCGCTTCGGCGGAGGCGACCAGGACGGCGGGGTCGCCGCCCCGGCGTGGTGCCACGACCTCGGGGACGGGGTGCCCGGTGACCGCGCGTACGGTCTCGATGACCTGGCGGACCGAGAAGCCCGCGCCGTTGCCGAGGTTGCAGATCAGATGCTCGCCGCCGGTGGCCGCGTCCAGCGCGCGCAGATGGGCCTCGGCGAGGTCGGCGACATGGATGTAGTCGCGTACGCAGGTGCCGTCCGGCGTCGGATAGTCCTCGCCGAACACCGAGATCGCCTCCCGCTCGCCGAGGGCGACCTGGAGGACCAGCGGGATGAGATGCGACTCGGGGTCATGCCGCTCACCGCAACTGCCGTACGCCCCGGCCACGTTGAAGTACCGCAGCGAGACGGCCGCGAGACCGTGCGCCGCGCACTCCCCGCTGATCATGTGGTCGACGGCGAGCTTGGTGGCGCCGTACGGGCTGGTGGGCGCCGTCGGGTCGGTCTCCGTGATGGGGGTGGAGACCGGCTCCCCGTAGGTCGCGGCGGTGGACGAGAAGACGAGCGTACGCACCCCGGCCGCGCGCATCGCGGCGAGCAGCGCCATCGAGCCGCCGACGTTGTTGTCCCAGTACTTCTCGGGCTTGGCGACGGACTCGCCGACCTGCGAGGACGCCGCGAAGTGCAGCACCGCGTCGTACGAGGGGTCCAGCCACTTCGCCGCGTCCTGGATCCGGCCCTCGATGAAGTCCGCCCCTGCCGGGACGCCCTCGCGGAATCCGGTGGAGAGATCGTCCAGCACGGTCACCTCGTGACCGGCCTCCAGCAGATGTGCCGCGACCACGCTGCCGACATATCCCGCACCGCCCGTGACGAAGTACTTCCGGGCCACCGGGGTCGCCCCCGTCGTCCCCGTCGCACTCGTCGTACCCGGGGAAGACACAGTCTCGCTCACTCGCTCGCTACCTCTCGCAGTCGCTCGGCCGCGGCCTCCGGCGGCACGTCGTTGATGAACACACTCATGCCGGATTCGGAACCCGCGAGGAATTTCAGCTTGCCGGAAGTGCGGCGGATGGTGAAAAGCTCAAGGTGAAGAGCGAAGTCGTGCCGCCCCTCGGCCCGGAAGGGCGCCTGGTGCCAGGCGGAGATGTACGGCGTCGGCGGTTCACCTTCGCCGAAGATCCGGTTGAAGCGCCTCAAGAGTTCCAGATAGATCTGTGGGAACTCTGTGCGCGCCGCGTCGTCGAGCCCCCGCAGATCGGGCGTCCGGCGGACGGGGTAGAGGTGCACCTCGTACGGCCAGTGCGCCGCGTACGGCACGAACGCCACCCAGTGCCGCCCCGCGAGCACCACCCGGCCGCCCTCGGTCCGCTCGCGCTCGACGAGGTCGTCGAAGAGGTTGCGGCCGGTCGCGGCCCGGTGCTCCCGTACGGAGCGGAGCATCAGCGCGGTGCGCGGGGTGACGAAGGGGTACGCGTAGATCTGCCCGTGCGGGTGGCCGAGCGTCACGCCGATCTCCGCGCCGCGGTTCTCGAACGGGAAGACCTGCTCCACCTGCGGCAGCTCGGCCAGTTCGGCGGTGCGGTCGGTCCACACGTCGAGCACCAGCCCGGCCTGCTCCTCGGTCAGGTCCGCGAACGAGGAGTCGTGGTCGGAGGTGAAGCAGACGACCTCGCAGCGTCCCGAGTCCCCGGCGAGGGAGGGGAAGCGGTTCTCGAAGACGGCGACGTCGTAGTCCGGCTCCGGGATCTCGCTGAGCCTGCCGTCCCGCGAGGGGCAGAGCGGGCACTCGTCGGCGGGCGGGTGGTACGTACGGGCCTGACGGTGCGAGGCGATGGCGACGGCGTCACCGAGCAGCGCGTCCCGGCGGATCTCCGAGGTGGTGGCGACGGGGCCGAGGGGCCTGCGGTCGGGAGCGTCGCGCACGGCGTCGTCCCGCAGGTCGTAGTAGACCAGCTCGCGGCCGTCGGCGAGCCTCGTCACCGTCTTCTTCATCGGTTGCCTCCACGGCCCGCAGCCGCACACCACTCACCAACAGAACCGAACATAACAAACCACAAACGAACAGTCGCGTCAATGGCGGCGGGGTTGCGGGGAGGTCGCGGCGAGGGTCGTGAGGGAGGCTTCCCACCTCAGACTTCGATCACGATTAAACAAAGAAAACCAACACAAGTGTTCATTTTCTAAACATAGAAGCGTAGGTTCCGGCGGAGTCATCTTCTTGCGACGAAGCGGGTACCCCCCATGCGATACCTGGCCGAAGGGCTCCGGCTCCCCACCAACGGGCTCGACTACACCATCCTGGCGATCTACTTCATAGTGGTCCTCGGCATCGGCTTCGCCGCCCGTGCCAGCGTGAAGACCAGCCTGGACTTCTTCCTCTCCGGGCGCTCCCTGCCCGCCTGGGTGACGGGCCTCGCGTTCGTCGCCGCCAACCTCGGTGCCACCGAGATCCTGGGCATGGCGGCCAATGGCGCGCAGTACGGCGTCTACACCGTGCACTGGTACTGGATCGGCGCCATCCCCGCCATGGTCTTCCTCGGCCTGGTGATGATGCCGTTCTACTACGGGTCGAAGGTGCGCTCCGTACCGGAGTTCCTGCTGCACCGCTTCGGCCCGTCCTCCCATCTGCTCTCGTCGATCATCTTCGCGGTGTCGTCCGTGCTGATCGCGGGCGTCAACCTCTACGCGATGGCGATCGTGCTGGAGGCGCTGCTCGGCTGGCCCGAGTGGGTCGCGATCGTCGTCGCGGGCTTCTTCGTCCTCGCGTACATCACCATCGGCGGTCTCTCCTCGGCGATCTACAACGAAGTACTCCAGTTCTTCGTCATCCTCGCCGCGCTGATCCCGCTGACCATCGTCGGTCTCAAGCGCGTCGGCGGCTGGGACGGGCTGACCGACTCCCTCACCGGCTCGCACGGCGGCGCCTTCCTGAGCGCCTGGGAGGGCACCGGCGTCGGTTCGCCGAACCCGCTCGGCGCGAACTGGCTGACGATCGTCCTCGGTCTCGGCTTCGTGATGAGCTTCGGGTACTGGACCACCAACTTCGCCGAGGTGCAGCGCGCGCTGTCCGCGAAGAACCTCTCCGCCGCCAAGCGCACCCCGCTGATCGCGGCCTTCCCCAAGATCCTCATACCTATGGTCGTGATCGTCCCCGGTCTGATCGCGCTGGTCATGGAACCGACGCTGGGCAAGGCGGGCAGCGGCCTCCAGTACAACGACGCGATCCCGGTCCTCATGCGCGATCTGCTGCCGAACGGTGTGCTGGGCATCGCCGTCACCGGTCTGCTCGCCGCGTTCATGGCCGGTATGGCCGCCAACGTCTCGTCGTTCAACACCGTCTTCACCAACGACATCTGGGGCGCGTACTTCAAGAAGGACCGGGAGGACGCGTACTACCTGAAGACCGGACGGGTCGTCACGGCGGTCGGTGTGCTGATCGGCATGGGTACGGCGTTCATCGCCTCCAGCTTCAGCAACATCATGAACTACCTCCAGACGCTGTTCTCGTTCTTCAACGTCCCGCTGTTCGTGGTCTTCATCATCGGCATGTTCTGGAAGCGGACCACCCCGGCCGCCGGCTTCTGGGGGCTGCTCTCCGGCACGGTCGCCGCGATGGTCAACTACTTCTGGCTCTACAAGGGCGGGATCGTCGACATCCCGAGCGACCAGGGCGCGAACTTCGTCTCCTCCATCGTCGCGTTCGTCGTCGGCGCCCTGGTGATGGTGGTGGTCTCGTACGTGACGCGGCCCAAGCCGGCCGAGAAGCTCGCCGGGCTGGTGTACGGCACGCGCTCGCCCGACATGGACGAGCTGCCGGCCGAGGGCGACGACGCCTGGTACCGCAGGCCGGCCCTGCTGGGCTGGAGCGCCATCATCCTCGCGGCCATCTGCTACGTGCCGTTCTCCTTCTGACGTTCTGACGTTCTGACGCCGAGGCGCTGACGGCGCCGAGAGGAACACATCACCATGAGCGACTACCGCAACGACGTCGAGGAGCTGGAGGCCAAGTCCGCCACCGCGGCCCGGCTCTTCGACATCCGCCGCATCATCGGCGGGCTCTTCGTGGTCTACGGGATCATCGTGACCATCGCCGGGATCACCGCGTCCGACGCCGATCTGAAGAAGGCGCAGGACATCAACATCAATCTGTGGACGGGGCTCGGGATGCTGGCCCTGGGGCTCTTCTTCCTCATATGGCTGAAGCTGCGCCCCACGGCGCCGCCCACCCCGCCCACCTCACCTGCTGAGTAACGGCCGTCACAGGGGCCGGACTTCACCCCCGCCGCGTGCGGTGGTCCGGCCCCTTGGCCGCGGCCGCGGACCCCCCGGGCGGCGCGGCCCGGTCCAGCAGCCCCGTACGCGCGGCCAGCGCCGCGGCCTCCAGCCGGGAGCCCACCCCCAGCTTCATCAGTACCCGCTGCACATGCGTCCTGGCCGTGCTCGGCGCGATGCTCATCCCGGCGGCGATCAGCCGGGTGTCCTCGCCCTCCGCGACCCGTACCAGTACTTCCACCTCGCGCGGGGTCAGCATCCGCAGCAGCCGCTGGCCCTCGTCGTCCGGCTGGATGACCGGATTGAGCAGCTCGGTGAACGCGCCCTGGAGCAACTGGGGCGCCACCGCGGCCTCCCCGGCGCGCGCCTTGACCATGGCGCGCTCCACGCCCTCGATGCGCTCGTCGTGCCGTACGTAACCGGACGCGCCGGCCGCGAACGCCGCGGCGATCCCGCGCGGGCTGGGCACCGGTCCGAGCACCACCACCGCCACCTGCGGGCGCTCCCGCTTGATCCGTACGATCGGGTCGAACGTCCCCGGCTCGGCGGGCACCGCCGTGCCCAGCAGACATACCTCGGGCGCCCTGCTCACCACCAGCTCGGCGACGCCCGCCGTGGGCGCCGCCGCCGCGAGCACCCGGTGCCCGCGCAGTTTCAGTGCCGAGGCGAGCGCCTCGGCGAGCAGTCTGTGATCGTCGACCACCATGATCCGCACACCCATGAGCAACCCTCCCCCCGTCCCCCGGTACCTGCCCGGCCCCCCGGCCCCCGGCCTCTAGACCCGGCAAGCTACACGCTTGTTCGACATCGCGCGCCCCCTAACGGTCAGAAGCCCCTCGGATTGCCGAATTCCCTGCCATTCGGGACTACTGACCGGCCAGTCCGGCTACGAGCGGGGCCCCGGCCCGTGGTGTCACCCACGGGCCGGGGCCCTCAAATTCCGTGCTCGCGGCGCCAGTTGGCCAAGGTGTGGCGGCGCCGAGGTGTGGCGGCGCCAAGGTGCCAAGGTGCCAAGGTGCCAAGACGCTACGTGGTCGTGAAGGAGACCGCGAGATAGGACTTGTCGTCCAGCGACGAGTTCGACGGCTTGCTCAGCGTGGTGTCGGACATGAAGAGCCGGCCGTTCCGGTAGATCAGTTCCGCGTAGTCCGGCAGGAAGCCGGTCTCCGCTTCACGGACGGCCTCGTCGGCCGGGTTCTCCATCAGTACCGTCTGCTTGAACGTGCCGCCATCGATGGAGACGATCTGGCCGCCCTTGTCGTACGGGGGCCGCTTGTACGCGATGATGTTGCCGCCGTCCATGCGCAGCGGCACCATCGTGTAGCGGTCGCCCGCGTCGGCGCGGTCCGAGGTGCCCTTGCCGGTGGCGAGGTCGAACGAGACGATCTCGTTGGTGTCGCCGTACTCCCCGCCGCCCTCGTGCTCCTCGGTCGGCAGATAGAGCTTGCCGTTGCCCACCGCGAGCATCTGGCAGGACTCGACCTCGGTGGAGCGGCACTTCGCCGCGTACTTGTCGGCGTCCGCCGGGATCTTGGCGATCAGTTTGCCGGTCTTCGCGTCGATCGAGAAGAAGTCCGAGATACCGCTGCCGTCCCCGGCCGTGTCACCGACGTTGGCCGCCACGACCAGCGGGTCGGTCGAGACGATGCTCGCGTAGTCGACACCGGTCGGCATCCGGTAGGTGGAGATCGGAGCGCCGGTGGCCGGGTTCAGGTTCTGGATGGAGACCTGCGGGTCATCGTAAGAACCGCACTTGCGGGCCGCCACCAGCCCTTCGCCGCCGCCGTACCCCATGTCGTAGCAGCCCTCGGCGCTGACCTCGGGCTTCCACCGGATCGAGCCGTCGGCCAGGTCGAAGGCCGCCCCGCCGTCGGTACCGCCGGCCGCGATGGTCTCACCGCTGAGGGTGACCTCGCTGAACCGGACCTTCTCGTCACCCATGTTGGAGCCCTTGACGGACTTGGACCAGAGCAGCTTTCCGCCCGCCAGGTCGATCGCGCCGATCTCCGTGCACTGCTGGTAGTTCTCGTCGGCCGTCGTCTTGGCGGCCGCGAAGGCGACCGCCGTCTTGTTGTCCTCGGAGACATGGGCCGATGCCGCGCAGACCTGGCCCGGGAGCGGGATCGACCACAGCTGGGTGCCCTTGTCCAGGTCGTAGCCGACGATCTCGTTGACGCCGGTCTTCACATAGGCGGTGTCGGTGACCCAGGAGCCCTTGACGGTCGTGACGTCGGTGACCTTGGGCACCGGCAGCTGGAAGGCGACCTTGGACCTGGTGTTGCCCGGCGCATTCTCCTTGCCCGCGCCGTCGGCGGCCTTCTCGCCGCCGGTGCCGGCCGTACCGCCCTCGGTGGAGCCGGACGAGCCGCCCTTGGCGTCGCTCTTCCCGCCGTCGTCACCGGAGGAGGCGAGCAGGATGCCGGTGCCGATGATCAGTACGACGGCGACGGACGCGGCGATGATGATCTGCATCTGGCGGCTCAGCTTCTTGCCGCCACCGGCTCCGGCACCGCCACCGGCGCCCTGCGGGGGCGGCGGGTACGGGTACTGCTGCTGGGCCCCCGGCTGCATGGGCGCGGTCGGGTAGCCGTACGGAGACGGCTGACCGGGCGGACCGGGCGGACCTGGCTGACCTGGCTGACTCGGCTGGCCGGGCTGGCCCGGATATCCGTACGCCGGCGGTTGGTTCGGGTATCCGTACCCCGGCTGCTGACCGGGCGGCGGCGTCTGCGGATAGCCGTACGAAGGGTTCTGCGGGGGCGGCGTCGGAGCACCGAACCCACCGGGCGGCGGGTCCTGCGGGGCACCGAACCCACCTGCCGGAGGCTCCTGGGGAGCACCGAACCCGCCTGCCGGGGGCTCCTGCGGGGCACCGAACCCTCCCTGCGGGGGCTCGTTGGGTGGCTGGGGCGGCTGCGTCATGGCGTGCGTACCTCGGGAAATTCGTCGGGGACGAGGAGAACGGCGAGAGCGGACAGGGTCATTTCCCGAAGGCCATCATCGTCTTCGTCTTCAGCTCTTCTTCGTCGTTGCTCGCGCTGACCCGGCCGCTCATCACATAGAAGCGGCCGTCCTCATAGGCGTACCGCGGCGAGTAGAAGGAGTTCTCGATCTGCGCCGTGGACGCCGGATGCCGCAACAGCGTGGTCGGGGCGCCACCGGTCGGGGCCACGGTCGCGACCTCGCCGCCCGTGTCGTACGTGGCGTCCAGATAGACCAGGACGTTTCCGCCCTCCATGCGCAGCGGCGTCATCGTGCGGCCCTCGGGCGCCTTGGCACGCCATGTGGACTTTCCGGTGTCCAGGCTGAAGGCGACGATCTCGTTGGTGCGCGAGGTGCTGCCGCTGTCGGGCGCGGTCGCCATGTAGAAGGTGTTCGCGTCGGCGGCGACACCGACACAGCCCTCCAGATTCTGGCCGAAGACGATGAAGCTGCCGCCGCAGTTCGGTGCGAACTTGTCCTTGCCGCCCTGGATCTGCGAGCGCGGGGTGCCGTTCGCGTTGAGCGCGACGACGCTCCAGGTGTCCTTCTCGTCGTTCTTCAGCGAGACGACCAGCGGGTTGACCGAATAGATCTTGTCGGTGTCCCAGTCGGTGGCCAGCTTGTAGGTCCACTTGGCCTGACCGGTGGTCGGGTCGAGTTCCTGGATCTGGTTCCCGCCGGAGGTGCAGCTCTCGGCGGCGATCAGCTTGGGGCCGCCGGCGAGCGCGTAGGGCTGGCAGTTACCGGGGAGCTTGCCGAAGAGCTCCTTGCCGTCGCTCACCCGGAAGGCGTTGACGGCTCCGGTGCGGGCGGCGGTCACCGTATCGCCGCTGATCGCGATGGTGATGTCGGAGAGCAGGTCGAAGGCCCCGGTCTCGGGTATCTCCTTCTTCCAACCGCCCTTGCCGGTCGCCAGATCGATCAGCTGGAGCTGGTTGCAGTCGGCCTTCTCCGTGGTGCCGTTCTTGATCCCGAGGACCAGCTTGCCGGTGGCCGAGGACGCGACGGGCGCCGCGCATATCTCGGTGGGCAGCGCCAGCGTCCACTTCTTCTTGCCGTCGGCGGCGGAGTACCCCACGACCTGCCGGTACATGGCCTTGACGACGGTGTCACCGGCGAACCAGGGGCCGTACGCGTCGGCGCCGTTGCGCGGCAGGTCCACGTCGTTGGTCTGGAGCCATTCGATCCTGGCCTCGCCGTCCTTGCGCCCGGCGTTGAGGTCGTCCTCGGCCTCACGGCCGTCGCCGCTGCCGTCGCCCTGGTCGACGCTCGGCGAACCGGTCGGCCTGGCGTCCCCGCTCTTGCTGACGTCCGGCTTGTCGCCGCTGTCGTCACCGCCGACGGCGAGCCATATCCCGGCGCCGATGACCAGCGCTCCCGCGACGGCCGCCGCGACGATGACACCGGGCTTGCCCTTGAAGGGGTTCTTGCCGCCACCGCCGGGGCCACCGGGCCCGCCGGGGGGCGCGGTGGGCGGGCCGGGAAACTGCTGGGGCGGATAGCCGCCGCCGTAGGGTCCGGGCTGCTGACCGTACGGGCCGGGCTGGTTGTACGGGCCGGGCTGCTGCTGACCGTACGGCCCTGGTTGACCGTACGGACCGGGCTGCTGACCGTAGGGCCCGGGCTGGCTGTACGGACCGGGCTGCGCGGCCGGCGGACCCGGCGGCGTCTGCGGCATCTGCGGCGGCTGCGCGGGCGGCGGCGGACTCTGCGGTCCCCCCTGCCCCGGCGGACCACCGTGCGGCTGGTCCTGCGGAGCTCCGAAGCCCCCCTGCGGCGGTTGCTGACTGGGCGGCTGACTCATCAGCGCTTTCCCCCTGTTAGTACGGTCCGCGACCCGGTCGGACTCCCCCGCTATTCCGTGGCCGATGATTACCGGCCACCGGAATGGAGCGAATCGGGCGCGGTTTCCGCATCGTCATATCAGTCGAGCGGGGCTTCTTTGTATCACTCGGCCACCTGTACGGGACGGGCCGGTCCGCCCCTGTTCCCAAGGGAGAACCGGCCCGTGATGCGCTCGTTACGCGCTCTGCACAGCGTCTCTACGCGTCCTCCGCGAGCTCCAGCCAGCGCATTTCCAACTCATCGCGCTCACTGACCAGTTCGCGCAGCTCCGCATCCAATTCGGCCACCTTCTCAAAGTCTGTGGCGTTGTCGGCGATCTGCTGGTGGAGGGTCGTCTCACGGCTGGACATCTTGTCCAGCTGCCGCTCGATCTTCTGGAGTTCCTTCTTCGCCGCACGGCCGTCCTTGGCGGACACGGCCCCTGCGCCGGCCCCCGTACCGGCTCCCGCTCCCGCGGACCGGCCCTCGGCGGCCGTCGGCGCGGTGGCCGGAACCGCGGACTCGGTCAACTGGCGGCGGCGTTCCAGATACTCGTCGATCCCGCGCGGCAGCATCCGCAGCTTCGCGTCCCCGAGCAGCGCCATCACCTTGTCGGTGGTCCGCTCGATGAAGAACCGGTCGTGCGAGATGACGACCATCGAGCCCGGCCAGCCGTCGAGCAGGTCCTCCAGCTGGTTGAGCGTCTCGATGTCGAGATCGTTGGTGGGCTCGTCGAGGAAGAGGACGTTCGGCTCGTCCATCAGCAGCCGGAGCAGCTGGAGGCGGCGCCGCTCACCACCGGAGAGATCGCCGACCGGCGTCCACTGCTTCTCCTTGGTGAAGCCGAACTGCTCGCACAGCTGACCCGCCGTCATCTCCCGCCCCTTGCCGAGGTCGACCCGGTCCCGCACCTGCTGCACGGCTTCGAGGACCCGCAGCGACGGCTTGAGTTCGGTGACCTCCTGGGACAGATACGCCAGCTTGACGGTCCTGCCGACCACGACCTTCCCGGCGGCGGGCTGGACATCGCCCTGCGTACGGGCGGCCTCGGCGAGCGCCCGCAGCAACGAGGTCTTGCCCGCGCCGTTCACCCCGACCAGCCCGATCCGGTCTCCCGGACCGAGCTGCCAGGTCAGCTGGGTGAGCAGCACCTTGGGGCCCGCCTGGACGGTCACGTCCTCCAGGTCGAAGACGGTCCTGCCGAGCCGGGCGTTGGCGAACTTCATCAGTTCGGAGGTGTCACGCGGCGGCGGTACGTCCGCGATCAGCTCGTTGGCCGCCTCGACCCGGAAGCGCGGCTTCGACGTACGCGCGGGAGCACCGCGCCGCAGCCAGGCCAGCTCCTTGCGGACCAGGTTCTGCCGCTTGGCCTCCTCGGTCGCCGCGATGCGCTCGCGCTCGGCGCGCGCGAAGACATAGTCGGAGTAGCCGCCCTCGTACTCATGCACCGCACCGCGCTGGACGTCCCACATCCGCGTACAGACCTGGTCGAGGAACCACCTGTCGTGCGTCACACACACGAGCGCGGACCGCCGCGCCCGCAGATGCTCGGCCAGCCAGGCGATGCCCTCGACATCGAGATGGTTGGTGGGTTCGTCCAGCACGATCAGCTCGGGCTCGCCGATCAGCAGCTTGGCGAGCGCGATCCGCCGCCGCTCACCACCGGACAGCGGCGCGATGACGGTATCGAGCCCCTGCGGAAACCCGGGCAGATCGAGCCCGCCGAAGAGCCCGGTGAGCACATCACGGATCTTGGCGTTGCCGGCCCACTCGTGATCGGCGAGATCGCCGATGACCTCGTGTCTGACCGTGGCGGCGGGATCGAGCGAATCATGCTGCGTCAACACCCCGAGCCGCAGCCCGCCACTGTGCGTGACCCGCCCGGTATCGGCCTCCTCCAGCCTGCTGAGCAGCCGGATGAGGGTCGTCTTACCGTCGCCATTACGCCCGACGACGCCGATCCGGTCCCCCTCGGAGACGCCGAGAGAGACACCGTCGAGCAGCGCACGGGTGCCGTACACCTTGGTGACTGCCTCGACATTGACCAGATTGACGGCCATTTCACTCCTGTACGGGGGGACGGATCGACATCCCAGGGTAATCGCCACCACGACAGCACCGCCCTGGCGGACCACCCCGTGGCCATCCGGCGGCCCGCCCCCGGTCTCTTTCCCCTCGATAACGGTCTCGGTCGTGTCAGCCCAGTGCCTGGAGGACGCGGCGGCGCAGCGTGTCGTCGGCGATGGTCTCGGCGTCGCGCCAAACCGCGGCCGTGACCTCCTAGGTCTGGAGCTCGGCGGCACCGGACACACGCCGGTGCCACGTCCGGCAGGCCCTTCACCGCACCTGGGCCCATCCGGTCGCCCGGCAGGACCGGCACGGGATGATCACGGCCTTGCCCCGGCACAGGGACCGCAGCAGCCGGTTGCCGTGACAGATGCCGCACGCGGCGACTCGCGCGGGCCCGCGCCGCTGGGCAGGTGCTGGGAGGCGGCGTTGTGCATGGAGTTTGGCGATGGCTCTGAGCTGGCGCTGCTCCCAGTCGCTCGCCGGGCGAACGGAGGTCCAGCGTGAGGCCCAGGTCAGCCCGGTGGGACGCTCCAGGTAGACGAGGTGCCCGCCGATGCCGATGACGCGTGCGGGCATGTCGTACACGCGGTCGTACACGACCATCCCGATCGTCAGCCCGTCCATACCCGCCTCCCTTCCACCCGGCCCCGCGCCCGTCGGCGACGGTGATGACGGGCGAGCGTGAGCAGCGCGTCCCACATTTCCGGTGTGGGCGTCGGCGTCGGCAGGACGACTGCGTGTACGCCTACGGGTACGGTCGGCTCGACGCGCTCGCGGTGCCCGAACACGCGCCGCAGAAGGCGTCTCATGCCGACTCCCCGGTGATGGCGAACCGCGCCCACACGCACTTCGCGTACTCCAGTTCCCGGCAGCCCCAGGTGTTGGACAGCGCCGCGACGAGAAGCAGGCCACGTCCGCCTTCCTCGGCCCCGGGGCTGCCCACGCGGAGGGCCGGGAAGCTGTCCCGGTCAGGGTCGGAGATCTCCAACACCACGTCTTCGCCGTCGACATGGACGGTGACCTCGATCTCGGCGAAAGTGACGCGACAGTGGACGACGGCGTTGGTGACGAGCTCGCAGGCCGCCAACTCAACGTCACGAGCGAGGTCGTTGAGCCCCCACTTCTCCAGGGTTTCCCTGACTCGTGCCCGTACCGCCGGCACATGTCTCCTGCGCTTCGGAATGCGGAAGGTGTCGCGGAGCGGCTCCGCCGTATGGGCTGCGGGCATGACGTACCCCCAAGCTGATGCGTGGTCAAAGTGACGCCATGCGGCCCGAAATGCCGTGACGTGCACCTTGAAGTTAGAGCCGCAATTCCAACCTGCACAACCCCACCTCATGCAAACTTGCGTCAGTCACGCTATCGAGTGACTAGCTTCACGGCAGCTCAAGTTGCAGACTGGGCACACCCAACGAGAGGGGAAACCCATGCCCGCAGGCGGTAAACCGACGGTGCGCAGCAGGCGGCTCGGCACGGCGCTCAGGCAGCACAGGCAGGCGACAGGGATGGACCAGGCGCAGGCCGCCGAGGTGATCGCCGCGTCCACGGCCAAGATCAGCCGCATGGAGAGCGGGCATGTGTCCTGCCGCGTGATCGACGTCCGCCTGCTCATGGGCGCCTACGGAGTGACCGACCGCGAGAAGGTCGCCCGCCTTGAGGAGTTGGCCAAAGGGTCGAGTCGGCGAGGGTGGTGGCTCGAACACGCCGCACACCTCCACGCGGACTACCTCGAACACATTTCTCTGGAGGACGACGCCACGTACATCCGGGAGTGGGAGCCGGTCCTGTTTCCGGGCCTTCTGCAAACTCCCGCCTACGCGGAGGCGGTCATCGCGGCAGGCCACGACTACGTCACCCCCGAACTGGTCGAGCAGTTGGTCAGGGTTCGACAGGAGCGGCAGGCGAAAATCGAGGAGGGCGGGGCCACCTACACAGCCATCATTTGGGAGCCGGTCATCAGGCACACCCTGGTCAGCGCGGATGTCCACTGGGAACAGCTGGCCCGCACGCTTGAGGTGGGAAAACGGAAGAACGTAACCGTTCAAGTCCTGCCGTTCACCGCAGGGTTGAAAGCAGGCGTGACGTCGGCCTTCGCTTCTTTCAGCTTCGACTCCGAGCCGACCGTGCAAGCAGTGACCCTGGAGAACTTGAGGGGGACATCAATCCTTGAGGCCTATGACGATTTGACGGCTTACGCCAACATGTTCGACGAACTACGATCGGCTGCACTGGCACCCGAGGCGAGCGCACGGCTCATCCGGGGCGTACTGCGGAGCAGCAAGGAAGACACATCGTGACCCCTGACGTCATAAGCCCGTACCAGAAGTCCTCGTACTCCGGGCAGCAGGGCAACTGCGTCGAGATTGCCGCGACCGCCAACGGCGGCCGCGCCGTACGGGACAGCAAGGACCGGACCCGACCGTCCCTGCACTTCACACCCGCCCAATGGCAAGCCTTCCTCACGGGCACCAAGGAAGAAGCATCGTGACCACTGAGGTTGTAGGCCCCTACCGGACGTCGTCCCACTCGGGCCAGAACAACAACTGCGTCGAGGTGGCCCCGACAGCCAACGGCGGGCGCAGCGTACGGGACAGCAAAGACCGGACCCGACCGTCCCTGCACTTCACCGCCACCCAGTGGCAGAGCTTCCTCACAGGCGCCAAGGACGGCGAGTTCCGCAACTGAGACCGCCGTAACGCGTATGCGAGAGGTCGGCCGGCGACGCCGCTCCGGGCGTCCGGGCGTCCGGGCGGCCCGCCCCCGGCCTTTCCCCGCCCGGCCACCGGATCCGCCGTGCGGCCGGACGAGTTGGCGCGGGCTCAGGCAGGCATCGATTCCACGATCCAGAGAGGACCGTCCGCGCACGTCACCTCTACGCCGTCGGCGGGTTCGAGGGAGGTCCGCAACACCCTGATCCACTCGCCCGCCAGCAACGCGGTCGGACCGGACCTGCCCGAACTGCCGAATCGTGTGGCGCGTACCTGATGGTGGATCCGGCTTCTGGTGTGCTCCCAGTCGATACGGGAGAAGCCGGGCTCCATCCACCCCGCGTAAGAGGCATGTGCGGCGCACTGTGCGGTACCGGGAAACCCTTCGCCCACACGCTCAAGAGCCGTAGGGAGAAGGCGCGAAATGAATTCGTCGACCGCACCCCAGATACGCTCAGGAAGCACATCGTCATCCAGCGCGATTCCGGATTCCTGGATCAGGATTCCACCGGAATCGAATTCCTCATCCATCCAGTGGACACTCACTCCGATTTCCGGGTCACCGTTCCTGATCGCCCAGTTCACGGGGATGGGGCCACGGTATTTCGGCAGCATCGAGGTATGAACGTTGATGGCCCCCAGCGACGTGGCCCGCAGGGCGGAAGGTGGGAACTTCCAGGGGAACCCGTAACAGATCACGAGGTCCGCTTCATATCCACGCAGGGTCTTCGCCAGCACCTTCTTGCTGCCGGGAAGAAATAGATCGACCCCCTGCGGAATCCTGTCGGCGATCTCGCCGACCACCGGTCCGGCGCCGGACCTGGTCGGCCCGCCGGGCCTCAGGGACCGCGCGTGTACGTACGCCACGGGCAGGTGCCCGGCCCGTTCACAGACACCGTGCAGGACCGCGAATCCTTGCGCCGAATAGGACACCAGGATGACACGCATCGATCCGCCCAATATTTCACGAGACCGGACACCCGGCCTCTACGCTTGAAGATGGTGCACGGCAGGGGCGGGCAGGGGGGCGACGCGACGCTCGAAGAAGCTGTTGAGCCGCTCTCCGGATTCATGCAGATCCAGAATGATTCGCTTGCACTCGGCGATCACCTCACTGTCGGTGTATTTCCTGCCGCCGGCAAGGTTTCCGTCGTCATCATAAATGATTTCGTACAGCACGGAGGATCCGATGATGGCGATTTCCGGTAACGCGTCATCGGATTCAAGTAATGCGATGTCACTCAACCCCACGACCCGCGTATCTTCTCCGCATTGTTCCTTCAGGTGCAGAAGGTGGAGTTCCCATTGCAGATAGGGGGCGATGGGTTCCTCGACCACACGGACACGGTGGAGGCCGAACCCGTGGTCCGCGATCTTTCGGAAGTATCTCTCGTAATGACCTCGCTGCTCCGAGAGGAGCGAAAGGGCCTTCTCCCACTCCCCACGGAAGAACGCTTCCCAGCTCTTCACCCCGGCCTCTCTGAAAGTCTGTTGACGTTCAAGCTTCCAGAAGCCCGCACTGCCCGCGCGCCAGAAGTGCTTGTCGAAGTCTTCCAGGTACGCGCCCAGCTCAAGCCGGTCGCCGGTCGCGTCCGCCAGGGAGCTACGCATCCGGAATATCCTCCTTCGCGGCCACGGCTGTCGTGCGCGGAATGATGACCAGCCGCTCGTCCGGGGCGATTTTCAACCCATCGGGAAGGCGCGCCCGATAGGAATCGGTGAGATCCCTGCCGATCACCGCGATATCACCGTTCTCCAGCTCCCAGATATCCGGGCAGCCGGACTCACCGCCCGTTGTCCCCAACTCCTCGGGGGATTTACCCAGACGACGGACCAGCGACGAAGAGGGGTCTGCTTCCCACGCACGAACCACGCGCATCCTCCAGGTGAGTTGGCGCGATTATGACCGAGCACACATCATGGTGCAACGCTGAGTGACGAGTTCGCGCCAGGCGCGGCCTCTCCTAAAGGTCCGCTCGCCCCCCGGCCCCGGCGCCCGTCGCTACGCATTCTCCTGAAGGTCCCGGTACCTGGCGAGCTTCTCCCGGGCAGCCAGCGTCCACGGGTGACTCGGGCCGAGTATCCGCTCTCGCCCCTCGATGACGGTCTCGGTCTGTTCGACAGCCTCCGAAAGCTCGCCCAGCGCGGCGAGGACACTGCCCAGCAGGCTCCGGGAGGCCATCGTGATCGGATACTCGGCTCCATAACGCAGCTCATGTGCGGCCAGGGCTCTACGGGCCAGTGGCAGAGCTTCGGCCGACTTGCCAGTGTTGAACAAGGCGTGAGCGCAGTTGAGCTCGGCCGAGAGCGTGATCGGGTGGTCCGGGCCGAGTTCTCGGCGGCACACGGCGACCACGCCGGGCCCTTCCTGGGCTTCCTCGTCCAGTTCTGCTCCCGGTGGCAACTCCAGCAGGCACGCCCGGGCCTCCAGTGTCAGTGGATGCGAAGGGCCCAGTCGCGCCGTCCGACCCCTCGCCGCCCGGCGCATCAGCGCCACGGCCTCCGCCGTATCACCGAGCCAGGTGAGAGGGCGCGACAAATGCAGACAACTCGTCAGCGTATCCGGGGAATCCGCACCGTACGCACGCTCCAGATCGGCGAGCACCCGGCGGTGCAGCTCCGTCGCCTCGGCGAGGCGTCCCAGACGGTCGACGGACTTCCCCACGCGTTGACGGAGTCTCAGCACGAGGAGGTGGTCCTCGCCCAGCCGGGGCCTCGCGAGTTCCACGGCCCGGCTCGCGACGGCGAGCGCCGACGCGTAGTCACCGGCACGGTGCTGAGCCGTCACCAGCCGCAGAGCGCATGCGACGGCCGCCTCCACTGTCGGCTGTCGCACGGCGGACCAGTCCCGTACGCGCCGAAGGAGCACGAGGACATGCGAGGCGAGGAGGCTGAGCCGGGCGTCCCGTATCCCGCGCTCGGGCATTTCGGGAAGGGCCGACGCCAGCAGACCGGCGGCCGTGGCGGCGAGCCGGTCACGCTGATCGTCGGGTGTACCCCGGGCAACGCTGTCCAGCAGCACCCCGTGCGTACGCAGGCAACGCACGGCGCCGCCGGGTACGAGTTCGGTGAGCGAGTGGTCGAGGAGCCCACGCAGTGTCAGTTCGACGCGGGCCGCCGGCAGATCCGGGCCGAGTTCCACGCCACTGAGCAGTGAGAGCGGGAGCGGGTCGCTCGCCCAGCAGGCCAGCAGCCTCAGCAGAGGGGTGGCATCAGGCAGTCCCTGTCTGACGAGAGCGTTGAGCGAGAGCTGCCAGGTGCCGCTGATCAGATGGCGGGAGTCGTTGCCGGTGGCGCTCGCGCCCTGGTCGATCAGTTCGATGGGGTCCTGGCGGTCTTCGAGGCGGCGGCCGTACTCGGCCATGGTCCAGGGCTCGATCACCTGGTGGGCCAGGAATCCGCCGGCGAGGGTCAGCGCGAGCGGAAGGCGCCCGAGCCGGTCGGCGATGGTGCCGGCCTCCTCGGCGGTCCCGGTGCCCGGCGCGAGGTCGCAGAGCACTTGGGCGGCTTCGGGACGTGGCAGCACGCCGACGTGGAGCAGTTCGGCGGCGGGCCACCAGTGGTTCGCCGACTGACGGGTGGTCACGAGAACGGTGCCGCGCGGACTCGTGCGCAACCAGCCGCCGTCGCGCAGCACCGCCGGATCGTCCGCGTTGTCGAGAACCAGTAACCAGGGCCGGTCGGACTGGTCGAGCCGGTCCCAGACCAGGTCGGCCGCCGCGCGGAGACCGCTGCGCGCCGCCATCAGTTCGCCCTCGCCCGCTCCCCGGTCGGCGGCCACGGCGAGCATGCCGGCGCGTAAGGAGGCGTGGTCGGAGGCGTTGACCCAGAGACTGAGGCGACCGGCCTCGTTCGCCGCGTACCGGAAGAGCGTGTAGGCGACGGCCGTCTTTCCACAGCCTCCGAGGCCATGGAGGACGAAGACCCCGTTCCCCGCGCCTTCGGCGACAGCGGCCCGCAGACGCTCCATGAGCTCATCACGGTCACGGAGTATCACGGGCGCCCGGCCCACGGCGGGGTGCCGTACCGAGTCCGGTCCGGACCACGACGGGCTGTGATGATGATGTTCGGTAATGTGCTGGTCGCCCGAAGCCTGGTAGACGCGCCCTTGATCTTCGGCTCGGCCGTCGTTGCGACCGCTCACCGCTGATCGAAGCGGAGGTCACGGCCTGCCTGGTAGATCCGTGCCTCGCCGGAGGCGGTGGCCTGTTGGGTCGGGAGGGGCTGGGCGCGAACGCCCGGAGCCAGTTCGGCCAGCAGCACGCTCAGGTCCTCGGCCAGTTCGGGGTGCTCGGTCAGCAACCGTCGCACTCGGCCCTGCCACTCCGCCCGGATCTCCGCCTCGGCCTCCCGGTCGCCCGACGCCTGGGCGATGAGCAGTTCGTCCCGGGACGAGTCGAGTTCGCCGGCGATGGCCTGCGCCCGGTCGGGCCGTGCCCGTCGCCAGAGGAGCAGTAACCCTTCTCTCATGCTCTGCCAGGTATCGGTCGCCAGTAAGGTGACAAGTGTCGTTCCCGCGGTGCCCGCCAAAGCGGCCAGCTCCGGTTCCATACGCGTAGCCCTCCGTGAAAGCGCGGTGTGGCGCATCACAGTAGGTGCTGGTCAAGTCCACGTACAGTGGCCGTTCTCGCTCCGGCCGTGCCGGACCGACGAGCAGACGGAACGGCACGCAAACCACACAAGGGACGCATACGGAGCCCGGCCGCCGCGCACCCGGCGGCGACGGCGTGGTGTTCACGTTGGCATCGCATCCGAATCTGGATGGCCGGGCGATGGGTCCCGCTTGGGTGACGAGGGGTAGTCGGGGTCAACCCGCACTCACCCCACCACCGTCGCCCCCCGTGCCGGGGACGAGGCCACCCGTGTCGTACGGCAGGTGCCCGAGGTGCGCAGGGCCTCCGCGACCTCCTCCGCCGCGTCCGCGTCCTTCGTCAGGAAGGCCGTCGTCGGGCCCGAGCCCGAGACCAGGGCTGCCAGGGCGCCCGCCGTCGTGCCCGCCGCGAGGGTGTCGGCCAGGGAGGGGCGCAGGGTGAGGGCCGCGGGTTGGAGGTCGTTGGACAGGGCGCCGGCCAGGGCGATGGTGTCGCCCGTGCGGAGGGCGGCGAGCAGGGACGGGTCGGCGGACGGGGCGGGGATCGGCGTCCCTTCCGTCCGGCGGTCGAACTCGCGGAACACCGTCGGCGTGGACAGGCCGCCGTCGGCGACCGCGAACACCCAGTGGAAGTCGCCGCCCACATCGAGCGGGGTGAGCTGTTCGCCTCGGCCGGTGCCCAGCGCCGCGCCGCCGATCAGGCTGAAGGGGACGTCGCTGCCCAACTCGGCGCAGATGGCGAGGAGTTCGTCCCGTGAGGAGCCCAGCGACCAGAGGGTGTCGCAGGCCAGCAGGGCGCCCGCGCCGTCCGCGCTGCCGCCCGCCATGCCGCCCGCGACGGGGATGTCCTTGGCGATATGGATATGGACGCGCGGGTCGATGCCGTGGCGCTCCGCCAGTGCCAGCGCCGCGCGGGCCGCGAGGTTGGTGCGGTCCAAGGGGACCTGCCCGGCGTCCGGGCCCGTGCAGGTGATCCGCAGTTCGTCGGCCGGGGTGACCGTGATCTCGTCGTACAGGCCCACGGCGAGGAAGACGTTCGCCAGGTCGTGGAAGCCGTCGGGGCGCGCCGCGCCCACCGCCAGTTGTACGTTCACCTTCGCGGGCACCCGTACGCGTACCCCTGCGCTGACGCTCACGCGCCCGCCCCCTTCGACTCCGCGATCCGCGCGAATTCCTCGACTGTCAGTGCCTCGCCGCGCGCCTGCGGCGAGACGCCCGCCGCGACCAGCGCCGCCTCCGCCGCCGGGGCCGAGCCCGCCCAGCCCGCCAGCGCCGCGCGCAGCGTCTTGCGGCGCTGCGCGAAGGCCGCGTCGACGACCGCGAAGACCTCGGCCCTGGAGGCCGTCGTCTTCACCGGCTCGGCCCTCCGCACCAGCGAGACCAGGCCCGAGTCCACATTGGGCGCGGGCCAGAAGACGGTACGGCCGATGGCGCCGGCCCGCTTGACGTCCGCGTACCAGTTGGCCTTCACGGACGGCACCCCGTACACCTTGCTGCCCGGCGCGGCGGCCAGCCGGTCGGCGACCTCCGCCTGGACCATCACCAGCGTCCGCTCGATCGTCGGGAAGCGCTCCAGCATGTGCAGCAGCACTGGGACGGCCACGTTGTACGGGAGGTTCGCGACCAGCGCGGTCGGCGCCGGGCCCGGCAGTTCCCGGACCCGCATCGCGTCGGAGTGCACGAGCGAGAAGCGCCCGGCGCGCGCCGGCATCCGCGCCTCGATCGTCGCGGGCAGCGCGCCCGCCAGGACGTCATCGATCTCCACGGCCGTCACCCGGTCCGCCGCCTCAAGCAGCGCCAGCGTCAGCGAGCCGAGCCCGGGGCCGATCTCCACGACGACATCGTCCGGGCGCACCTCGGCGGTGCGGACGATCCTGCGGACGGTGTTGGCGTCGATGACGAAGTTCTGTCCGCGCTGCTTGGTCGGGCGTACGCCCAGCGCCGCGGCCAGTTCGCGGATGTCCGCCGGGCCCAGCAGGCCATCGGAGGCGTCAGGTCCACCAGGGGCGTGGGACTCGTCGGCATGGGACTCGTCGGCGTGGGGCTCAGGGGCGTCGGGCTCAGTGGTGCTCACCCGGTCAGCCTACGGCCGCAGTGGGGCCAGGGACTCGCCCCCCGCTGCACGTAGAGCTTCTTCGCGCGGTACGTCTGCTCCTCGGCCGGCGCGTCCTGCGGTCGTCCGCTGCCGCCGAGCGCGTGCCAGGTGCCGGTGTCGAACTGGTACAGCCCGCCGTAGTTCCCCGACGCGTCGACCGCCCCCGGCCGGCCGCCCGACTCGCAGGCGGCGAGCCCGGCCCAGTTGAGCCCGTCCGCGCCGGACACGGAGGCCGGCGCCGTCTTCGTACCCACCCTCACCCGCTGGACGACCGCCCGGCGCACCACCTCTTCGTGGATCTTCCGCGGCTTCTCCTTGACGCCGTTGACCGTGCGCAGGGCGTACGTGACCCGGCGTGCGCCCGGCCTGCCCTGCTGGTCGACGACCTCCGTTCCCCGGAAGAGGCCGGGGTCCTCGGTCCGTACGGTGTCGTACGGGATGGGCTCGTCGCGTACCCGCTCACCGGCGGTGATCCGCATGACGGTGATCGTCGAGCCGTCGCGCGGGAAGGTGTCCGGCGGTACGGACGTGGTGTCCTGCCCGTGCAGCGTGAGGCCGGCCCGCGCCAGGGCCTCCGCGACGGTCGCCGCGTTGGTACGGATCGTGTGCTCACGGCCGTCCGCCATGAATGTGACGGTGCGCTCGGTCCGTACGTCCAGGGCCAGTCCGGTACGGGAGATCGCGGCCGAGCGCGAGACGGAGAGGAACGCGCCCTCCGCGCGCACCCCGAGCTGGCGCAGCGCGCCTTCGACGGTGCGGGCCGTCGTCCACACCTGGCGCCGGTGTCCGTCGAGGGTGAGCAGGACGGGCCGCCCGTAGCGGACGACGACCTCGTCGCCGTTCGCGAGCTCCGCGCCGGGCGCCGGGGCGACGATGTCGTGCGCGCCGACCGACACGCCCTCGTGCGCGAGCAGTTCCTCCACTTCTCCGGCGAAGGTGTGCAGCGTGCGCGGCTCGCCGCCGTCGACGGTGAGTTCCACGGCCTTGTCGTTGACGAGGAACGCCGAGGTGCCACCGGCGAGGAACGCGACGACGAGCGCCTGCGGGACGAGCCGGCGCAGCGCCTCGGGGGAGGCGGCGGGCCTGGGCAGGGAGACCTTGGGCAGGGCGGCCTTGGGCAGGGCGGCCTTGGGCAGCAGGACGGCTCGGGGCGTCGGTGCGGCCCCGGACGGTGCGGTTCCGGACGGTGCGGCCCCCGGCGGTGCTGTCTTACGGCGGCCCAACCCGCCCCGTGCCGCACGGTGACTGCCCTGCGCATTGCTCACGACGCTCCACGAGATCCGGTCCGGTCCGGTCCGCCGCGGCCCGGATGCTCCCGGCCGCGGTGCCCACGGAGACTAATGGAGGCGCCGTCACTCTCCAAAGCGACTCGACTACACAGCGTGCCGACGCTACCCTGCGCTCCCCCGCCGGCACCCCCGGTCCGTTATGCGTCAGTAACCGAACGCACGCGCCGCATTGCGGGAAATCGCCTCGGCCATGGCGTCCTCGCCGATCCCCCGCACCTCGGCCATGGCGCGCAACGTAACCGGAATGAGATAAGGCGCATTGGGCCGGCCGCGATAGGGAGCCGGCGCGAGAAAGGGCGCGTCCGTTTCGACGAGAACAAGCTCCAATGGCGCTACTGTGAGCGCGTCACGCAACGGTTGAGCGTTTTTGAATGTGACATTGCCCGCAAACGACATGTAATAGCCGGCCGCCGCACATATCCCGGCCATTTCCGCGTCGCCGGAATAGCAATGGAACACCGTGCGTTCCGGAGCGCCTTCTTCCGCGAGGATACGCAGCACATCGGCGTGCGCCTCGCGGTCGTGGATCACGAGCGCCTTGCCGTGGCGTTTGGCGATCTCGATATGGGCGCGGAAGGAGCGCTCCTGGGCGGCCATGCCCTCGGGGCCCGTACGGAAGTGATCGAGCCCCGTCTCGCCGACGGCCCGTACCGGCTCCAGCGCGGCCAGCCGGTCGATCTCGGCCAGGGCGTCGTCCAGCGCCGTGTCGCCGCCGCCCTCGCGGGCCCCCTGCCGCGACCAGCCGTCGGGGTCGCCGTGCACGATGCGCGGCGCTTCGTTGGGGTGCAGCGCGACCGCCGCGTGGACGTTCTCGTATGCCGCCGCCGTCTCCGCGGCCCACCGCGAGCCCTTGATGTCGCACCCCACCTGGACCACCGTCGTCACACCGACCGAAGCGGCCCTGGCGAGACCGTCCTCAACCGTGCCGTCCTGCATGTCCAGGTGGGTGTGCGCGTCCGCGACCGGCACCCGAAGGGGCTCGGGCAGCGGTGGCGGGGCTTGTTTCGCACTCATGGACGCGATCCTACGAGGGCCGCGCCCGCGGGATCACATGCGCCGGGAGATCACACGCGGTGGTACGGGCGACTCGGTGACTCGGGGTGGCTCGGTGACTCGGGGTGGTTCGGTGACTCGGGGTGGCTCACGTGCGGTGGTGGTGCTGGAAGGGGTGCAGGAGGTCGGAGAGATGCCAGTGGTGCTGCTTGGCCGCCCTGCCCGCCCCGGTCGCCCCGTCCTCCCCCGACGGGGCGGCGCCGGCGGTTCCGGCGGGTATCTCCTCGCCCGCCTGCGCGGGTATCTCCTCGGCAGCCGCGGCGCGCCTGGACTTCGCCGGGTGGTGCTGCTCCGCCATGAGCGCCCGTACCGAAGAGACCTGCCCGGAACGCATGATGCGGACGACATGCCCCCCGCAGTTGACGCAATTCGGGCTGGACAGCGGGGAAGGTACCCGCACACCCTCGGACTTGTAGACGACGAAATTGTGGCCCGAGCCGTCGACGTGGTGCTCTATGTCGTACGCCTGCTCCCAGCCGTGCCCACAGCGCATACAACAAAAGGCATATGCCTCGTGGGCAACGGCTGTACCCGTGATCTCACTCATGCCAGCTCCTCTCCACTGACCAAGTGGACGCCTTTAACAGCGGGAGCGCATCAGCCCTGTCGATTAATGGATTGGTCTTGGCCTTCTCATGCCCAAAGGGCCCGGTACGCGGTCTGCGCTTTACATTTCACGATGGTCCTTTGCCCGCTGCGGAAGACCTGCCCTCAGGGGCCGTTCCGGGGGCTGTTCCGGAGGCGGTGCGCGCGGCGTTCTTCGCCTCGACGACCGCGTCGAACACCTCGCGCTTGGGCAGGCCCGCCTCGGCGGCGACGGCCGCGATCGCCTCCTTGCGCCGCTCCCCCGCCTCCTCCCGCACCCGCACCCGTCGCACCAGCTCCTCGGGGTCCAGCTCGCCGGGCACCGGCTCCGGGGCGCCCTCCACGACCACGGTGATCTCTCCCCGTACGCCCTCGGCCGCCCAGGCCGCCAGCTCGCCGAGACCGCCGCGCCGCACCTCTTCGTACGTCTTGGTCAGTTCGCGGCAGACGGCCGCCCTGCGGTCGGCTCCGAAGACCTCGGCCATCGCGGCGAGAGTGTCGTCCAGGCGGTGCGGCGCCTCGAAGTAGACGAGCGTGCGCCGCTCGTCCGCGGCCTCCCGCAGCCGGCCGAGCCGTTCGCCCGCCTTGCGGGGCAGGAAGCCCTCGAAGCAGAAACGGTCCACCGGCAGCCCGGAGAGCGCCAGCGCGGTCAGCACGGCCGACGGGCCCGGCACGGCCGTGACCTTGATGTCCCGCTCGACGGCCGCCGCCACCAGCCGGTAGCCGGGGTCGGAGACGGACGGCATGCCCGCGTCCGTGACCAGCAGCACCCGCGCCCCGCCCGTCAGCGCCTCGACCAGCTCCGGCGTACGCGCGGACTCATTGCCCTCGAAGTACGACACGACCCGGCCGGTGGTCCGCACACCGAGCGCCTGGGTGAGCCTGCGCAGCCGCCGCGTGTCCTCCGCGGCGATCACATCGGCGGTCTCCAGTTCGGTGGAGAGCCGGGGCGGCGCGTCCGTGACATCACCGATGGGCGTCCCTGCGAGTACCAGCGTTCCAATCACATCCGCCATCCTCGCAGGGCGCGAGGCACCCCACGCACAGCGGCGTTCCCTACGATGGCGCGGTGACCAGTACTGCGCCAGAAGCCCTCCACGGGCACGACGCCGGCGACAAGCCGCCCTCATGGCCTCAGCGGCTGCGCCGATTCGGCCATGTGCCCAGGCCGGTGACCGGGCTGCGCGAGCGGCTGGTGCCGCCGTACACCAGGCCCTCGGAGCGGCTGTGGGCCGTGCTCGGCGTGCCTCCCCGGCTCGCGGACCGGATGATCCGCTGGTCCGCGTGGGGCGGGCCGCTGCTCGTGGCGCTGGTCGCCGGGGTACTGCGGTTCTGGAACCTGGGCAGCCCCAAGGCGGTGATATTCGATGAGACGTATTACGCGAAGGACGCCTGGGCGCTCGTCAACCAGGGGTACGAGGGCAGCTGGCCCAAGGACATCGACAAGTCGATCCTGAAGGACCCGTCCTCCGTCCCGGTGCCGACCGATCCCGGCTATGTGGTGCATCCGCCGGTGGGCAAGTGGGTCATCGGCCTGGGCGAGCACTTCTTCGGGTTCAACCCCTTCGGCTGGCGCTTCATGGTGGCGGTGCTCGGCACGCTCTCCGTGCTGATGCTGTGCCGGATCGGGCGGCGGCTGTTCCGTTCCACGTTCCTGGGGTGCCTGGCGGGCGCGCTGCTCGCGGTGGACGGCCTGCACTTCGTGATGAGCCGTACGGCCCTGCTCGACCTCGTGCTGATGTTCTTCGTACTGGCCGCCTTCGGCTGTCTGCTGATCGACCGCGACTGGGCACGGCGGAGACTGGCGGCGGCGCTCCCGGTGGACGAGGAGGGCGTGCTGCGCCCGGACAGGGAGATCGCGGAGAATCTGCGGCTCGGCCTGCGGCCGTGGCGGATCGCGGCCGGACTGATGCTCGGCCTGGCGTTCGCGACGAAGTGGAACGGGCTCTACATCCTGGCCGCCTTCGGGCTCATGACCGTGGTGTGGGACCTGGGCGCGCGCCGTACGGCGGGCGGGGGGCCGTTCTGGGGGGTGTTCCGGCGCGATCTGGTGCCGGCCTTCTTCTCGACGGTCCCGGTCGCGATCCTCACGTACATCGCCTCATGGACCGGCTGGATCGTCACCGACAAGGGCTACTTCAGGAACTGGGCCGAGACGGCGGGCAAGGGCGGCCACTGGACCTGGCTGCCCGACTGGCTGCGCAGCCTCTGGCACTACGAGAACGAGGTCTACAGCTTCCACGTCAATCTGACGTCGGGGCACACCTACCAGTCGAACCCGTGGAGCTGGATCGTCCTGGGCCGTCCGGTCTCGTACTTCTACGAGGACCCGGCGGCCGGCACCGACGGCTGCCCGGCGTCCACGGCCGGCAAATGCGCCCGCGAGGTGCTGGCGATCGGCACCCCGCTGCTGTGGTGGGCGGGGGCCCTCGCGCTCTGCTACGTCCTGTACCGCTGGTTCTTCCGCCGCGACTGGCGCGCGGGCGCGATCGCCTGCGCGGTGGCGGCGGGCTGGGTGCCCTGGTTCCTGTACCAGGAGCGGACGATCTTCCTCTTCTACGCGGTCGTCTTCGTCCCGTTCATCTGTCTCGCGGTGACGATGATGATCGGCGCGATCGTGGGGCCGGCGGGCTCCGACGAGAGACGCAGGACGATCGGCGCGGTCGGTGCCGGGGTGCTGGTCCTGCTGATCATCTGGAACTTCATCTATTTCTGGCCGCTGTACACGGGCACGGCGATCCCGCTGGACTCGTGGCGCAACCGGATGTGGCTCGACACCTGGGTCTGACCACGTCGGGCGTCGGACGTCGGGCGTCGGGCGTCGGGCGTCGGGCGTCGGGCGTCGGGCGTCGGACAGGGGGCAAGGAAACGACGAGGAAACGGCGAGGGAACGGTGACGGCAAGGGTGCGCCTCAGTCCGGTAACACTCGCCGGCGCTCGCCCCCCGTGACACACCCGTCCCGTAGAGTGCGCGTGATATCTCCTTGAACGCGTTCAGAAGTTCAGGGGGGCTCCTGGGGAGGGGACCGCAGTCATGCGCAGCGGAGCCAAGATCGCCGTAATAGGCGGGGTGTTCGCCGTCTTCGCCGGCGGCGTGGGGTACGGCGCCTACAACGTGTACGGCGGGCTCACCGGCGGCAACGGGTCCCCGGGCAGCGACGCCACCACCACGCGCGAGGTCAGGACCGGACCGCTGAGCGCCGCCGAGGTCGACAAGGCCGCGAAGGACTTCCTGACGGGGTGGGCGAAGGGGGACGACGCGGCCGCGGTCGCCCAGCTGACCAACGACCCGGCCACCGCCGAGCCCGCCATCGGCGGCTACCGCGACACGGCCCATGTCACCAACGCGGTGATCACGCCGGGTGAGGCGGTCGGCGCCAAGGTCCCGTTCACCGTGAAGGCCACCATCTCGTTCGACGGGAAGACCAAGCCCTGGTCGTACGCCTCGGAACTGACCGTGGTGCGCGGGCTGACCACCGGGCGTCCGCTGGTCGACTGGGCGCCCGCCGTCATCCACCCGAAGCTGACGAAGGACACCCGCCTCGTCACCAACGAGGCTTCCACGCCCCCGATCAAGGCCGTCGACCGCAACGGCACGGAGCTGACGAAGGAGAAGTACCCCTCGCTCCGGCCGGTCCTGGACGAGCTGCGCAAGCGGTACGGCGCCGACGCGGGCGGCTCGTCCGGTGTCGAGCTGGTGCTGAAGAGCGACGCCGGGAGCGTGCCGGACGAGACGCTGCTCACGCTCTCCAAGGGCACGGCGGGCCGGCTGAAGACCACGCTGGACGCGAACGTGCAGGCCGCCGCCGAGCAGGCGGTGAAGAAGTACAGCGAGGCGTCGGTCGCCGCCGTCAAGCCGAGTACGGGCGAGATCCTGGCCGTCGCCAACAACCGTAAGGACGGCTGGAACGCGGCGATGCTCGGCAGGCAGGCACCGGGCTCCACGATGAAGATAGTGACCGCGGCGATGCTGCTGGAGAAGGGGCTCGTGGCCGCCGACCGGTCGGCCGAGTGTCCCAAGGAAGCGATGTACCAGGGCCGTACGTTCACGAACCTGGACGGTTTCTCCATCGCGGGCGGCACGTTCACGCAGAGCTTCGCCCGCTCCTGCAACACCGCCTTCATCAAGCTGATCGACGACACCAAGGACGACGCCGCGCTGAAGGCCGAGACCGAGGAGGTCTTCGGCATCGGCCTCGACAACTGGAAGACCGGTGTCGCGTCCTTCGACGGCAGCGTGCCGGCCGCGACCGGCGGTGAGGCGGCGGCGCAGTACATCGGGCAGGGCACGGTCCAGATGAACGTCCTCAACATGGCGTCCATCACGGCCACCGCCAAGAACGGTTCGTTCAAGCAGCCGGTCATCGTGCCGCGTTCACTGGACGACCGGGAACTGGCCACCGCCGCGCGCTCGCTGCCGTACAACGTGGCGAGCCAGCTGCGCGGCATGATGCGGGTCACGGCCACGAGCGGTACGGCCGCGAACGCGATGTCCGGGCTCGGCGGCGACAAGGGCGCGAAGACCGGTTCCGCGGAGGTCGACGGCCAGGCCACCTCCAACAGTTGGTTCACGGGCTACCAGAACGATCTCGCGGCGGCGGCGGTCGTCCAGGCCGGCGGCCACGGCGGCGACGCGGCGGGCCCGGTGGTGGCGTCGGTGCTGGCCGCGGGGTGACGCCACTCGTCGCCGTCGCGGTCCTCATCGCCGCCCTCGTCCACGCCAGTTGGAACGCCCTCGCGCACACGATCAAGGACCAGTTGGTCGCCTTCACTCTGATCGGCGGGGGCGCGGCGGTGATCGGCGCCGTCATCGCCTGCTTCACGCCCCTGCCGCACACGGCGGCCTGGCCGTATCTGATCGTCTCCGCGCTGCTGCACATCGGCTACCAGGTGCTGCTGATGCGCTCGTTCAGCCTGGGCGACTTCGGCCAGATGTACCCGATCGCGCGCGGTACGGCGCCGCTCGTGGTGACCGTAGTGGCCGCCGTCTTCGTCGGGGAGTCGCTGGACGCCTGGCAGGCGGCGGGCGTCGTCGTCGCCTCGGCGGGGCTGGTCGGTCTCGCGCTCCGGGGCATCAGGGGCTCGGGCAGCACCCCCCAGTGGCCGGCGCTGCTGGCCGCGCTCGCGACGGGCCTGTCGATCGCCGCGTACACGGTGGTGGACGGGGTGGGGGTACGCGAATCGGGCACGCCGCTGGGCTATATCGCCTGGCTGATGATCCTCGAAGGCCTCATGATCCCGGCGTACGCCCTGTACGCGCGCCGGGGCCGGCTCCTCGCCCAGCTACGGCCCCACGCGGCGCGGGGGCTGCTCGGCGCGGCCCTCTCCATGCTGGCGTACGGCCTGGTCCTGTGGGCGCAGACCCGCGCCCCGCTCGCCCCGATCGCCGCCCTACGGGAGTCGTCCATCATCGTCGGCGCGGCCATGGGGGCGGTCTTCTTCAAGGAGCGCTTCGGCGCGCCGAGAATCGCGGCGGCGTCTCTGATGGTGGTGGGTATCGGGCTGATGCTGCACGCGGGTTGATACGCCGGACCCGGCCCGTGGCGTCGGGGACACGGCGGCGCGGGCGCTGACCGCCCCTCAAGTCCGGTCCGCGCGGCTTTTGGTCCGGACGGTGCCACTTTGGCAACACTCACCGGACAGCTCCCGGCAGATCCCGTTTTCTCCGGTCGCTCATGTTCTCCTCTCGTCACGGAGGTATCAATGTGATGAGCGGACAACCAGACGAAGCCACGGACGACCACGACACACCTGACAGCGACCGGGACCAGGGCCGGGACACGGACCGGGACCAGGAGCGGGACCAGGAGCGGGACCATGGCGAGACCCAGGACCCGGACCCGGACACGGACGCTGACCACCGATCGGAGACGCCGCGGCGTCTCCTGCTGACCACGGCCGCCGCGCTGGCGCCGCTGCTGGCCGGGATCGGCGCCACCGCCGCCCGCGCCGACTCCCCGGGGCCGGCCACCGCCACGGTGAAGGGCGGCGGTCACCAGCACGAGCCGGTCCAGCCGGTGACCACCACCCCGGCCGACTGGCAGCAGGTCGCGCGGGCGCTGGGCCGGCCGGGCGCCATGGCGGGCGACAAGGCGTACAACACCCACTTTCCGCGCGGAGACCTCGATGTCGTCTCCTACGGAGTTACGGTCTCGCCCGAACTCGCCCTGGGCTCACACGTGGCCTTTGTCCGCTACGCCGACGGCAACGTGCTGGTCATGGGCGATCTCACGGTGACCGAGGGTGAGCTTCAGGAGGTGACGGATGTCCTCCAGGCGCACGGCATCGAGCAGACCGCGCTGCACAAGCATCTGCTCGCCCACTCCCCCGATGTCTGGTGGACCCATGTCCACGCGCACGGACGGGACCCGGTGGCCATCGCCCGCGGTCTGCGCGCGGCGCTCGACCGTACGGCGGCCCCGCCCGCCGAGCCACCACGACCGCCGGGGCCCATCGATCTGGACACCGACGGCATCGATACCGCGCTGGGCATGAAGGGCTGGAGGGAGGGCGGGGTCTACAAGGCCACCTTCGCGCGCCGTGAGGTCATCATCGACAGCGGCATGGCGCTGCCTCACGGCCTGGGCACGATCTCGGCCTTCATCTTCCAGCCCCTGGGCGGCGGCAGGGCCGCGCTCAACGGCGATGTCGTGATGGTCGCCGAGGAGGTCCAGGACGTCATCAAGATCCTGCGGGGCGGCGGGATCGGTCTGGTCGAGTTGCACAACCACGGCCTCAGGGACGAGCCCCGCCTGTTCTTCATCCATCTCTGGGCCGTGGGCGACGCCGTCGAACTGGCCAGGACCCTGCGCAAGGTGGTGGACACCACCAACGTCGCCGAGGTCCGGCGCGAGCGCGGTCTCTAGGTGTATTGCCCTGTCCGGTCGATCTTCGCGGGCCCGCGACGGCCACTGGGGCGGGATGGGGCTCGTGGCGCCGCAGCGGCTTGAGCTCCGTCCCCGTCCCCGCCCCTGCCCCTGCCCCTGCCCCTGCCCCCGCCCGCTCACCGCTCCACGCCCGCGATCGCCCTCCGCAGCCCCAGATTGCTCGTCAGGATCCCGCCGTCGACCGGCAGCGTCACCCCCGTGATCCAGGAGGCGTCGGCAGAGGCCAGGAACGCGACGGCGGCCGCGACATCGGCCGGCGTGCCCACCCGCCCCATCGGGTAGTGGGCCGCCGCGCGGTCCAGTTCCGCCTCGCGGCCCGACCAGGCACCGGTATGGATCGTGCCCGGCTCCACGAGGTTGACGCGGACGCCGCGCGGGGCCGCGTGGCCCGCCAGCGTACGGGTCAGGCTGGTGAGGCCCGCCTTGGCCGCGCTGTAGGCGTGGTTGCCGAAGTCCTGTTCGCCGTTGACCGAGCCGATCGAGACGATCGCGCCCCGGCCCGAGGCCGCCAGATGGGGAAGCGCCGCGCGGGCGCAGCGGAAGGCGCCCGTCAGGGTGATGTCGAGATCCAGCGCCCAGACCTCATCCGGCTCGTCCTCGAACAGCGGCGCGTCCTCCGTACAGGAGTACGCGTTGTTCACCAGCACGTCCAGCGAGCCGAAGGTCTCGGCCGCGTACGCCACCGCCGCCTCCACCGACGCCCGGTCGGCCACATCACAGCCGAGCGCGACCGCGCCCGGGATGGACTCCGCCGCCGTCACCGCCCGCTTCTCGTCCAGATCCGTCACCAGGACGCGCGCGCCCTCCTCCGCCAGCCTGCGCGCGGTCGCCTCGCCGATCCCCTGGCCCGCTCCGGTGATCAGAACTCCGTATCCGTCAAATCGCTTCATCCGGCGATGATGTCGCCGACCGCACCGCGCGCACCAGAGCCTGTGCGCGGGGATCGGCCGTCACTCCCTTGCGCATCCCGTTGGTCACATACCCCATCGCGATGCCCGACTCCGGGTCGGCGAAGCCCAGCGAGCCGCCGCGCCCCGGGTGGCCGAAGGAGCCGGGGCCGAGCAGCGGGGCGGCCGGGCCGTGCAGCATGAAGCCCAGACCGAAGCGGGTGGCGACGACCAGGACCCGGTCGGGGCCGGCCGATTCCTCCGTACGCGCGAGCGTCAGCGTCGCCGGGGCGAACAGCCGGTGACCGTCGACGGGGCCGATCATCGCGGCGTAGCAGCGGGCCAGCGCGCGGGCGGTCGAGATGCCTCCGGAGGCGGGGAGTTCGGCGGCGCGGTAGGCCGGGTCGTTCTCGTCGGGGCGCGGTTCGATGACGCCGAACGCGCGCCGCGTCAGGGACTCCGCGTCGCGGTACGCCTCCGACACGGACCGTTTGGGCCGCAGCCTGAGCGCGCCGCCGACCGCCGTCGGCTCCTCGACCGGACCGATCCGGCCGACCCGGTGGGCCTCCTCCGCGGGCAGCCCGACCCAGAAGTCCAGCCCCAGCGGCCGGGCGATCTCCTCGGCGATCCACCGGCCCACGCCGCGGCCGGTGACCCGCCTGACCAGTTCGGCGATCAGCCAGCTGTAGGTGTGCGCGTGATAGCCGTGGTCGGTGCCCGGCTCCCACTCCGGCCGCTGGGCGGCCAGGGCCCGCGCGCCCGACTCCCCGTCGATGGCCTCGGCCGGGGTGAGCGGCCGGTCGAGCACCGGCACCCCGGCGCGGTGCGACAGGAGATGGCGTACGAGCACCCGCTCCTTGCCGGCGGCCTTGAACTCCGGCCAGTACGTGCCGACCGGGGCGTCGAGGTCGATCTGCCCTCGCTGGTGCAGCAGCAGCGGTACGGCGGCGGCGACGCCCTTCGTGGCGGAACGGACGACCTGCGCCGTGTCGACGGCCCACGGCGCCGCGTCCGCGTTCCCGTTCCCGTCTCCCGGCTCCTGGCCGGTGACATCGCGGGTGCCCGCCCACAGGTCGACGACCTTGCGCCCGTCCCGGTACACGGCGACGGCCGCGCCCCGTTCTCCCAGCCGCTCGAAGTTCCGTACGAACGCGTCCCTGACCGGCTCGAAGCCCGCCTCCACCGTGCCCTGGACGTCCACGCCCGCACTCCCGCCCCGGCGGTACCCACGCCTCGTACCGCTCGTCGTCCGGCCACGCCCCGGCGGCGCGACCTCTCTATGGTGCAACGTGTCCCGGCGAGACGGAACGCGGGTCGAAACCGAACGGCAGCTCCAACCGGTGCGCGCCCATCAGCTCCTCGTCCCCGAGGAGTTGCCCCGTGGGCCCGTCCGCCACGATGACGCCCTCGCTCAGGATCACCGCACGCGGACAGAGTTCGAGAGCGTACGGCAGGTCGTGCGTCACCATCAGTACGGTGATGTCCAGCGCCCGCAGGATGTCGGCCAGTTCACGCCGGGACGCCGGGTCGAGATTGGACGAGGGCTCGTCGAGTACCAGGATCTCCGGCTCCATCGCGAGGACGGTCGCCACCGCGACCCGGCGGCGCTGCCCGAACGAGAGGTGGTGCGGCGGCCGGTCCGCGTACTCCGCCATCCCGACCTGGCCGAGCGCGGCGGTGACCCGGGCCTCCAGCTCGGGGCCGCGCAGCCCGGAGGCCGCCGGGCCGAAGGCCACGTCCTCGCGCACCGTCGGCATGAACAGCTGGTCGTCCGGGTCCTGGAAGACGATGCCGACCCGGCGGCGGATCTCGGCCAGATTCCGCTTCGCCACCGGCACCCCGGCGACCGCGACCGAACCGGCCCCGGCGGTGAGGATGCCGTTGAGATGCAGGACGAGCGTGGTCTTGCCCGCGCCGTTGGGCCCGAGCAGCGCCACCCGCTCACCGCGTCCGACGGTCAGATCGACACCGAAGAGGGCCTGGTGGCCGTCGGGATAGGCGTACGCGAGCCCGCTGACCTCAAGGGACACGGGCGCGGCGGGGACGGGAAGCTCGGTCATAGGGTCCAGCCAAGCAGACAGACGGCGAGCGCCGTCACGGGGAGGGCGGCGGCGTACGTCCACTGCGCCCGGGACGCGGTCACCTCGTCGATGACCGGCATGGTGCCCGCGTACCCCCTGCTGACCATCGCCAGATGGACGCGCTCACCGCGCTCGTAGGAGCGGATGAAGAGCGCGCCGGCGGATTTGGCGAGGACGCCCCAGTGCCGGACGCCCCGGGCCTCGAAGCCGCGCGAGCGCCGGGCGACCGACATCCGCCGCATCTCGTCGGTGATGACATCGCCGTAACGGATCATGAAGGAGGCGATCTGCACCAGCAGCGGTGGCAGCCGCAGCCGCTGGAGACCGAGCAGCAGGGAGCGCAGCTCGGTCGTGGAGGCGAGGATCACGGACGCGGCGACGCCCAGCGTCCCCTTCGCGAGGACGTTCCAGGCGCCCCAGAGCCCGGGAACGCTCAACGACAGTCCCAGGAAGCGGACTTGGTCGCCGGGGACCACGAAGGGCATGAGAAACGCGAAGGCCACGAACGGGACCTCGATCAGCAGCCGGCGCAGCAGCACACCGGCGGGGATACGGGCCACCCGTGTGACGGCCGCGAGCAGCACGGCGTACAGCGCGAACGCCCAGACCGCCTCGCGCGGCGTCGAGACCACCACGAGCACGAAGCAGAAGACGGCGGCCAGTTTGCAGTGCGGGGGCAGCGCGTGGACCGGCGAGTGTCCGTGCCGGTAGAGCGTGTGAGCATGTCCCGCGCCCATGTCAGACGTTCCCGATCGCCGGCGCGGGGTCCGCGGCCGTACGGCGCCTTCGTACCGCCCAGAAGACGCCACTGCCGACGACCACCGTCGCGCCCACCCCGATCAGTCCGGCGAGCCCGCCGGAGATCCGGGCGTCGTCGACGTCCTTGACGCCGTAGTCGGCGAGCGGCGAGTCTGCGGCGTGGTGCGGCTCGGTCTTGCGGTCGATGCCCTGGTCTGCGGCGACCTTCTCCAGTCCGTCGGGGCTGGCGGAGGCGTAGAAGGAGACGAATCCGGCCAGGACGAGCGCCGTGACCAGCCCGGTCGCCCAGACCTTACGGGTGGAGCGCGCGGCCACCGGCGCGGGTTCCGGCGCGGGAGCGGCGTCGACCAGTTCCCCGCCCACCCGCAGCTTCAGCGGCGCGGACAGCCCCCGGGCGCCGTACACGAGGTCGGGCCGTACGGCGATGACCGCGCCGACCGTCAGCGCGGTGATGGCGGCCTCGCCGATACCGATGAGCACATGCACCCCGGCCATTGCGGTCAGCACCTTGCCGATCGGGATGTCGGTCGTTCCGCCGATCCAGTAGAAGAAGGTGAAGCCGAGGGCGGCGGCCGGTACGGAGACCAGCGCAGCGACGAAGGACGCGGCGGTCACCGAACGGCGCGTACGGGGCAGGATCTTCACCAGCGCGCGGAAGAGCGCGTACGCGACGACGATCGTCACCACGGCCATGTCGGTGATGTTCACCCCGAGCGCGGTGAGTCCGCCGTCCGCGAAGAGGATGCCCTGCATCAGCAGGACGACGGAGACGCAGAGGACCCCGGTATAGGGGCCGACGAGTATCGCGGCCAGCGCCCCGCCCAGCAGATGCCCGCTTGTCCCGGCGGCCACCGGGAAGTTGAGCATCTGCACGGCGAAGATGAACGCGGCGACGAGTCCGGCGAGCGGCGCGGTGCGCTCGTCCAGCTCACGGCGTGCGCCGCGCAGGCTGACCGCGACGGCGCCCGCGGCGACGGCACCGGTGGCGGCCGAGACGGGCAGATCGATGAATCCGTCGGGGACATGCATGGCGGGGGCTCCGCTTCCTGCTCGTACGGCGCGGTGTTGAGCCGCTCGATTGATAGTGCCTTCTTGCGAAAGATTCGCAAGAGCAGGTGACATGCAAGGTGGCGGGACGGTATTCCGCAAGTGTGCGATCGGCAAAGCCATGGCCAAAGATGGACAAATGCTGCATATTTTGTATGATTAGGAGCTAAATGTCCGGTTAGTCGCCCAGTTAGTCGCTTAACCAAGGAGGCACGCTCCCGACTCCGCCCAGCACAGCAGCCACAAGCAGCCGTCGCAGCAAACCGAGGAGCCAGTCGATGTCACCCGTCATCGAACAGCCCGCCACCGCGCGTCTCATCACGGACGCCCCCCACCCCAAACCCGTTTCCGTCACGCTCCGCTATGACGGCGCCGATCCACTCGCCATACGTATCGTGTTCCCGCCCGAGGTCTCCCTCGACGACGACGAGGTCGTCTGGGCCTTCGCCCGCGATCTCCTCGAATCCGGCCTGCGACTGCCCTCGGGTGAGGGCGACGTCCAGATATGGCCGTGCGGACGGGCCCAGGTCGTGCTGGAGTTCCACTCGCCGGACGGGGTGGCGGTGGTCCAGTTGGACACCGCGCCGCTGCGCCGGTTCCTGAACAGTTCGTACACGATGGTCCCGGTCGGCCAGGAGCGGCACGACATCGAGGTCGAGACCGAGCTGAGCAAGCTCCTCCACCGAACCTGAAACACACAGCGGCCCGGCCGCCACCCCTCAGGATGTACGACCGGGCCGCGTGTCACGCGTCGGCTCCCGTCCCCACGGCCGCCGGCGCGATCCGGGGCCACGCACCGCTCATGCGGCGGCCCCGGGGTATGTGCGGTCAGACACGTACGAGCTCACGGTCCGCGCCGGGCCCGCCGTCCGGACCCTGCGACGCGTCGTCCCCGAGCCGTTGGCGCAGCGCCTCACCCTCCACGTCCACGTTGGGCAGCGCCCTGTCCAGCCAGCGCGGCAGCCACCACGCCTTGTCGCCGAGCAGCGCGAGCACCGCGGGCACGATCGCCATCCGGACCACGAACGCGTCGAAGAAGACCGCGACGGCCAGCCCGAAGCCGATCATCTTGATCATCGACTCGCTGGAGCCGATGAAGCCGGCGAAGACCGCGATCATGATCACCGCGGCGGCCGAGACCACCCGCGCACCGTGCCGGAACCCGGTGACGATCGCCTCGCCGGGCCGCTCCCCGTGGACGTACGCCTCCCGCATCCGGGTGACGAGGAAGACCTCGTAGTCCATGGCGAGACCGAAGACCACGCCCACCATGAAGATCGGCATCATCGACATCACCGGACCGGTCTGCTCGACCCCGAGCAGTCCGCCGAGCCAGCCCCACTGGAAGACCGCGACGACCGCGCCGAGGGCGGCGACCACGGAGAGCAGGAAGCCGAGGGCCGCCTTGAGCGGTACGAGCACGGAGCGGAAGACGAGCACCAGCAGCAGAAAGGCGAGTCCTACGACGAGCGCGAGATAGGGCAGCAGCGCGTCGTTCATCTTCTGCGAGAAGTCGATGTTCATCGCGGTGGAACCGGTGACCAGGACCTGGGCACCGCTGTCCGCCTTGATCTCCCCGCCGGTGTCCCGGATGGAGTGGACCAGGTCCTCGGTCTTGACCGAGGAGGGGCGGTCCTCGGGGATCACCGTGATGGTCGCGGTGTCGCCCGCCTTGTTGAGGGTGGACGGAGTGACGACGGCGACGCCGTCCAGCTTCTTCACCGTGTCCGACAGCTCGGTGGCCGCCGCCTTGGCGTTGTCATTGGCCTTGCCGTCCACGACGACCATCAGCGGCCCGTTGAACCCGGGGCCGAACCCGTCGGAGAGCAGGTCGTACGCCTTGCGCTGGGTGGTGCTCGGCGGCTGCGTACCGTCGTCGCCCAGCCCCAGCTCCAGCGAGGCGGCCGGGATCGCGATGGCCCCGAGGCCCAGAACGGCCGTGACCAGGACGGCGACCGGACGGCGCAGCACGAGGCGCGCCCAGCGGGTACCCATGTTCGGCTTCGCTGTCTCCTCGCCGCCCGCGGCCTTGGCGTCCATGGCCCTGCGGTCCTTGCGGCCGTGCACCCGCTTGCCCACGAAGCCCAGCGTCGCGGGGATGAGGGTGAGCGCGATGAGGACGGCGATCACGACCGTACCGGCGGCGGCGAGACCCATCTTGGTGAGCATCGGGATATTGACGACGGACAGCCCGGCGAGCGCGATCACCACGGTCAGACCGGCGAACACCACGGCCGACCCGGCGGTGCCGACGGCCCGTCCCGCCGCCTCCTCGCGCTCCCTGCCCTCGGCCAGCTCGGCCCGGTAGCGGGAGACGATGAACAGCGCGTAGTCGATCCCGACCGCGAGGCCGATCATCATCGCCAGGATGGAGGTGGTGGAGCCCAGGTCGAGCACGCCGGCCAGCGCGGTGATCGTGGAGACCCCGACGCCGACCCCGATGAGCGCGGTCAGCAGCGGCAGCCCCGCCGCGATCAGCGAACCGAACGTGATGACCAGCACCACCGCGGCGACGGCCACACCGATGATCTCCGTGGACCCCATCTCGGGGGTGGCCTGGAGCGCGTCCCCGCCGACCTCCACCGTCAGCCCCTGCGCCCGCGCCTCGGCGCCGGTCTCCTCCAGCGCGGTACGGGTCTCGTCGGTCAGCTCCATCGAGGTGACCTTGTACGAGACCTGGACGTACGCCGTCGTACCGTCCTTCGAGACGGCGTTCGCGGTGTACGGATCGGTCACGGAGCCGACCTGGCCGGACCCGCCCGACAGCTCATCGACGATCTTGCCGACCTCGGCCTTGTGACCGGCGTCGGTCATCTTCTCGCCGGCCGGCGCCTTGAAGACGACCCGAGCGGTCGCACCGTCGGCACTGGCTCCTGGGAAGCGCTCTTCCAACAGGTCGAAGGCCTTCTGGGCCTCCGTCCCCGGTATCGAGAAGGAACTTGACGTGGGCGTGGACGCGGAGGCGGCTGCGACCCCGGCGAGCGCGAGCAGTGCCACCCATACCAGGGCGACAAAGTTGCGGCGCCGGAAAGCGAACCGTCCGAGCTTGTAGAGGAACGTGGCCACGAGGGCGTACTCCCGGGTCTGTGAATGGATCTGAGGGCATGGGGAGCCGGCCCGACGGCGAGAGAGCGGCACGCGTCAGGTATTGCGGGTGCTGAGGGGGACTGTCAGACGCCGAGGGCGGGGAGGATCACGGCGTCGAAATACGAGGTGAGGAAGTCCCGGTCGGGCGACCGGTCCTCGATCAGCTGCCGGGCGACGATGGCGCCGACCAGCATGTGTGTGACGTACTTCAGCGCGGGGTTGTCCGCGGCGACCTCGCCGCGGTCCACAGCACGCTGGAGAACCTCCGCGAGCCCGTTGAGCTCGGGCTCGATCAGGAGCTCACGGAGCGCCTGAAGGAGATCGGGGTTGTCGTGGACGGCATGGAAAAGACCTCGCATCAGCGCGCTGTCCTTCTCCATCTGACAGTCGTCGGTGTGTGCCATCACGGCGTGGAAGTCACCGCTCAGTGAGCCGGTGTCCACGTCGAGGATCTTGATCGGCTTGTTGTGCCGCATCGCATGGGCGACCAGCTCGGGCTTGCTCCCCCACTGGCGGTAGAGGGTGGCCTTGCTGGACCGGGTGCGGGCGGCGATGGCGTCCATGGTGAGGGCGTCATAACCGACCTCGCGCAGCAGATCGAGCACGGCGGCGTACAACTCGGCTTCACGCTCGGGGGTGAGCCTGCTGCGCGCCACGATCTGCTCCTGCCAAACGAAACGGTTTCGTACAGTACGAAGATAACCCTACGCCCGAGCGAAACGAAACCGTTTCGCTTGTGGGCTACGCCATATTTTCCCGCGGAGGACCGCACCCGGATCCAGCCCCACGAGACGGCGACCCACGCCCACAATCTCCGGCCGGGAGGCGTTATACGCGTGGAAAGTGCAGCATTGGGTGGGTGAGTGACGACGTCGCGTATCTCCGCTTCCCGCACCTTCACGACGATTCCCTGTGCTTCGCCGCCGAGGACGACCTCTGGGTCGCCCCCCTCGTCCCGGCCGGGCACCGGCCCGCGCGCGCCTGGCGGGTCACCGTCGACCGCACCAGAGTCGGCCACCCCCGCTTCTCGCCCGACGGCCGCCACATCGCCTATACGACCTGGCGCAGCCTCGACCCCGAGATCCATCTCGCCCCGGTCGCCGGAGGACCCGCCCGCCGGCTCACCTACTGGGGCGCCACCGACACCCGCGTCTGCGGCTGGACGCCGCCCGACAAGCACGGCGAGTCCCAGATCCTCGCGGTCTCCTCGCACGGCCAGCCGTTCTCGTACTTCGCCTGGGCCTACGGCCTCCCCCTCGACGGCTCCCCCGGCGGCGCGCTGCCCTGGGGCCCGGTCAATGACATCGCCGTCGCGGACATCGACGGCGAGCACCGTACGCTCCTGCTCACCGGAAAGCCGCCGCACGAGCCCGCCGCCTGGAAGCGGTACCGCGGCGGCGCGATGGGCCGGCTCTGGCTGCACGGCGAGCGGCTGCTCGCGGACCTCGGCGGCCATCTGGACTGCCCGATGTTCGTGGACGGCCGGATCGCGTTCCTCTCCGACCACGAGGGCGTCGGCAACCTCTACTCCTGCCGTCCCGACGGCACCGATCTGCACCGGCACACCGACCACGACGCCTTCTACGCCCGCCACGCCTCGTCCGACGGGCGCCGGGTCGTCTACCAGTGCGCGGGGGACCTCTGGCTGGTCGACGCGCTGACGCCCGACTCGGTGCCGCGCAAGCTGGAGGTACGGCTGGGCGGACAGCGCGCGGGACGGCGCGGCTACCAGGTCCCGGCCAGCAGCCATGTCGCCGGGATCTCCGTGGACACGACCGGCCGGGCGAGCGCCGTCTCCGTACGCGGCAGCCTGTACTGGCTGACCCACCGTGACGGCCCGGCGCGCACGATCGCGGACACCCCCGGCGTCCGGGTCCGGTTCCCCGTGATGCTCGGCGACAGCGGCCAGGTCGCGTACGTCACCGACGCGGAGGGCGAGGACGCGATCGAGATCGCGTATCTGCCCAGGGCGAGCGGTGAGCGGCAGCCGCGGCGGCTGGCCTCCGGGCAGTTGGGCCGCGTACGGGAGATGGTGGCGGACCCGGACGGGGAGCGGATCGCGATCGCCTCGCACGACGGCAGGCTGCTGCTGATAGACACAGCGGAACCGGAACTGGAACCGGAATCGGAAGCAGAACCGGAACCGGAGTCGGCACCAGAACCGGAACAAGAGCCGACAGCAGAATCCGAGCCGACGCCCCGCACCACCACACCACCACCGGACGCCACCCCCGCCGCGCCGGCACCCACCCCAGAACCCGTCACCGAACTCATCCGCTCCATCAACGGCGCCGTCACCGACCTCGCCTTCTCGCCCGACGGCGACTGGCTGACCTGGTCGCACCCCGGCATCGGCCGCTCCCTCCGGCAGATCAAACTGGCCAAGATCGCCGGCAGCTTCGCCCGTACGGTCGTGGACGTCACCAACGGCCGTTTCGAGGACGAGAATCCGGTCTTCACCAGCGACGGCCGCTATCTCGCGTTCCTGTCCTGGCGCGGCTTCGACCCGGTGTACGACGTGCACACCGGCGACCTCTCCTTCCCGCTGGGCTGCCGCCCCTACCTCGTACCGCTCTCCTCCGCGACCCCGTCGCCCTTCGCGCTGTCGCCGGAGGGCCGCCCCGCGGCCGGCGGACTCGATCCGTCCGTCGGCGAGTCCGGCGACGGTACGGTCACGGTCGAGGTCGAGGGGCTGGCCGACCGCGTCACCCCGTTCCCCGTCACCGCGTCCAAGTACTCCGCGATGTATCCGGTCAGCGGCGGCGGTCTGGTCTGGCTGCGCTGGCCGATCTCCGGCGCGCTCGGCGAGACGTTCGCCAACCCCGCCGACATGTCGGGCCGCCCCACCCTCGAACACTTCGACATCACGAAGGCGCGCAAGAGCGAACTCGTCGGCCATCTCGACTGGTTCGTGCCGAGCGGCGACGGCTCCCGGCTGGTGGTCGTGGACAGCGGCGAACTGCGCGCCGTACCCGCCACCGAGCCGGGCGACGGCGATACGACCGTCTATCTCGACATGCGCCGGATCCTGCACGATGTCGACCCCGGGGCGGAGTGGCGCCAGGCGTTCGACGAGGCGGGGCGCGTCATCCGGGCCTATTTCTGGGAGCCGGACATGTGCGGCATCGACTGGGACGGAGTGCTCGACCAGTACCGTCCGCTGGTCGAACGGGTCAGCTCCCCCGACGAGTTCGCCGATCTGCTGCGCGAGGTCCTGGGCGAACTGGGCACCTCCCACGCCTATGTCACCCCGGCCCGCCGCAACGAGGGGCCGCCGCACTACCAGCGTCCGATCGGTCTGCTCGGCGCCAATCTGGTCTGCCGGAACGGCGAGTGGATGATCAAACGGATCCTGCCGGGCGACTCCTCCGACTCCAAGGCGCGCTCACCGCTGGCCGGTACGGGCATCCGCGAGGGCTCGGTCCTGACCCATGTGGACGGACGGCCGGTCGACCCGGTGGCCGGTCCCTACCCGCTGCTCTCCGCCGCCGGGGGCACGACCGTCGAGCTGACCTTCCGGCCCGCGGAGCGCGACCGCCCCTCCCGCCGCGTCGCGGTCGTCCCGCTCATCGACGAACGCCCGCTGCGCTACCAGGACTGGGTGGCCAAACGCCGGGAGGCCGTACGGGAGATCAGCGGCGGCAGATGCGGCTATCTGCACATCCCCGACATGGGCGGCTCCGGCTGGGCCCAGTTCAACCGGGATCTGCGCCTTGAGGTCTCGCGCCCCGCGCTGATCGTGGACGTACGGGGCAACGCGGGCGGCCACATCAGCGAGCTGGTCGTCGAGAAGCTGACCCGCCGGATCATCGGCTGGGACCTGACGCGCGACGCCCAGCCCGTCTCGTACGCGTCGAACGCGCCGCGCGGCCCGGTCGTCGCGCTCGCCGACGAGGCGACCTCGTCCGACGGCGACATGATCACCGCGGCCTTCCGGCTGCTGAACCTCGGCCCGGTGGTCGGCCAGCGCACCTGGGGCGGGGTGGTCGGGATGACGGGACGGCACCGGCTCGGCGACGGGACGGTCATCACGGTGCCCATGAACGCCGCCTGGTTCGACGCGTACGGCTGGTCCATCGAGAACCACGGCGTGGAACCGGACATCGAGGCCCTGCGTACCCCCCTCGACTGGGCGGAGGGCCGGCACGCCCAGCTGGACGACGCGGTCTGGGTGGCGCTCGACCTGCTGGCCGGGCATCCGGCCTCGACACCGCCGGGGTACGGGGCGGTCCCGGACCTGCGCCGCCCGCCCCTGCCGCCGCGCACGCGGAAAGCGCGCGGCGACACAACGCGCACACACAAAGCGCGCACATAAAGAGGAGGCGCACCCGGCGGAAACCGGGTGCGCCTCGCTGTCATCAAGCCATTCACTCAGGCGTCGAAGCGGTCGTCCAGGTCATCGCGCGCGTTCTGCGCCCTGTTCTGCGCGTTCGGCTGCACGTTGTGCGCGTCGTGCTGCACGTTGTGCTGGACGTCGTTCTGCGCGTCGTTCTGCGCGTTGTGCTGCGGGGCGTCGTGCTGCCCCTGGTTGCGGTCCCTGGCCGGTGAACCAGGCTGCGCACCGCGGTCGGGCTGGCCGGGGCGGCCGGGCTGCTGCGTCCGGTCGTCCTTCTTGTCGCCCTGCCGCGCATTCGCCTGCTGGGCGGCCAGCTCTTCGGCCTTGTCCTTGAACTGATCGGCAATAGCCATGGAATGTCACTCCTGAAAGGGTGTTGGGGGGCACCGGAGTGGGGCCTCGACCAGACTTACATGCCCCGACATTCCGCGCATTTCGATCAGTAACGCTGTGTGCGCTCCTTCTCGTCGGCCGCCCCGCCCGCCCCGACCAGCCCCTTTCGCACGCCCGCCAGACGAGGTCCGAAGCGGCGCATCTCGCGCTGTCCCGCCGCCGCGACGACGGCCGGCAGATATCCGCGTACGGACTGCATCCCGCGCAGCCACCACTGCGCGTACACATGCGCCGAGCGCCGCTCGATCCCGGCGACGAGCCGGTCCACGGCGGGACCGAGCGGATAGGTACGGTTCGACGGCCACGGCAGCCGCTGCCGCAGCTCCCGCATCACCTCGTCCCGGTCCGCGCCGCGCACCATGTCGGTGTCCGTCCAGGACAGATAGCCGACGCCGACCCTGACGCCCTGGTGGGCGACCTCGGAACGCAGACTGTGCGCGAACGCCTCGACCCCGGACTTGGACGCGCAGTACGCGGTCATCATCGGCGCCGGGGTGATCGCGGCCAGCGACGCGATCTGGAGGAAGTAGCCCCGGCTTTCGCGCAGGACGGGCAGGAACGCCCGTGCCGTCACCGCGCCTCCGATCAGATTGACCTCGATGACCCGCCGCCACGCGTCCGGGTCCGAGTCCTCGAAGGGACCGCCGGCCGCGACACCCGCGTTGGCGACGACGATGTCGACCCTGCCGAACCGCGCCTTGACCTCCTGGGCGACCCGCGCCATGGCGGTGTCGTCGGTGACATCCGCGTACCACTGGTCGCGGTCGGCGTGCAGCCGGGCGGCGACCCGCTTCAGTCCGTCCTCCTCCAGACCGACGAGGGCGACCTTCGCACCGCGCGCCGAGAGCTTGCGCGCCAGCAGTTCGCCGACGCCGCGCGCCGCGCCCGTGACCACGGCGACCTGCCCGTCGAGATTCCGGAAACCCTGCCGGCCCGCCCCGCTCACGCCGCGTCCTCCTTCTCACCCAGGTACAGGTACGTACCGACGAGGGACCGAATCGCGCCGGTGACGGCCTCCGGGGCCTCCACGGGCGTCATATGTCCCACCCCGGTGAGTTCGGTGAGCCCAGGGAGTCCGGGTTCCCCGGCTCGGTCGGGCAGCGCCGCGGCCAGCGTCCGTGCCTGCACCGGCGGGGTCAGCCGGTCGTCGCTCCCCACGATCACGGCGGTGGGCACCCTCAACTCCCGTACCTCCGCGTCGAGATCGAGCTCGCCGAGGACATGCGCCCAGGCCACCCGGACGGGCCGCGGACACGCGTGCACGATCCGGGCGCACTCCGCGACCCGGTCCGGCGCGGCGCCGGGGCCCATCGTCCCGTAGCGCAGGATCCGTTTCGACAGCGGCGTGACCGGCCCGAGCGGGGCGCGCGCGCCGAGGATCCGCCGGCTGATCCAGGTACGGGTACGGCCGGGCCGCAGCGGTACGAGAAGCGCCTCCTGCGTCAGCCGCGAACTGCCCGTGCTGCACAGCAGTACGGCGGCCGCGTGCTCCCGGAAGACGGGCCGCCGGGCGGCGGCCATCAGCGTCATCCCGCCCATGGAGTGTCCCGCGAGGACGGCTCGCTCCCCCGGCGCCAGCGTGGCGGCGAGCACCGCCACCAGGTCGTCGGCGAGGGCGTCCGTGGAGTAGCCCGCGGAGTGACCGGCCGGCGGCGCCGAACGGCCGTGTCCGCGCTGGTCGTAGACGATCACCCGGTGATCGGCGGCCAGATCGGCGAGCTGCGCCGCCCAGAACCGGATCGAGCAGGTCCAGCCGTGCGCCAGCACGACGGCGGGCCGGCCCTCGTCGCCGTGGACCTCGATGTGGACAGGGGTGCCGTCGGCGGAGACCGCGGTCAGTTCACGTTCCTTGTGCGGCTGCCTCATCGGACGCTCTCCTTCGCGGCCCGGGACCCCACGCGCTTCCCGGACTCCTGCTTCCCGGACGCCCGCCGCTCGGGCTCCCGCCGCTCCGCGGCCGGCCTCTCCGCCTGCCTCGGCACCCGCACGGCCGCGCCCGCGCGGATCACCTCGTACTCCGCGAGATCGACCTCCCGGGTGGCCCGGCGGAACTCGGCCGTCGTCCCCGGCCAGACGGTGGTGTTGCGGCCCTGCTCGTCCAGGTACCAGCTGGTGCAGCCGCCGGTGTTCCACACGGTCCGCTTCATACGCTCCTGCACCCGGTGGTTCCAGGCGCGTACGGCGACGGGCCTGGGCCCCAGCGCCACGCGCCCGCTCCCGCCCGCGCTCCCGCGGCCCCCGAGCCCGTCCAACTGCCGCAGATAGTCGGCCATGTAGTTCAGCTGGGACTCGATCATCAGGATCATCGAGGAGTTCCCGAGACCGGTGTTGGGGCCGATGATCGTCATCCAGTTGGGGAAGCCCGCCGCGGTCGCGCCGCGCAGCGACTGCATCCCGTCCTTCCACGCCTCCGCGAGCGTGATCCCGTCGGCGCCCACCACCCGCTCGGCGATCGGCATGTCCGTCACATGGAAGCCGGTTCCGAAGACGATCGCGTCGGCCTCGGTCCGGGTGCCGTCCGCCGCGACCAGCGTGGAACCGCGCACCTCGGCCAGTCCCGAGGCGACCAGGTCCACATTGGGCCGGGCGAGCGCCGGATAGTACGAGCTGGAGAGCAGGATGCGCTTGCAGCCGATGCGGTACGAGGGCGTCAGCTTGGCGCGCAGCACCGGGTCCTTGATCGCCTTCGCCATATTGGCCTTCGCGAGGGATTCGACGAGCCCGAGTTCGTCCGGCCGCTTGGTGAAGGCCTGGACCTGCAACTCCCTGATGCCCCACAGGAGACGGCGCCGCAGGGTCCCGGTGAGCGGCAGCGCCCGGTGCAGCCGGCGCTCGGCCCCGGATATCGCCCGGTCGACGCGCGGCATCACCCAGGGCGGTGTCCGCTGGAACAGCGTCAGCCGGCCCACCTCGGGCTGGATCGCCGGCACGATCTGTATGGCGGAGGCGCCCGTACCGATCACGGCGACGCGCTTGCCGCGCAGGTCGTAGCCGTGGTCCCAGCGCGCCGAGTGGAAGACCTTCCCCGGGAACCCGGCGAGCCCGGGTATCACCGGGATCTTCGGATCGGAGAGCGCCCCGGTCGCGGAGACGATGACATCGGCGGTGAGTGTTCCGCGCGAGGTCTCGATCTCCCAGTGCAGGGCGTCGTTGTCCCAGCGCATCAGCCGTACCTCGTGGTTCAGCCGCAGATGCGGCCGGAGCCCGAAGGTGTCCACGACATGCTCCAGATACGCCCTGATGTGCCGCTGCCCGGAGAACGTGCGCGGCCAGTCGGGATTGGGCGCGAACGAGAACGAGTAGAGATGTGAGGGAACGTCACAAGCGCATCCCGGATAGCTGTTGTCCCGCCAGGTCCCGCCGACGGATTCGGCGCGCTCCAGCACCACGAAGTCGGTCATCCCCTCCCGGCGGAGCCGTACGGCCGCCCCGAGCCCGCCGAACCCGGACCCGACCACCGCCACATGTACGTGCTCGTGCTCGTGGTCATGTTCGTGCTGGCCCATACCGCCTCCTGATACCGGACGACACCCACGCAACCACGCCAGTAATCACTGGCATGGTTTGGAGCGTAGAGCAGTGCCGTACTGATGGGTAGGGGTCGGGAGCCGGAAAGTCGCGCGGGCGCGTATGCCGGTTCACGAGCACGCGTGCCGCTGGTCACGGGCCGGGCGGGGCTCTCGCGACACCCCCGGGTACGCCATAAGCTGACCGGCATGGCAGAAGGCCCCGAACCCCGCGAGTACCGCATGGAGGAGCTGGCCCGCGAGGCGGGCATCACCGTCCGTACCGTGCGCTTCTACCGCGAACGCGGCCTGATCCGGCCGCCGCGCCGTGAGGGCCGGATCGCCTGGTACGACGACCACCACCTGGCCCGGCTCCGTACGATCGCGGGCCTGCTGGAGCGCGGCCACACCCTGAACGGCATCGCCGATCTCGCCACCGCCTTCGAGAGCGGCCGGGACGTGGGCGAGGTGCTGGGCCTCGGCGAACCCACCGAGGAGACCCCGGTCCGGCTCTCCCCCGAGGAACTGGCCGACTACTTCGAGGGCGAGGTCACCCCCAAGAACTTCCAGGCAGCCCTCGACCTCGGCTATCTGGCCACGGACGGCGACGAGATAGTCCACATCAGCCGCCGCCTGCTGGACGTATCGGCGGCCCTGGTACGCGAGGGCGTCCCCCTGGCGGCGGTCCTCGAAGCCGGCCGCCGCGTCCGCGTCCACGCGGACGCCCTGGCCGAACTCTTCGCCACGGTCCTGCGCACCCACACCGCCACACCGGACACGGAGAAACTGCGCCCGCTGGCGAAGAGCGTGGTGGAAGCGGAATTCTCGCTGGCCCTGGACCGCCACCTGCGCACGGACCAGGAAGACACCCTCTAGACGACCTCGTCGGCCGCCCGCCTGATCGCCCGGACGGCCTCGCCCGGATCGTCCACCGCGAAGTGAACCCGCCGGACCCGCGCGGACTCGCCCCGCCGCAGCCGAACCGGCAAGGGACCGTTGAGTTCGAGGACGGCCGAGGTGGCACTCGACACGGAGTACGCGACGACGTCACCCTCTCCGTCCCCGTCCCCGCCGCCGCCCTCGCCCTCGTCTCCGGCCACCCGGCGCAGCCCGCGCCCCGGATACCTGCCGTGGGCGGTACGTAACGACTTCACCGCCGAGAGCGGCACGACCAGCTCCCGGAACGGACCGGTCCGCAGCCGCAGCACCTCGCCCTCGATCACATGGGGAGCGCGCGCGGTCATGGCGCAGAACCCGAGGCAGAGGACCACGAGGATCACCTCCCAGAAGATGTGCGGCGGCCGGAGGGCGGGCGGAATCACCGCGTCGACGACGACGGCGGTGACGACCTCGATCCCGGTCATCGCCCAGATCAGCACGCGTACATCGGAGGAGTGCGTCAGATGCCGCCCGCCCTCCGGCGGGAGCAGCGGCTTACGCGCACACCAGTCCCTCAAGTCCCGCAGCATGGCGGATATCCAGGTCACTGCGTCTCGGTCCTTCCGCGGGGTCACCAGGCCGGGCGGATGTACGGGCCCCGCCCTCCGCTCCCGGTCACCGGGCGCGAAGGGCGCTATCCGAGATCGTAGGTGACCGTCACCGGCGCGTGGTCGCTCCACCGCTCCTCGTGGCTCGCGGCCTTCTCCACGTACGCCTTGACCGCACGCGCGGCCAGACCCCGCGTCGCCACGTGGTAGTCGATGCGCCAGCCCGTGTCGTTGTCGAAGGCACGGCCCCGGTACGACCACCACGAGTACGGGCCCTCCCGGTCCGGGTGCTGGGCGCGGACGACATCGACGTAGTCCGCGCCCGTCTCCTCGAAGACACGGGTCAGCCAGGCGCGCTCCTCGGGGAGGAAGCCGGAGGCCTTGCGGTTGGCGCGCCAGTTCTTGAGGTCGGCCTCCTGGTGGGCGATGTTCCAGTCGCCGCACACCAGCACCTCGCGCCCGTCCGCCGCCGCGTGCTTCTTCAGCTGTTCCAGATACGGAAGGAACTCGTCCATGAACCGGATCTTCTCGTCCTGCCGCTCCGTGCCCACCTCGCCCGAGGGCAGATAGAGGCTGGCGACCGTCACACCGGGCAGATCGATCTCCGCGTACCGCCCGCTCGCGTCGAACTCCGCGCTGCCGAATCCGATCCGCGTACGCTCCGGCTCCCGCCGCGAGTAGAGCGAGACACCCGCGCGCCCCTTCGCGGCGGCGGGGGCGTGCAGCGCGTGCCAGCCCTCCGGGGCGCGCACCTCCTCGGGAAGCTGCTGGGGCTCGGCGCGTACCTCCTGGAGGCAGATCACATCGGCGGAGGTGCCGGCCAGCCACTCCACGAAACCCTTCTTCGCGGCGGCGCGCAGGCCATTCACATTCACGGAGGTCACAGTGAGCATTCCGACACACTACCCGCCCGGCTCAGGCGCCATCGGGCCCGGTCACGGCTATTCCGCGTTCCCCCGTAACGGTCCGTAATCCGGTGCCAGGGGAATTCCCCGGGCGTTCACACCGCTCATGCCCCGCCGCGACCGCTCCATTTGTTCCGCTCGGCCACGCGCGCGGAGAGCGCCCCGGAACCGGCGCCTCCGCGCGCCGCGCCGGGACCCTTGCCATCGGGGCAAATCGATTGGCCGCACTCGCACTTGGGCCACCGGAGCCCGGATCCCGGCACCAGATCGGCGCCCTCAACTCCCCGTACGGTCATTCCGCCAGCCCCCGCAGTCCGACGGCGACGCGCTCCACCAACTCACGCGTGGGCTCGGGAAAATCCAGCCGCACCCAATCCGGGTCCCATCGCACAGAAACCGGGCCCCCGCCCGACGTCGCCGGCTTGTCGATCTCTTCGATCGAGAGTGAATCCCTAGCCATAGGTGCGAGTCCTCTCCTCTCCGTGTGCAATTCCTCGTTTCTACACCCGAAGTGGCCTTTACTCACTACTCCGCATGGGGAAATCTCAGTGACAACCCATATGGAATAAAGGGGAGTTGAACGCATGAGCGAGTCCGCCAAAGGCACACGCTCCGGCGAGTGCGGACCTACTCGGCTCCCGTCGCCCGTTCCGATGCCCGTTCCAGCACCAGATAGCCGCCCACATCCCCGGTGAGCGTGTAAGTGGCCTGTGGATGCAGCCGCTTCGCGTACGCGAGGGGGTCCGAGACCCACCTGGTCGTGTTGTTGAGCGCGATGTAGTCCGGGGTGATACCGCGTGTATCGCCCACCCAGAAGACCCGGCAGCGCGAGGTGAGAAGGCTGATCGGCCCGACGTTGGCCTCGACGGTCGCGTCATCGGGAATACGGTCCAGCAGCCTCTTCACCGACCTCACTTCGGGACGGACACGGTAGGTGTCCGGCTCGGTCAGGGCCGACAGCGGCAGCGAGGTGGTCAGGGCGAGTGCCGCGGCCGCGACCGCCGCGGGAAGGTGGTGCGCGTACGAACGCAGCCAGGACCGGGGGCTGCTGCGGACCCGCTCGATCGCGTCGACCAGCGCGAGCGTCACGATGGGCATCAGCACGGCGTTGTAGTGCCAGCCCGTGCCCCAGTAGTGGTCCTCCGACGACAGAAAGCGCCAGCCGAGCGTGGGCAGCGCGATCAGTATCAGCGGGGAGCGCGGCGCGAGGAGGCCGGCGGTCGGCAGCAGGATCCAGAGGAGCGTACGGAACTTGACGTCGAAGCCGTCGAGGGGACCGGCCCCGCCCTGGACCTTGACCCAGTAGTCGTACGTATCGCCGGAGTTGAAGGCCGGTATGACGAACGCGAACGTGAGCACGGCGGCGACCACCGCCAGCGCCGCCACCGCCAGCGCGTCAGGGACGACACGGGGTGCCGTACGCCGCGCGCGCACCGCCACGACCAGCGCGATCGCGGCGGCGGTCAGCCCCAGGTCCTCCTTCACCAGCACCAGCGGCAGCGCCCAGCACAGCGCGGCCCGCCAACGGCCCGTCAGCAGCGCTTCCAGGGCGAAGGCGATCAGCGGGACGGCGAAGGCTATCTCGTGGAAGTCGAACTCGACGGCCCGCTGCACGCCCCACGACAGGCCGTACCCCACACCGATCGCCAGCCCGTGCCATCGGCCCAGCAGACGCGCCGCGACGCGGGTGACGGGGATGGCGGACAGCGCGAAGAGCGCGGCTTGGGCGACGAGCAGCGTGACGGGCGTGGGGAAGAGCCGGTACGCGGGGGCCAGCAGCGCGACGACGGGGCTGAAGTGATCGCCGAGTATGTTCACGCCGGGCCCCTTGAGGTCGGCGACCGGGGCCTCCAGCTGCGCGTAGGCGCGTATCACCTGCTCGAAAATGCCCAGGTCCCAGGACATCGTCCGCAGTCGCAGGTATCTGGATATGGACAGGGCGGCGTACGCGCAGAACAGGACGACGGCCACGATGTAGGGATCCCGGACCCGGACGGACCGCGTCGGGCTCGCGACCGGTTCGGGAAGCGGCGCGGCAGGCGGGACCGGCGGCGTGCCGGTTCCGGGCATGGCGAGGCTGACTCCGTGCATGGGTGTGAGGTCTCCCTATTCAGCCGGCGATGAGGAGACGCGCGCGCCGGAGCCGGGCGACATCGTGACCAACGGTCCGGAGCCGGACGGCGAGCCGAAGGGCGGCGTCGCGCTGGGCGTTGCCGAGCCCGCGGGCGCGGTCCAGGACGAGGCACTGCCGGACAGCCCCTCGCCGCGGGGCGAGCCGGCGGACTCCTCGGCGGCGGACGTGGTGGGACCGGACGGCGACGGGAACTGGCTGCGGGTCGACAGCGGACTGGACGGCGACGACGGCGGGGTGAACGAGGGGGCGGGACGGGCGGGCGGCTGCTCGGAGGTGAAGTTCAGCGCGGCGACCGCGCTCGCTCCGCTCAGCACACACACCGCGCACGCGGCGGCGAGAGCCAGGGTCGCACGCCGCCGCCGCGTCCCGCGGGCCTCGATCTCCTCGACGGCCGGCGGCAGCACCTGCCGCCCGCTCTGCTCAGCGGCGCGTTTGAGCGCGGCGGACAGGGAATCCTCCCCGCCGCTTCGATGGAACTCAGGCACCGTGCTCCTCCTCGGAGGTGTCGGAGGCGGGTGAGTCGTCGAGCCCGGCCGCGAGCGCGGCCCTGGCCCGGGACAGATGAGTCTTGACGGTTCCGGTCGAGATACCGGTCTCTGCCGCTACCTGTTCCACCGTCAGGTCGCACACGTAGTGCAGGACCGTCACCAGACGCTGTCGCTCGGACAGCCGCTGGAGCGCGGAGACGAGGGCGACCGTGCCCGGCTCGGGAGCGGCCAGGGTGTGCGGTTCGCTTCCGCTGTAGCGCCGCCAGGCCTCCAGGGCCCGGCCCCGCCTGCGCCACCGGCTGACCGCCAGCCGGAACGCGACGGTACGGATCCACGCCTCGGGTCCCGCGTCCCTGTCCAGCTTCGCCCGGCGTCCCCAGGCGCGTACGAAGGCTTCCTGCGCCACGTCCTGAGCCTCGTGAAGGTCTCCGGTCATCAGGTACACCTGTCCCACCAGCTGCTGAACGGAGTGAGCGTAGAACTCCTCAAACTCCTCGACGGTCATGCGGCTCCCAGGACGTGGTCAGATCTCAAGAGGTATACGCATGGGGCTGGTGATCCGGTTGACACCGTTCCGCGAATATTTTCCGCACCCGTCCCGGACAGAGCCCGGACATGCCGGAGGCCCGGCCCCGCGCAGTGCGCCGGGCCGGGCCTCCGAGTGGGATCAGCGGTTGCCGACACCGTTCCCGGACAGAACCGGGATGTCGTCCAGGATGTGCGACAGCGCCTCGTCGCCCTTGGCCTGGGTCGAGTTCTCGACACACTGCTGGTTCTGGGGGGAGGACAGGACGTTGACGTCCTGGACCGCGATCGGCACGAGGCCGATGAGGGAGCCGACGTTCGCCTTGAGCGGCAGACCGACACAGGGCTTGTTCAGCGAGCCCTGGACCAGGCCCAGCTGCGGGCTCATGTCGCCCTTGGTGGACTGGTTGCCGAAGGCCTGCTTCGCACCGTTGCCGCTGAGCGACGTGGTGCCCGAGTCGTCACCGATGGCAAGCGCCGGCGACGCGGCGGCAGCCGTGGCTCCGACGATCGACGCCGCTACAGCGGCGGTTGCCCACAGCTTCTTCATTTAAATACCTTTCCGGAAAGTCGGACTCCACCGGTGGAGTCCGACATGCTCAACTCGCTCACGGATGGATTAGTTTCGGCGCTTCCCCCGAATGGCGTAATGCAATATTCAGAGAAAAAGGCCGGTCCACCGCGGAATTCAGCGGCGGCCCGGCCTGGCGGCCCAGCCGATTTCTCAGTTGTTGCCGGTGCCGTTCCCGGACAGGATCGGGATGTTGTCCAGGATGTGCGACAGCGCCTCGTCGCCCTTGGCCTGGGTCGAGTTCTCGACACACTGCTGGTTCTGCGGCGAGGACAGGACATTGATGTCCTGGACCGCGATCGGCAGGACACCCAGCAGGGCCCCGGCGTTCGCCTTGGCCGGAAGTGCGATACAGGGCTTGTTCAGCGAGCCCTGGATGAGGGCGATCTGCGGGCTCATGTTGCCGTGGGTCGCCATGTTGCCGTACGCCTGCGTGGCGAAGTTCCCGCTGGCGGACGTGGTGCCACCGTCGTTGCCGACGGCGAGCGCGGTGGGCGCGGCGGCGGCGGAAACGCCGACCACGGAGGTGGTGACGGCCAGACCGGCCATAACCTTCTTGATCACGATGAGTCCCCTTCTGAAGAAAGCCCCTAAGTCCCCGGGGCTACTGGTGCAACTCCAGACCCCGGGTTTGGTTCCGGCCCTTCACTCCAACGGCGTATTACCGGGGATCAACAGAGCCGCGACTCCCCGCCTACGACACGGGACGAGGCCCCAGGACAATGCCGCGCCCGCCGGCAAGCCGATCGAGTGAAGCAGCGGAACTAAACAGCTGGTGACCGGTTGTGCAGGTCGCTCCGCACGCATTCTTTGATGAAAAGGAACACATCGTGATCAAGAAGATTATGGTCGGCGCGGCCGTCGCCGTCTCCGTGGTCGGCGTCACGGCCGCGGCGGCGCCCTCGGCGTTCGCCACCGGCAACGACGAAGGCACCACTTCCCTCAGTGGGAACGGTGCCCAGGAGGCCTACGGCAACCAGTCCACCAAGGGTGACCTGAGCCCCCAGGCGGATCTGATCCAGGGCTCGCTGAACGACCTGTGCCTCGGTGTGCCGGTCAAGGCCAACGTCGGCTCGCTGGTCGGCCTCCTCGCGCCGATCGCGGTCCAGGACGTCAACGTCCTGTCCAACCCGCAGAACCAGCAGTGCGCGGACAACTCCACCCAGGCCAAGGGTGACGAGCCGCTGTCGCACATCCTGGACGACATCCCGGTTCTGTCCGGGAACGGCGCGGGCAACCGCTGATCCCACACCTCCCGCAGCGCGTACGGGCCGGCCGGGGCAACGGAGCCCCGGCCGGCCCGTACGACGTCTCCGACGGCTGATCGAGGGCGCGGCGCGGCGTGCGGAATTCCGTCAAATTCCAGCAGTATTCCGGGATACGTGGTTACGAAAACATTATCGTGGCAACCGAGTGAAGAAACGGCTGTCCAATTCCCGAACAGTTTCTTCGGCACCGTCCGATCGTTGGATCTCCAGCAGCGGACGTGTGAGCAGGGAAAGCCGTGCTCGCGTTCCACGAAAGCCGTGCGAACGTATTCGCCGCTGCGGAAAGGGCTCAAGATGAAGTGCAAGAAGGCCGCAACGGTCGTCGCCGGCCTGCTCCTGGCCATGGGTTCCGCTGCCCCGGCCATGGCTGACGCCGAGGCGGAGGGCGTAGCCGCCAACTCCCCGGGTGTCCTCTCCGGGAACGTCATTCAGGTTCCCGTGAACATTCCGGTCAACGTGTGTGGTAACAGCATCGACGTCATCGGCCTGCTGAACCCCGCGTTCGGCAACAAGTGCATCAACAAGTGACGTTGCAGTGACGTTCTAAGGGCACCCCGCGGGGGTGTTCTCGGCCGGTCCCGGGGCGCGTTCGACATGCGCCCCGGGACCGGCCTCAGTTGGCACCGTTTTCAACCAGCGACCACTGCTCGCCGCACCGGTGAGCAGGAGGAGAACCAGATGCGAGATCTCATCAGTAAAGGACTGCTCACCGCCGCCGCGGCGTCGAGTGTCCTCTCCATGAGCGGCGGTTACGCCCAAGCGGTGGACGCCGACGGGGCGGCCGTCGGCTCACCGGGCGTGCTGTCCGGGAACACCGTTCAGGTGCCTCTGGAGATCCCGGTCAATATCTGCGGGAATACGGTGGATCCGATCGGGGTGCTCAACCCGGCTTTCGGCAATGCCTGCGCCAATACGTCGAGCGCGCCGAAGCACGCGCCGCACTCGGCTCCCGCGCCCCACGGTGCTCCCCCGGCACACGGTGCTCCCCCCGCTCACGCGACGCGGCCGGCTCCCGAGGCGGACGACAACGTCACACCCGCGGCCCCGCCCCAGAGCCACGCGCCGCACCACGGCGTGCCAGGCCAGGCGTCCCCGGGCAGACACCACGACGAGGCCGCCAGCTCCACGCACGCCTCCACCGTCGCCGCCGGCTCGCCGGGCGTGCTCACGGGCAACGCCCTGGAGGTCGTCCCCGACATCCCGGTGAACATCTGCGGCGACTCGGTGGATCTGATCGGCATCCTCAACCCGGTCTTCGGCAACTTCTGCGCGAACGGCACCCCGGAGGCGCCGCACGGCACCCCGGGCACCCCCGGCACCCCTGGATCTCCGGCGGCCCCCGAGGCTCCCGAAGCCGCCACGCCGCCGGGCGACCGTGCCGTGGACCCGGCCGCCCCCGCCACACACCCGCGGACCCCGGCCCCCCGGGGTTCCTCAGAAGCGATCCTGCCCGCCACGATGCCCAGGCCCGCGGCCTCCGGCGAGATCGCTCAGCTGGCCTCCACCGGCAGTGATCTGAACCTGCTCGCCATGGGAGCCGCCAGCGCCGGTCTGCTGCTCGGTGGCGGAATCCTCTACCGCCGCAGCACCGCCGCCTCGCGCGTCTGACGGCGTATCCGCCCTGCCGGGAGAATCACGACGGATTCTCCCGGCCGGCTCGCCCCGCCCCGCCCGCTCCGGCCCGGGGCGGCGCCGTCAGGACAGTCTCGGCTCCGCGACCGGCGCCGACGAGGCCTGTCGCTGGCGGACCGTGACGAGCGACCCGCCGCGTGATCCGAGCCGTCGCCGCACCCCCGCCACCAGCCGCTCGGCGGTGTACGCCGCCCCGTAGACGAACCGCATCGAGGGCCCGAAGGACGGGGCGCTCAGCAGCCCGGCGACGAAGAGCCCCGGGTACGAGGACTCGAAGACCGCGCTCGCCTCCGGCGCGCTGCTCGGGCGCACCGTCCGCATGCCGGTCCGCAGTTCACGGTCGACCAGGCCGAGCCGTTCGAGCCCCGGGGTGAATCCGGTGGCGGCGATGACATGGTCCGTGTCCACGGTCTCGACCCGGCCCGTGGTGGCGACCAGTTCCAGCCGTACGCGTCCGTCCGCCCGGGCCGCGCCCGCCACGCTCTCGCCCAGCCGGACCTCCACCGCCGGCTCGAAGCGGTCCCGCAGCCACCACGCGCCGGCGGGGCCGAGCGCAGAGGTGAACACCCGGGCCCGGGTCGTCTCGGGCAGTCTGCGGAAGATGCCCGGGGTCTCCGCGTAGAGGTAGTTCTTCCAGCCGCAGCCCAGACCGGTGTGCGGGGCGCGGGCCGCCTCCAGGGCGGGGCGCTGCCGGGGCGGCGGCAGGGTGTTCCAGTTCAGTCGGTCCGACCGGGCCACCACCCGTACGGCGGTGCCCTGTTCGGCGAGGAGCGCGGCGGTCTCCAGGGCGGCCTGCCCGGCGCCGATGACCGTCACGTCCCTGCCCACGAAGCGCGTCAGATCGGCGTGGTGGCTGCTGTGCGACACCTGGTCGGAGGCGAGTCCGCGCAGCGGGGCGGGGATGTCGATGAAGGGCATCACCCCGACCGCGAGCGCCACCGTACGGGCGAGGATGGTGGTCCCGTCGTCGGTGTCGAGCCGGAACCCGCCGGGGCAGGCCCGTACGGACGTGATCATACGTTCGTCCACCGGCGGGGCCGCGTGCTCCGCGAACCACAGGCCGTACGAGGCGAAGAAGCCAACGGGCAGCGGGGAGGCGTGCCGTACCTCCACCCCTGGGTCGCCGCGTAGGCGGCAAGGCTGAACGCGCCCTTCGGGGCGGAGAGATTCGACGCCCATGGTTCGGACTTCAGGAACATGCCGGGCGGCATATGGTCACGCCACGAGGCCATGGGTCTGCCGAAGACGCGCAGATCGAGGCCGGCCGCCGCCGCGTGGGCGGCGATGGAGAGTCCGTAGGGGCCGGCGCCCACAACTACCAGGTCGTACATCGTGTGTCCCGCTCTCTGTGTCGGAGGTTCGGACATGGGGCTTGGGGTGGTTGACGGACGGTTCATCAGGGCGTGTGGGAGACAGGGGGGCGTGGATTCGCGCGGTTCCTGCCGCGCCCGCGCTGCCGTACGGGGGACGTGCGGGGCCGCTCGGAGCCGGCCGTACGCCGTCCTGGCAGCGCCCGTCTGAGCCTGCGCCAGCCACGCCGTACGACATGCAGCACCCATGCGACGGCCATGGCGTACGCGGGCAGCGGGTCGTCCAGCGCGAACCACGCGGCCTCCGTGGACCGGGGCCGCAGCACGCCGCGCCCGGCCCGGCGGACGCCTCCGGGCCGGAAGGACGGGAGGAGGGTCTGCCGCGGGGACGCGAGAAAGGACAGCAGGGCGTAATTCTCCACCACGAAGGTCCTGCCGTGCGCCGCCTCCTGCGCGGGGACGGTCCGGCCGGTGAGGTCCAGATGCAGCGCCCGGACGACATCGGTGCCCGACCGGTCGGTGAAGAGCCGGAACTGCGCGCCGGGCCGGGGGTTGAAGTCGAGCAGATGGTAGGCGCCGGTGGCGGTGTCGAGCCGGAAGTCGAGGTCGAGGATCCCTCGGTAGCCGAGCGCCGAGACCATCTGACGGGCCATCCGCTCGACCGCCGGGTTCGGCAGCCACCGGCCCACGGCGGTCAGTCCGGCCCCCACCGGCCAGGACCGTTCCTTGCGTCCGGCGGCCCCGATCAGACACTCGCCGTCGGCGCCGCTGTAGCCGTGGAAGAACCAGTCCAGGTCCCGGCCCTGCGGCAGGAACTCCTGGAGCAGCAGCCGGCTGCCCGCCTCGGCGCTGCGCCCGTACAGCTCGCGGGCCTCCTGCGGGGAGCGTACGACCAGGGTGCTGCGCAGCCCGGTCCCCTCCGGGAGGAGCCACGGCCGGCTCCACTTCGCCACTACCGGCAGTCCGAGCGACCAGGCGGCCGCCGCGGCCTCCTCGGCGCCCGAGGGGATGACGGTGCGCGGGTGGGGGATGCCGAGCGTGCCGCAGATCCCGACCAGTTCGGCTTTGTCCGCGACGCGTTCGGGCAGTCCTGACGGCTGATCAGGGAGCAGATAGCGGCCGCCGAGCCGCTCCCGCAGCCGGCCGACCGCGATCGCGCTCAGATCGTCCATGGCGATGAGCACGGGCGGGGTGGTGAGCCCGTCCGCGATCCCGAGCAGCAGCCGCTGAATCTCCGCCAGATCCGAAGACTCCGTCAGATCCGTGGGGTGGTCGGGCCGCAGATGCGCACGGCGCAGATAGCGGGAGCGTCCCACGGGGCTGCGCGCGCCCTCGATCACCGCGTGGACCTCGATCCCCGCGCGGCCAAGGGATCTGACGGCGCCAAGGGTGCCGTGATGGAACGGGTTGCGGTCGAGCCTCATGAGTACGGCGGGGACTCGGGTGTCAAAGCTCGGCACGGTGATGTCCTTCATTTCGGTAACCCATGCGGGGGATGAAATTCACGAACGGACTACTGGAACGCCAGGCCGGGTTCCCGATCGGCTTATTAGAAATACTTTTGTGATCAACGTGACCACGGATCGAGGCCACGGAAAGAGGGTCCAAACTCACGAGGAGCGGACATGCCCCTTCGACGACGACGGCTGACGACCACCTGCCTGGGAGTGGTCACGGCCGGCCTCCTCGCTTCCGGTGCGGCGCTGCCTGCCACCGACACGGACGCGCGGGCCGCGACGGACGAATCGGCGGCACGCGATAAGCCGAAACCGCCCAGGGCACCCGAACCCGCGATGGGCGCGTATCTCGATTACGGACCGAAGGGCGTCCGGCGCATCGCCTCCATGCAGAGATGGCTCGGCGGCAGGGAGCTGCGGGTGGGGCACACCTATCTTCCGGGGGACGTGTGGTCCAACATCGAGGGCGGCCCGGGCTTCCTGGAGGACTGGGCCGCGTGGCGAAAGGCGAAGGACGACCGGCTGTTCGTCCTCAACGTGCCGATGCTCGAACACACTGAGGAGCGGGTGCCTGACGCTCTTGTCCGCAGTGAGCTGCGCCGGGCCGCGGGGGGCGATTACGACGGCCACTTCAGGACCCTGGCGCAGCGGCTCGTCGGACTGGGTGTTCCGGACACGGTGATCGTGCTCGGCTGGGAAATGAACGGGGTCACGTACACGCATCGCTGCGGGCCCGACCCGGAGTCGTGGAAGAAATACTGGAATCGCATCGTCACCACCATGCGCGCAGTGCCCGGACAGAAGTTCCGGTTCGATTTCGCTCCGAACCGCGGACGGGACGCCATTCCCTGGACCGAGTGCTACCCAGGTGACGATGTCGTCGACATCATGGGCATGGATTCTTATGACCAGCCCCCGGGCCGGACATTTGATGAACAGGTGAATGAGCCCTTTGGGCTACAGGAGCATGTGGATTTCGCCGCTGCACACGGAAAGGTTATCTCCTATCCGGAGTGGGGCCTCTTCCGCAACGGTGACAACCCGGAATACATGCGCCGCATGCTCCAATGGATCGACACATACAAGCCGGTGTACAACACGGTGACCGACTACTGCCCGCACGGCATCTGGCAGTGCGGGCAGAATCCCAAGTCGTCGAAGATGTTCCGGTCCATGCTGTACGGGTTCAAGCCGGAGCCCGTACCGATCCCGGTGCCCGAGCCGGCGCCCACCCCGACGCCGACACGGCCGCCCGGCACCTGTATGCCGCTGGACCTCGGTCCCTGGGTGGAGAAGTGGCTCGGTGGCAAGATCTGTATCCGCCTCAACTGGTCGCGGCGCGAGGACGGCTGACCGGCCGCCCGGTACGGGGCGGCGGCGTCCGGGGTCATCCCCCGGCGCCGCCGTCCCGCAGCCGTTTGACGAGCGCGGCGGCCCGGTCGCGGCCCGCCGCCTGCGCGACCAGCAGTTGCAAGGACGGCGCCAGATGCGGCCGGGCGAGCAGCAGTCGCTGGTTGCGGACGGTCTCGGGACGCCAGTGGTGCTTGTACGGCTCATTGCCGCGCAGCATGCTGAGCGTGGCGCGGCCGCTCGTACTGATCCGCTGCGCCCCGCTCCGCAGCAGCATCGTGGCCACGTCCACCTTCCTGGCACGCAGCGCCGGATCGGCCCCGTACAGATAGCCGCCCTCCAGCCGCCCGGACATCAGGGTGAGATCCGCCGCCACCACCGCGCCGGACAGCCGGAACTCCGTCAGCCGGGCTTCGCCGTATTCGGTCATGGACCGTACGGACCTGGTCAGATGATCCGCGAAGCGCACGCTGAGGTGTTCCGGGGTGACCCCGCGGCCCCGCCACTGGAGCCGGTGCAGTTCCAGCAGCCGCCCGACCGCCGCCGGGATCTCGTCCTTCGGCACCACCCGCTCCTCGATGCCCAGCGCGTCCAGCTTGCGCAGTTTGGCGCGGACGCGCTGGGCGCGCGAGGAGGTGAGTCTGCCGAGCAGTTCGTCCATGGGAACGCCGGGCAGTTCGAGGCAGAGGGAGTCGTCCAGCTTTCTGCGCGGGCCCGCCCAGCAGGCGAAGATTCGTTCCGCCGCGGCCCCAGGCCGTACTTCGCGCAGATCGATCACCGCCGTACGGGCCAGCTCGGCGAGCGATGTCGCCAGCGCCACCGCCGCCGCCTCGGCGCAGTCGTCGTGGAGCAGGACGTCGGAGAAGTCGGAGATGGAGCCGCCGAGTTGGACGAGGACGGGCAGGGGGCGGTGGACGAGCATCAGCGGGGCCGCGGCGACGAGTTTCGTGCCCCGGCGTACGAGCACGACCCGCAGCCCGCGCCGGTTCCCGTACGACAGCCACCACGAGTGCAGCCAGGAATGGCTCTGGAAGGGCGTGGCCGTGCGCGAGTGGCGGTACAACTCATGCCAGTCCGGGGCGAGTTCGGCGAAGCGGCCGGCATCACGGCAGAGCTCCGTGGTGAACACCGGGCCGGACATCCGCGACGTGGACCTGAACAGCGGGGAGAAGACGCGAAGGTGCGTGACCGGAGGGGCTGTGCGGGTCGCGGCGGTGCGCGCGCTCGATTCGGCGGCCATCAGGCTCTCACACCGTTTCCGACTGCGGCAGCGATGGCGGCATCGGCTGCGCCTGGGAGTGCGGCTGGGGTGATGTCGCCGGGCCGGGTACGTTCGCGTGGAACTCACCAGGCCGCCGTTTCGGCCTGACCAGCAGACCGAGCCCGCCGAGCAGCCCGCCCGCGCAACCGCCGACCAGGGCCGACAGCCCGGCCGAGGGGGTCACCGGACCGGTCGGCTCGACCGCTCGGGAGAACTGAAGCACCCGTACCCTCGTACTGCCCTGCATATGGGAGCCGTTGACGACCAGCGCCCGTGCCACCCCGTCCGCCATGCTCACCGCGGTCAAGGCCCGGTCCGAGGTCGCCGTCACGGAGATCATCGGAGCGTCCGGCGAGGTGGCCGTCCGCACACTCTCCCGGAGCGTCCGCGCGGGCACCCCGGCCCAGACCGGCGCGTCACCGATCAGCGCGACCTGCGCGGCGACACGCCCGTAGGCCGTCGCGAACCCCAGCGCGGCGGCCGGGTCGGACTTCTCCGTCGGTACGACGATGACATAACTGGTCGCCGAGTACTGCGGCGTGCGGAGCATCCCGTATGTACCGCCTGCCAGCGCCCCGGCCAGGACCGCGGCCGGCACGATCCAGCGGGCGGGCAGCGCCGCCACCTTCGACAGCGGGAGTCGGGCCCGACGCCGCGGGGCGGAGACGGCCACGGATTCGGGGACGGCGGGCCGGCGACGCGCGGCCGGGCGTCGCGGGGGGGTGGTGTGCGGGGTCATGAGCAGCTCACTTCTCGGAGGGGGGCCGGGCCGCGAACGGCGTTCTCGTAGACGGTCATCAACTGGCGGGCGCTGTGGGCGATGTCGTAGTGGCGCGCGGCCGGGGGTACGGGCAGCCGGCGCGGCCCCGCCGCCCCGAACCGCCTTAGTTCGTCGACGAGTCCGGGTACGGAGCCGCTGACCCGGCGCGCTCCCGGCGCGGCGTCGGCGGGCAGGTCCTGGAGGGCGGGGCAGGTGACATGGAGGACCGGCAGCCCGGCCGCCAGCCCCTCCACGACGGCGAGTCCGAACGCCTCGTCGGGGGAGGTGGAGACGAAGACGTCCATGGCCGCGAGCAGCGCGGGGAGATCCGGCCGGCGCCGCGACGGGTGCGCCGAGGGCGGGGGCGGCGGGTCCTGGCAGGCGCCGTGCAGCAGGATCCGGTCGGCCGCGCCCCGCTCCCGCGCGAGCCGCAGGAGCCGGTCGCGCTCGGGTCCCTCACCGATCAGGAGGAGGCGTGCGTCGGGCAGTTCGGCGACGGCCCGTACGAGCCGGTCGAAGCGTTTGCCACCGGTGAGCCGTCCCACCCCGCCGACCACGAAGGCGTCCTGGGGCAGTCCCAGGCGCGCGCGGGCCGCGCCGCGCGCGGTCTCGTCGTAGGCGAAGCGCCCGACCTCGATGCCGTTGGGCACCACATGGATACGGTCGGGGCGCACGCCCCAGCGCTCCAGGCGCCGGGCGACGGTGGCGGAGACGGCGACGGTCGCGGTGCCCAGGCGTTCGCCCGCGAGATAGAGGGAGCGGGCGCCCGCGGAGAGCGGCCGGCCCTCGATCTGGACGGCTCCGAGGGAGTGTTCGGTGGCCACGATGGTCCGTACGCCGGCCAGGCGCGCCGCGAACCGCCCGTACAGACAGGCACGGTAGAGGTGCGTGTGCACCAGGTCGTACCGTCCGCGCTTGATCAGCCGCGCGAGCCGGGGCAGGGCGGCGAGGTCGCGGTTCCCCGCCATGTCGAGGTCGGTGACGGGGACGCCGTCGGCGACGATGCCCTCGGCGACCGCTCCCGGGTTGGTGAGCGTGATGACCTCGCTGTCGGTCGGCAACTGCCGCAACAGGAGCCTGAGTTGCTGCTCGGCGCCGCCGATGCCGAGTCCGGTGATGATGTGCAGCACCTTCATGTCGTCGTCGCCGCCCGGGTGTCGGCCGCGGCGGCCATCGAGGGCACGGCCGCCACCGCGGCCACCGCGTCCAGCGAGGTCCGTCTGGTGTGCGCCGCGTACTCGGCGTACTCCCCGGCCGGAACGGGCTCGCGGCGCCAGTGGTGCAGCCGCCGCTTGAGGTGCAGCCTGGGACCGGTGTCGCTCTCCCCGACATGGACGCGGGGCAGGGCGAACACACCGGTGAGCGGCCCCGGGCTGATGGCGCAGGCGTACGCGTAACCCGCGGCGCGTACGGCCCTGATGGCGCGAGCGTCGACCGCGCCGTACGGGTAGCAGTAACCGGCCACCTCGTGACGTCCGGTCAGATCCCGCAGCAGGTCACGCAGAAGCTCCCGGCTCCGTGCGGTGTCGGCCGCGAGCAGCGCGTCGTCGGCCTTGGTCAGATCGGTGTGGCGCAGTCCGTGCGAGCCGATCTCCATGCCCGCCCGCGCCGCCGCGCGGATGCCGTCCGCGGTGAGGAGGGGTTTGCTCGGGCCGGGACTGTCCCATTCGTTCGTACCGCCGAGACGGCCAGGCAGGACGAAGACGGTCGCGGTGAACGCGTAGCGGCGCAGCAGCGGGACGGCCTGTTCCAGGAAGTCGGCGTACCCGTCGTCGAAGGTGAGCCCGACGAGCCCGGCGCCCCGCCCTCCGGCGCGGGCGCGCAGCAGCCGGTCCATACTGACGCCGGTCAGCCCCCGGCGGCGCAGCCAGCGCAGCTGCCGTTCGAGCCGGTCGGGCGAGACCGTCACCCGGTAGGGGTCGTCGGTGGGATCGGCTACGGAGTGGTACATGGCGGCCCACAGGGGGCCGGCGGACACCGTGTCAGCGGGCATGCGCGAGCTTTCGTGTGAGGGGGCGGGTGAGGAAGCGGAGGATGGTGTCGGTCTCGGGGGCCCGCAGGGCGTGCGCGATGACGAGGAACACCGCGCTCACCACCACGCAGGCAGCCATGGCGCCCAGGACGGGTGACGGGACGAGGGCTCCGCAGAGCCATCCGGAGCCGGTGGCCGCCGCCGCGGCGGCGCCGAGTTTGACCAGGCCACCGGTCATGAACCGGAGGCTGACGGGCACGCTGTGCCGGCCGACCCGGTACAGCATCAGGGCGGCGGTGACGGTGATACCGAGCGCGTTGGCGGCGGCGATACCGAGCACGCCCCACACCTGTACGAGCAGGGTGCCCACGCCGGTGGTCAGCGCGAGCCCGGTGAGCATGGCGAACGCGGGGAACCACAGCGGGCGCGCGGCGGAGAAGTAGCAGCGTACGAGCGCCCCGACGAGCGTGTGGCCCAGCAGGCCGAGCGCGTACACCCGCATCACATCGGCGGTCGCCGCCGTGTCCGCCGGGTCGAACGCACCGCGCTGGAAGAGCACTTCAATGATCTGCGGCGCGCAGGCGACCACCGTGGCGGCGCCGGTCAGCACGATTATCCCGGCCAGCGCGAGATCACGCTCGACCCGGAGCCTGGCCCGCTCGGTGTCCCCCGCCGCCATGGCGCGGGCGACCACCGGGAAGGTGACGGTGCACAGCATCATGGAGAGCGTCATGGGGATCTGCGCGACCTTCTGCGCGTAGTTCAGATGCGAGATGGCGCCGGCCGGCAGCGGCGCGGCGAGGAACCGCTCGATGAGGACCTGCGACTGCCGGCTGAGCGCGAAGACGATGACGGGCGCGAGCAGGGCGAGGGCGACGGGCGGTCCGACGCCCGCGGCCTTCGGCCCCTGACCGGTCGTGGTCACCACCACCGGCCGACGGGCGCGCAGCCCGCGCCACAGGACGGGCACCTGGACGAGCACCATCAGCGCGCCGCCGATGGCGACCCCGGCGGCGGCGGCCCGTACCCCCCACCGGTCGCGGACCGCCAGCATGGTGGTGATGATCCCGGCGTTGTACGCGACGTAGATCATCGCGGGCGCCGTGAAGCTGCCGTGCGCGCGGAGCGCCGCGCTGCAGTAGCCGGCCATGCCGAAGGTGAAGGCACAGGTGGCGGTCAGCCGGGTGCAGTCGACGGCGAGCCCCGGCTCGGGCAGCCCCGGCGCGAGGACGGCCACCACCCAGGGCGCGGTGGCCACCAGCAGGGCCGAGCCCGCGCCGAGGGCGAGGAACAGCCGGGGCAGCGTGCTGCGCACCAGAAGCCGTACGGGATCCGGGTCCAGGCCCGGTGCGGTGGCGCGCCGGGCCAGTGCCAGGCTGAACGCCGGTACGAGGATCAGCGCCATGGCGTCCTCGATGAGGAGCGTGGCGGCCACCTCGGGCACGGTCCAGGCGACCAGGAAGGCGTCGGTGTCGGGGCCGGCGCCGTAGAGATGCGCGATGGTCTGGTCGCGGACGAGCCCGAGCAGCGCCCCGGCGGCGGTCAGCAGCGCGGTGAGGAACGCCGCGCGCGCCAGGAACCGTCCGGAGGTGAAGGAGCCGCGGCCCTCCGCGCCGGGGCCGGCTCCGCCCGTACCGTCTCTTCTCGTGCCCCCGCCCTTCGCTCTCTTCACGGAGGGCGGCTCGGGCTGCGGCGGCACGGCGGGAAGGGAGTGCTTCGTATCGCTCACGCGCGACCGGCCTCACTCCTCGCGGGCCGCCCGACAGGCCCGAGGGCCCACCGGGCCGCGAGGCCGAGCATCACGGCGGTCAGTACGGTCGAGGGGCCGCCGATGTCCGCGTAACTGAAGTCGACGAGCTGCCAGACCAGCAGCCCTGTGACGGCGAGGCCGCAGTCGGCGCCGGTACGGGAGCGGTACGCGCCGGGCAGCCGGCGCAGTGCGCGGACGAGGAGCGCCGCCCAGCCGCCCGCCAGGGCGACGATGCCCAGCAGCCCCTGTTCACTGAGGACGAGCAGATACATGTTGTGCGGGGAGAGCAGCGGCTGACGCTGGAAGCCGAGACCGGCGCCCTCGGTGTCGCTGGCGGCGGAGAGCGCGAGTGAGGCGTGGCTGTCGCGGTGGGCGGGGAAGCCCTTCAGCCCGACGCCGGTGACGGGGTGCTCGCGCCACATGTCGGTGGCCGCGGCCCACATGGTGTACCGGTCGGTGACGGACTGGTCGGGCGCGTCGGTGACCCGCGTGATGCTGTCCAGCCGCTCGTTGATCATCTGCGAGCCGATACCGAGACCTCCGACGAGTACGACACCGAGCGCCCCGGCGACGAGAACGACCACGACGGCGCGGCGCGGCCCCGACAGCGTCAGCTGGAGAACGACGGCCACGGCGGTGGCGATCCAGGCGCCGCGGCTGAAGGACAGGGCGAGGGGTACGGCCAGCAGCCCGGCGCAGCCGAGCGCGACGGCGCGCCGCACGCGGGCCACGTGCCGCCCGCGGCCGTCCGCACCGTCCGACCCGTCCGCCCCGTCCGCCCCGTTCGCCCCGTTCGCCGCCGGGCTCAGGGCGAAGCCGACGCAGATGATCAGTCCGTACGCGACGACCGTGGCCATGCCCATCACGTCGGTGGGGCCGAAGGTGCCGACCGCGCGGATCTCCTCGCCCATGTACGAGGCGCCGGTGCCGGTCAGATACTGCGTGACGCCGACCGCGCCCTGCGCCAGCGCGAGGACGACGACGGACCCGGCGACCAGCCGGAAGTCGCGGCGGTCGCGCAGGAGGAGCAGCAGCGCGCCGGGCACCAGCACGAAGATCTGGAGGTAGCGCGCCACTCCCGGCAGGCTGGAGGCCGGGTCGTGGGCGGTGACCGCCGCGATGCCCACGCCCAGCACAGGAAGCCCGAGGACGAGCGCGGCGGTACGGGTCAGCGGCCGGGCGCGGTCGCGCAGGACGCGTACGAGGCAGTACAGGACGAGCAGTCCGGAGGCCGCGTCCGCGACGCCCCCGGACCCGGCGGAGCCGTCCCCGGCCGGCGCCGAGGGCACGGCGAGCAACGCGACGACCGCGACGGCCGGCAGCAGATGCGCCGACCGGCGCAGGACGTGTCCCCACGGACCCGCCGCCGGAAGCGGCCGGTCCGCGCGCCCGCGGGCGGCGGGATGACGGGCGGTCGGCCCGGCGACCCCGACGGCGCCCGGGAAAACGACGCCGGTGGCGTCGGCGGCCATCAGCTGCCCGCCGGGCGGACGAGGGACGCGGCGGTCCGCAGCAGGATGCACACGTCCTGCCACAGCGACCAGTGGTCGATGTAGTGGTTGTCGAACCGCGACCGCTCCTCGATGGAGGTGTCCCCGCGCAGCCCGTGCACCTGCGCGAGACCGGTGATCCCTACGGGCATCCGGTGCCGGGCCGCGTAACCGGGCTGGGTCTTGCTGAAGTTGGCGACGAAGAACGGACGCTCGGGCCGGGGCCCGACGAGGCTCATGTCGCCCCGCAGTACGTTCCAGAGCTGGGGCAGTTCGTCCATCGACGTACGGCGCAGCAGACCGCCCACCGGGCTCATCCGCAGATCGTTGGCGATGTTCCAGCGGGTGGCGGACTCGTGCTCGTCGGCCGGGCGCAGGGTGCGGAACTTCAGCAGGGTGAAGGTGCGGCCGTTCTGTCCGACGCGTTCCTGGCGGAAGAGCACATCGGGACCGTCGCAGAGCCGGACGGCGAGCGCGCAGACCAGCAGCACCGGGGAGGCGGCCACCAGCAGCGGAAGCGTGAACACCACGTCCAGCAGCCGTTTGACGACCGCGTCACGGCGCCGGCGGCCTACGGCGGGCGGCTCGACCCGGCGGGCGGCGAACCCCCAGAGGTGCCGCTCCATGGCGACGGGCGCGGCGGTCAGGTCCCACGGCCCGGCGCCGACGAACCAGGTGGCGCAGCCGTACTCATGGAACAGCGCGACGAGGGCCGCGCGCTCCGTACCGCGGTCCGTGCCGTCGCCGGGGTCGGCGGCGCCGTTGTCGCGGAATCCGGAGTCCTGGAATCCGGGCTCATGGAACCCGGAATCGCTGAACCCCGGCTGACCGAACCCCGGCTCGTCGAACCCGGAGCCGCTGAGCCCGTGGTCACGGTCGATGAACCGGTGGTCGATGAACAGCGCGTCCTGAACACCGTTCTGGATGACCGCCCGGTGGATCTCCTCGGCCGAGGTCAGCACCGGCAGGGCGGGGGCGTCCATCACCCCGCCGTCCCGCCCGCCGGTTCTGGTGGCGGCCCGGTCCGCCTCGTCGTCGTCCTGGGCCGGCCCGGCGATCCCGACGGGCCGCAGGCCGTACTCGGGGTGCTGGGCGAGCAGCGCGGCCAGCCGCCGGGCGTCCGGACCCGACCCGACGACGAGCGCGGACCGCAGCCGGTCGCGCGCGACGGCGCGGCGCCGGGTGTGCAGGAGTGAACGGCCGCCGCAGGCGACGGCGAGCTGGAGCACGCAGCCGCCCAGCAGCGCCGGGACACCCACGGCCAGTGAGGGGAGGAGCGCGGCGAGTACGGCCGCGGCGGCGCACCAGGCCACCGCGATCCGGGCGGCGAGCGCGGGGAGCTGGTCAAGCCCCGACAGAGCGACCCCGGAACGGTAGAGCCCGGCGGACGCGTTCAGTACGGTCACCCAGACGATGAGCTGGACGACGAGAACGGCGTCGCGCTGCTCGTCGTTGAGTACGACGGTGGACAACAGCGCCGCGAACACGTCCGAGGCGATCAGCGGCAGCCCGAAGCGCAGCGGGGAGCCCCCGGGACGGCGGGCGGGCGGCGCGAGGCGGTCCGGGGTGTCGCGGGGGGAGGCGATCGGGGGGCGCCGCAGGACCTGCTGTCCCAGGGTCTGTGGCCCCGGGGTCTGCGGTCCGACGGTCTGCTGCCCCAGCGCCTTCTGTCCCAGCCCTTTCTGTCCCACCGTCTGCTGCCCCACCGTCTGCTGCCCCACCGTCTGTTGTCCCAGGGCCTGTTGCCCCATGGCCTGTTCCGCTGTCCGCGCCCGCCCGGTCGGCGGCGGAACGCTGGTGCTTTCCGTGGTCACTGGGGAATCGGCTCCCTGCGTTCGGGGCGCGGCACGGAGGCGACTTCGCGGTACACGTCCGCGATGGCCCGCGCTGTCTGCCGCACGTCATAGGTGCTGAGTACGTGCTGATGGCCCTGGCGGCCGATGGCTTCGCGCAATGGCGCGTCGCGGAGCAGAGCGCCGATGGCCGCCGCCAGCGCGGGCGGGTCCTCCGGCGGAATGAGACAGAGCGCTTCGTGACCGGGCGGCAGGCTCTCGCGCGCGCCGTCCACGTCGCTGAGGACGACGGCCCTGCCGCTCGCCATGGCCTCCAGCGGGGCCACCGCCATGCCCTCCCAGCGCGAGGGCAGGACGACCAGATCAGCCGCCCGGTACCAGGGCGCGGTGTCCGGTACGGCGCCCGCGAAGACCACCGACGGCGGCGCGGCGGCGCGCAGCGCGGCGGCGTCCGGACCGTCCCCGACGAGGACCAGCCGCGCCCGTGGCAACTGGAGGAGGATCTGCCGCCAGGCCCGTAGCAGGATGTCCTGCCCCTTCTGCCGGCAGAGCCGCCCGACACAGAGCACGACGGGTGTGCCCGGTGGGAGGTCGGCCAGCGGCGGGAGCGCGGCCCGCGCGGCGGTGGTGTCGGCCATGTCCGCGGAAGCGGACGGCCCGGCCGTGGCCGCGGATCCGAACCGTCCGACGTCGACCCCGTTGTGGACGACGGACCAGGGAGCGTGGATTCCGGCCCGCTCGCCGGTGCGCCGTTCCGCGTCACTGACGCATACGACCCTGTCGGTCCACCGGACGGCCCAGCGCTCCCAGTGGCCGGCCAGCCGGCCCGTCATGCCGCCGACCGCCTCGAACGACCAGGCGTGCGGCTGGAAGACGGTGGGTACCCGGCCCCGGACGGCGAGCCGTCCGGCCAGTCCGGCCTTCGCGCTGTGGGCGTGCACCAGATCGGGCCGGACCCGCCGTACCACCCGGGCGGCCTGCCCGACCTCACGGACCAGTCCGGGCCCGGGGTCTCGGGTCGCCCGCCAGCCGTGGACCTCGGCGCCGAGCCGGGCCGCCGCCGCGGCCAGCGGCCCTTCCCCGGGACAGGCGACGGCCACCCGTACGCCGGTCTCCAGTTGCGCCTCGACCAGATCCAGAACCACCCTGGCCACTCCGCCGTCGACCGGCTGGACGAGGTGGAGCGCGGTGAAGCCGGCCCCGGGCCGGTGCCGTTGTGACTGCACGCGCGACTCCTCCACTCGTGGATACGGGAAAACGATCTCTTCGAGCGGGCTCGGGCGCCCGGAGTTCAGGTCCGGTTTTCCGCTCCTACGAAAAACGCACCGGTGCGGCAGGGGTCACGCTTGACGCCGAATCGAACGCTTGAGTCATCCGGCGCCCCTTGAATTCATTACCGACCCAAAGAACCGCCGAATTCATCAAATTGACTCTCTGCCTTGAAGATCGAAACAAGAAGGCACCTTTACAGAGGGCGGAGTGAAAATCACGTGAGACGCGCTGAATCGCGCTGAACGTACAAAAGGACTCTTAGGAGCGGCCGTTCCGGGGTCGGCCGGTCGCCGCACCCGGCCGGGTGACACACGGGACGTCACTCATTCGGACGCACAACCGACGGGCGCCTTCGGCGTTGATGCATAGGTCGGGCAATAGCGCCCGGCGCGTATAGCGTCCCCTTTCGACCGAGGAGCCCTACTCCATGTCGCGTATCGCCAAGGCTGTTGTTCTCTCCACCGCGGCCGCCGCCGCTGTCGCCGGCGCCTCCGGCGCCGCCTTCGCCGACGCCGGTGCGGAAGCCGCGGCTGTCGGCTCCCCGGGTGTCCTCTCCGGCAACGTCGTTCAGATCCCGATCCACCTGCCCGTGAACGTCTGTGGCAACACGATCAACGTCATCGGCTTGCTCAACCCGGCCTTCGGCAACACCTGCGTCAACGCCTGACGCCCTTCGCTGTCACTGTCGGCGCCACGCCCGACGGCGCGTCGACGTCGCACGCGAGAGCCGCTCTTCCCCTCGGGGGCGGAGCGGCTCTTCCGCTGTCCGGGGGGTTCCGTGGGTCACCCTTACGCGCCCGCGTGTCCACTCTTCCGGCGGCGCGGCACAGCTGCGCGCGGGCGCCATCCGGGTGCGTCGGGCCAGGTGGGAACAGGCCGGGCCGGATACGGGCGGAGTCCGACGGACCGTACGGGAGGTGCCCGTTCGGTTGCGGGCCCCGCGCGGGGAACGGACGGTGAGGAGAACCTTCCGACTCGTCCCGAAAGGACCAGGCATGCGTCTCCAGCTCTCCCGCCGCGTCACGACCGCCGCCGTCTCCGCCGCGCTCGTACTCGGCACCACGGCCCCGGCCGCCGCCCGTGAACTCCCGCGCGACACCGGCACCGACACCGCGCCGGCCCCCGCGCCGGCCCCCGCGCCCGGCCCGGCGGCATCCACGGCGCCCCCGGCATCCACGGCATCCACGTCGAGCGCGGCGCTCACGGCGCCCACAACGCCCGCGACGCCCGCGCAGGAGACCGAGCCCCTGAAGAACGTCGGGGACGTACTGAAGCCCGTCGCCGATCTGGTCCAGGCGGCGCTGAAGGCTCCCGGCGGCGAACTCTCGCCCGCGGATATCGAGAAGCACACCAAGGCCATCAGGGACGCCGTGGCCGCCCTGAAGGCCGCCGCTCCGGCCGACGCGCAAGCCGATGTGGTGGTGACCGTGGAGAAGACCACGGACTCAGTAATCGAACCCGCCGCCGTTGATCTCCAGCAGCCGTGAACGGCCGCCGCCCGGCCGCTCGTTCGATACGGACATAGGGCGAGTCCCCTTCATTCGAGTGGCCTGTCCAGAATTCCTTCCCGACGGAGTTTCCGCCGCGCGCACGCGTCGTTACTGATGACGAGCGACCACGCGAATGGGACCTCCAAGAGGCCTGTGCGAAGCGTGAGTTGTCTCGCAACAGACATCGCTGAAAGAAGGATTCACCATGAAGCCCATGAAGGTCGCCGCCGTCGTCGCCGGTTCCGTGATGGCTCTGGGTGCCGCCACCCCGGCGTTCGCCGCCGAGGGCATGAGCCTCAATGGCGGTCTGGAGACCGTGCTGAGCGAGGGCCTCAAGGACCCCCGGCCGCTGAACACCAACGCGCTGGACACCGAGAACCCGGGGTCCGTGCTGAACGTCGTGAAGGGTGCCACGGACAGCCTGAACAAGAAGAAGGGCGGCAAGGCGAACGGCAAGACCGCCGGCAAGAAGACGTCGGGCAAGACGGGCGCCAAGGAGATCGTCGGTACGTCGACCGGCAACAAGCTGCTCGGTGGGCTTCCGCTCGGCAAGTAGTCTCCGGCGGCGGTTTCCGGACGGTCCGGGCCCCGCGAGGGCCCGGACCCCGTAGCCGCCGCAGCCGCCGTAGCCGGCCCGGCCCGGCTTCGGCTGACGCGATCAGCTGGTCCAGAAGTCCCACCAGCGGGTCAGGACGAGCATCCCGATGCCGCCGGTCCACAGCACCGGCGGCACCCAGTGGAACTCGGCGAGCGCGCCCCGCAGGCCCGTGGGCGCGGGCAGGATCCCGTGCTCGATGTTGTGCGCGGTGACGTAGCAGAACATCACGATGGTGGCGACCCAGGCCAGACAGCACCACAGACACAGCGAGTTGATGCTGTAGAGCGACTGGTACTGGAGCCAGGCGCAGAAGCCGACACCGAAGAGCGTTCCCGCGTTCAGGCCGAGCCAGAACCAGCGCCGGTAGCGCGCCCCGGCCAGCAGCCCCGCGCCGACGCCGATGACCACCGCGTACGCCGCGAGCCCCAGCATCGGGTTGGGGAATCCGAAGGCCGACGCCTGTTCGCTCTTCATGATGTTCCCGCAGGAGACCACCGGGTTCAGACTGCACCCCGGGGTGAAGTCCGGGTCCTCCAGCAGTTTGAACTTGTCGAGGGTGATCACCCAGGCCGCGAGCAGCCCGGCCGCTCCGCTGATCATCAGCACGAACGCGAAGGCCCGGCCGCCGCCCCACGCACCGCCGGTGCTGTCCGTACGCTCGTCGGTGGTCCTGTTCTCGGCCAGTACCGTTGCCATGACGTCCGCTCCCCTGCCTCCGGTGCTCATCCGGTGTCTGTCCGCGCTTCCGACGCTCAGCCGCGCAGGCTGCGTACCGGCACCAGGCAGTGCGCGGCGCTGGTGAGCATCGTCCGGTCCCCGGCGAAGGCGCGCAGTTGCTCCGCGGCGACGGGCCTGCCCGGTGTCGCCTCGGCCCACGGCCGGGTGGCGACGATGAAGTAGACCTGCCCGTGATCCCGCGCGTCCCGCTCCCACTCCGGCGGGACGGGGCACTGCGCGTTCAGATACGGCATCGTCAGTACGGCGCGGCCCGCCTCCACCAGCAGCGTGATCGGCACGTTGGGGGTCTTCGAGACATCGACCAAGTCGCCGCCGGGGATCAGCCCGACCTCGGCGAGCACCGTACGCATCGTCTCCTCGCCGGCCTCCGCCCCGTCCTTGCCGTCCCCGAGTGAATAGGCGAGCAGGAAAGGCGGGTTGCGTTCGCCGTCGGTGGGATCGCTGGTCCAGGAAATCACCGAGAGAGTGCCCAGCCTGGAGGCGTTCCGCGCACTGATCGAGGCGGAATTGATAGAGGTCATGTTGCGGCACAGTAGTGTCCCCCGGGGAATATCCGTGAGCCCGCTTCACCCAAGTGGGGGACCGCGCACGCCACTTCGAAACATCACTCTCTCAATTTCGTTTTTCAGTACGAGACTTATTCATCTGTCCGCGCGTGGACTTCCCCGCGCGGCCGGGGACAGCCAGGCGCGCCAGTGGCTCTGGCCCGGCAGATCGGGAAGGCGCACAACGCGCCACCCCTTGGTGTACGCGGGCGGCGCGTCCTCCCCCGCCACCACGACGGCCACCGGCCGGTCGCGGGCGAGTGCGACGAGCCCCGCGGGGGTGATGGAGCCGTCGTGGCCCCCGGTCTGCCGTGACGCGCAGCCGGCGAGGTAGGCGAGCCGTACGGCCTCCGCGCCGCTGACCACGCAGGGCGGCCGTACGCCGTGGCGCGCCAGCTCGGCCGCCACCCTGCCGAACGCCACCCTGTTGGCACGGCCGCGCGCGGCGGCGCTGTCGAGGACCGCGTACTGCACCGCCAGATGCGCCGCCAGCAGTGCCGCGAGAGCGCCCACCGCCAGGGGGCGCGGCCACGCCGCCCGGCCGATCCGGGCCAGGCCCGTCGCCGCCGGCAGCGCGAGCAGCGCGTACGTGGGGAGGAGGAAGCGCGGCGCGGCGTAGCCGATGAGCAGGACGTACGGCACCGCCATCGACAGCCCGGCCAGCGTAGGCACGACCACGACGGCCGCCCTTCTCGCGCGCGCCGCGGCCAGCACCCCGCACAGGACGAGGAGCGGCAGCACGAACCACCACACCGCGGTGACGGGCCGCCGCCAGGGGATGTCGCAGGGGCGGCAGAGCAGCCGCCCGTCGAGCGCGCGCACCTGGTCGTCGAAGGCCAGATGCCAGCCCAGGTCCCCCTGGATCGCGCTGGCGCGCCGCAACCGCGCGAAGAGGCCGCCGTAACCGGCGTACGCCTCGACGGCCCACGGCGCGCAGCCGAGGGCCGCGCCCACGGCGAGCGCCAGCAGTGGGAGCGGGCGCCGCCACGCCCCGACGAGGAGCGCGGTGGCGGCGAGCGGCAGGGCGAGCCAGAGAGCGTCGCTGGGACGCATGAGCGCGACGAACGCCACGCCCCCGCACAGGCCGGCGAGCGCGGCGCGGTCGGACCGGTCGCGCGCGGCCCGCAGGAAACAGCCGACCGCGAAGAGGGACCCCAGGGCGACCCACAGGTTCGGCATGACCTGCGGGCCGTAGAGGACGGTGATCCACAGCCCGGCGAACAGCGCGCCGGCGAGAGCGAGTACGCGCGCCGGGAGCAGCCGTCGCCAGACCCACAGGGCGAGCAGGAGACCGGTGCCCGACAGCAGCGCGAGATAGACACGGAGGGCCTCGACGGACGAGGTCAGGGCCGTCACCGGCGCGATCAGGAGGGTGATGCCCCGGGCGCGCGGCGCGCTGAAGAACGCGGCTTCGGCGTCCCTGGCGACCTGGCTGACGTACACCGTCTCGTCCCAGCCGAGACCCGACCCGGGCACGACGAGCACCAGTTGGAGGATGGTGTACGCCACCGCGACAGCGGCGGGCCATCCGAAGTCACGGACCGCCCGCCCGCCGTCGGCCCGGGGCCGCGTCCCGCTCGGGCTCGCGGCGACGGCCGGGGTCTCTGTCATGCGCCCTACGCTGCCGCCGCGCCGCCCGCCCGGCCATCGGGACAAGCCACTCGGACGAACAGCGGGCGGGGACCGGGCCGGATGAGGCCGGACGGGGCGCGCCGACCGTGGCTACGAGGTCACGTACTGGCCGTCGTACTCGCCGGTGGGCGGGATGGGCGTGATGACGTCGATCAGGACCCCGTTGGGATCGGCCACGATGAAGTGCCGCTGCCCGAAGTCCTCGCTGCGCAGCTCAAGCTCGGCCGTCAGCCCCTCGCGGACGACGAGCCGTTCCCACTCCGCGTCCACGTCCGCCACCTCGAAGTTGAGCAGCAGCCCGCGGACCGGTGTGCGGTAGGCGGCGGGCAGCGTGGGGTGGTCGTAGTCGAGGAGAGCCAGCTCGTACGGCTGCGCCCCGGGCCGCCGCAGGCTCACGTACCAGTCGGCCTCGAAGGTCGTCTCGAAGCCCATCAGGCCGGTGTAGAAGTCCCGGGACCTCTGGATCTTGGAGGTGCAGATCACCGGATAGAAGCTGGTCAGCATCGCGGGAACCTTTCGCGTACCGTCGGTATGTGAAGGTATCCTGCCCGCATACCATCGGTATGTCAAAGGACGGGATCGTGAACGGGAACGTGATGGCGGACAGCGTCAGGGCGCGGCAGCGGGAACAGACCAGGCGGGCCCTCCTGCGCGAGGGCAGGCGCCTGTTCGCGACCCAGGGCTACGGCGCGGTGGGCCTGTCGGAGATCGTCCGCGCCGCCGGGGTCACCAAGGGCGCGCTGTACCACCACTTCGACAGCAAGACCGCCCTGTTCCGCGCCGTCCTGGAGGAGGTGCAGCAGGAGGTCGCCAGGACAGTGGCCACAACCGCCGACGCCGAGGACGATCCCTGGGCCCGGTTCACGACGGGATGCCAGTCCTTCCTCACCGCCGCCACCGCCCCGGAGATCCAGCGCGTCATGCTCGTCGACGGCCCCGCGGTCCTGGGCTGGACGCAGTGGCGCGCCCTGGACGAGGCCACCTCCGCCCACCACCTGGCCGAGATCCTCACGGAATTGATCGAGAACGGCACGATCCCCCGCCACCCCGTCGCGCCACTGACCCACTTGCTGTCGGGCGCGATGAACGAGGCGGCCCTGTGGCTGGCGGAATCGGACAACCCCGAAGACCTGACGGCCACAAGGGCCGCCCTGTCACACATGCTGGAGGCGCTGCGTACTCCCTGAGCCGAGACGCCCTGCCCCGTTCCTCCCGGTGCCGGTGCCGGGAGAAACCGGATTCCATCCAGCACCCACCCCGACCTGCGCACCCAGACGTCCCCACCGGCCCGGAAACGACGAATCCCGCCCGATCGAAATGATCGGGCAGGATTTCATCAACCGCCTACGAGCCAACTCGTGAACCTCCCTTGTTGTTGTCGGGTGTTCACGGGTACGTCCCACCTGCGGGGTCGGAGGCAATTGAAGATCGCTTCCCGTCTGGTGGTTGATCGTTTCCCAGATGGTGGGTCAGCGGGGCCGGGGCTGGGAGGCCCACCGAGGATGAAAAGGCTCCTTGATGGCTCGTTGCAATTCATTGTGACGAGACGGTTTGCTCCACAGGTGAACTCCACCTCTCGCTCGGCGCCGAGCGAGAGGGACCGCGCGTTCATGTCGTGGACGGCCGCTGATCAGAGGCTGTCGAGGATGCTCTCCAGGTCGCGTTCGCCCTCTCGGGTTTGCACGCCCGCGGCGAGCTGCTTGTGGGCCGACGCGACCATATCGTCGGTGAACAGGGAGTACAGCGCGGCGTTCTCCACGGCGTACGCCTGGTGGGGGATTTTCGGGGTGATGGTCTCGACGGTGGCCTTGATGGCGGCGACGACCTCGGGGCGCAGGCGAGCGATCCGGCGCGCCAGCCGGTCGACGAAGGCGTCGATCTCGTTGGCAGGGACCGCGCGGTTGACCAGGCCGTAGCGTTCGGCCAGCTCGGCGTCGACCAGCTCGCTGCCGAGGAGCAGTTCCAGTGCGCGTCCCCGGCCGAGCAGGCGGGTCATGTTGACCGTTCCGCCGCCGCCGGGAAGGATATCCATCACGGCCTCGGGCTGGGCCTGGCCGGACCGGCCGATCGCCGCGAACCGCATGTCGAGGTACATAAGAAACTCGTTGCCGGCGCCCCGGGCGAAGCCGGCGATCTTGCCGATGGTGACCTGCGGCAGGCTGCGCACCTCGTCGCTCACGGCCTCCAGGATGTTCATGCCGTCCGGGACGGGCACGTCCGGCGCGGCGGCGACCGCGGCGGCTGTGGCGGCGGGCAGCGCCTCCGGATCGGTGAGGTAAGCCATGTCGCCGTGCGCGCTGAAGAACTCCGGGTCGGCGCTGTCGAACACAACGACGCGGACGTCGGTGTCGTGGCGCACCCGGTTGACGAAGCCGCGCAGTGACGGCAGCAGGACACCGTCCATCAGGTTCAGCGGCGGGTGGTCGAGGGTGACGGTTGCGACACCGTTGTCCACCGTGATCCGCAGACCGGTCAGGTCGTCGTAGGGCATATAGACTCCTTCGATAAGTGGGGAGTTTCCCCGGTAATGAGTATGTGGGGACTCTCCCCATTTAGTCAATGAGGAGTGATCTTGGTTACAGCACGCCCGCTTCGCGCCGACGCGCAGCGCAACCGCGACGCGATCCTGACCGCAGCGCGCGAAGCGTTCGAGGCGGACGGAGTGTTCGCCTCGCTCGACGCGATCGCGTTGCGCGCCGGTGTCGGCAACGCCACCCTCTACCGGAACTTCCCCACCCGGGACGACCTGCTCGCCGCGGTCATCGAGGGCTTCTTCATCCGAGCGCTGACGGAGGCCGACGAGTTGTCCCGCACGCTGCCGCCGGGCGGGGCGCTCGTCGAGTGGCTGGTGCGGGTGAGCTGGGGGATGCGGATCTGGCACGACCTGCCGGCCTGTCTCGCCACCGCGCACCACGACGACGCCTCGCCGCTGCAATCGGCGAATGCGCCGTTGGTGGAGCGGCTCGGCGTCCTGCTGGACACGGCCAAGGCGGCCGGCGAGGTGGCCGACGAGATCACCGCGGACGAGGTGTTCGAACTGGTCCTCGCCCTGTCCTGGGGCATCGACCGTTTCGGTGACGACGAGACGAAGGCGCGACGTCGGACAACGATGGCGACGGCAGGGATCTTCGCATGGGAACCTCAGGTTTGCTTGTGATCGACCGGCTCACCACAGTCCTTGATCCCTACCGCTGTGACCGGCGCCGCCGCCTGCCCCGAGACGAAGCAGCCCAAGTGATCGCGACGAAGCTGCCCATCCGCCGACTGGTCGGTCCCGGCGACGTCGCCGCCCTGGCTGTGCACATCCCGTGCAACGGGGCGCTCACTGGCGCGACATACGACATCGACGGCGGCCAGCAGATCATTGCGGGCTGAGCACGCCAGGGAAAGGGACGGGCGTCCCGTTCTCTGTACGATTCGCAGGATGCTGCAAACACACTGGAGTGAGAAGATGGAATCGGGGCCGAGGTGTCGGACCGGTTAGCCATGGCGGCCACGGTGTGGCGCCGAGTGTTTTTCGTTGAGGTGACGCGGTGGTCCGTCTTCGGAATCAACCGTGTGGAGGAATTTCGATGACGAAGATACGCGACGACCTTCTTCTCGCGCAGTCCGCCGTCACATCCCGCATCAACGCGCCTGCGGACAAGGTCGATATCGCCAAGTGGCTGTTGAGCATCCCGGACGCGGAGTACCAGCGCTGCGCCCCCGGTGACCATATCTCTGCGGGCTACACCACGACCGATGACGGCCAGCCGATGTCGATCAACGTCGAGCAGGTCGGCAGCGCGCTCCTCATCGAGCACTACGTCGGTGAGGTCACCGAGAAGCTGCACTGCAAGATGGTGTCGACTTCCGACGTCTTCTCCGACGGTGGCCGCAGCAAGATCCAGGTGATCTGGGAGCTCACGGCGAAGCCCGACGGTGACGGACTGGAATTCACCAACGAAGTGACCGTGCATCCCACCGACGAATTCCTGGAATTCCTGGAGAAGGCCGGTCTCACTTTCGATCAGGCGTCCGAGGCCCACAAGGTCGCCTCGACAGCGCACAACAGGCTGGAAACCCCCCACTTCGCCAAGAGTATCGAGAACGCGGCTCTCGCGCCCGCGTAGAAGGACGGGGAACCGGCCGCAGAGGCGCGCTCCGCTCTGCCGGCGCCCCCCGGGGACCTCACGGCGCGCGCCAACCGTCAGCGGTTCCCTCGTTTGTTCGCAAATGTGATGGGACTGAGGAATGGTGACTGCCGACACGACGACCTACCCACCCGACCGGACAGCTCTCCTGATCATCGACCCCTACAACGACTTTCTGTCGGAGGGCGGGAAGCTCTGGCCGCAGGCCAAGGATGTGGCAGAAGGCATAGACCTACTCGACCACATGCGCACGATGCTCGCCGTGGCCCGCGACCAGGGCTTTCGCGTCTTCATCGTGCCGCACCACCAGACGGAACCGGGCGACTACCTCAGCTGGGACCAGCTGTCCCCGACCCAGCAGCGTGTCGTCAAGGGACAGACCTTCGCAAAGGGAAGCTGGGGCGCGCAGTGGCACCCGGACTTCCAGCCCCGCGAGGACGAGCTGATCATGCACCAGCACTGGTCCTCCAGCGGCTTCGCCAACACCGATCTGGACATGATGCTCAAGCAGCACCACATCCAGAAGGTCGTGATCATCGGGATGAAGTCGAACACCTGCGTGGACACCACGGCGCGCTTCGGACAGGAGCTCGGCTTCCACGTCACTTTGATCAGGGACGCCATCGGCTCCTTCAGCTGGGACGAGATGAAGGCGACGTTCGAGGTGAACGCGCCGCAGTACGCCCACGCCATCCTCACCACGAACGAGTTTGTCAAGGCCGTGGGCGCGCAGCCCCACGCAGTGGCCTCGTGACCGGCCATGAAGGACCGGCGGTGACGACGGTGAACAACCTCGGAGAAAGGCTGCTCGGCGCGTGGCGGTTGGTGGCGTACGTGGCCGTGGACGAATCGGGAGACCGGGAGTACCCGCTCGGTGAGGACGCGCAGGGGCTGATCGTCTACACCCCGCAGGGTGGATGAGCGCGCAGCTCATGCGGCGCGACCGGCCCCGGTTCGCCGAGCCGCGGCTGGACGCCGGGAGCGCCGCGGAACTGGCCGAGGCCGGTCGGGGATTCGTCGCGTACGCGGGCACCTTCCGGGTGCTGGACGAGCCATGCTCACGCCAGGCATCCACGACACCTACGAGCGCAAAGCGCGGGGACAGCGCGACTCCGGCGCCAGGATCGCAGCCGAAGGCCCCGAGCCGAAGCGCACCTGGGACGGCCGCTCCCGGCTGCTGGAAGTCGATGGCGACCGGTTCCTCAGCGATCCCTCTCTGGCTGAGGAGGTCTTCGGACCTTCCGCGCTGCTGGTGCGTCTGTCCGGAATGGACCAGCCTCCTGGCGGCTCGGCGGCGCGTGCTTTCCGCGGACAGCTGACGGCGGTCATGCACATCGATCAGACGGACCACGACGACGCCCGGCGGCTCCTGCCAATCCTGGAGCGGTGTACCAACCGCATCGTGGTGAACGCCTTTTCCCACCCGCAGGAGGTCGGCTACGCCACGATCCACGGCGGCCCCTTCCCGGCCACCACGGACAGCCGCTTCACCTCGGTGGGCATGACGGCTATCGACCGGTTCCTGCGTCCTGTGACGTACCAGGGCTTCCCCGATGACCTGCTGCCCGACGCTCTGGCCGGGGCCAACACAGACGGACTGTGGCGGCTCGTTGACGGGGAGCTGACCCGCACCTGAGGCAACACTTACGCCGCCAAGGCACAAGCGGGGCGAGTCATCGCGGCCTTGTGTACGTCCTCCACCGGGCGGTGAGCTTCGATAAGCGGGAAGGCCGCGTGCAATGTGGCGCGACCCGCCAGGAAGGCCACAGCGACATCGAAGCGTGTCCGCTCCGGGCCGCGTGAGATCCCCTGCACCATCGGACGGAATCTTTCAGTCAAGGGCCTGGCAAGCCCTGGAGCCGGTGTTGCACGCGTTCTATCTTCGCGGCATGAGCAGCTGTCCGACCAGGCGCGGGTGGCCGCGATGGAGCCCGGCCCCACTGGGCTGCACCCCTACGCGGACAACCTCATCCGCCTCAGCCGGGTACCCGCGGTGACGATCACCTCGATCAACGGGCGGGCGCGGGGCGCCGGCAGCGAGTTCGTCCTGGCCACCGACATCCGGTTCGCAGGGCCGCAGGCCGTCCTGGGGCAGTTCGAGGTGGGCACGGGATCGGTCCCCGGGGGCAACCCGATGGCCCGGCTAGTAGGCCGCGGCCGCGCGATGGAGATCATGCTGGGCGCCGACGACTTCCCCCGCCGAGCTGGCCGCCGCGTACGGCTACGTCAACCGGGTCATCCCCGCGGGCGAGCTCGAAGGCTTCGTCGACACGTTCGCCCGCCGCATCGCGGGGTTCGACAAGGTGGCGGTGGCCGGGGGCAAGTCCCTCCTCGACGCGAGCGTCCAGGTTCCCGACGAGGAGTCCGCGGCCAGTCTCGCGCCTTCTTCCGCTCTTCCGGCCGCCCGGAGAACGCCCACCGGGGTGCGCCGCCTCTTCGATCTCTTTGCTGCTGTACAGCGCGCAAAAGCCCCTCCCGGATACCTTGAGTTCTAGTGGTCCTCGCAACACCCCAGCTCAGGGGATGCGATGGACTTCGAGATCCGGGACCGGACGGTCAACCGGGGGCGTAAGAAGCT
>NZ_JBHUBB010000022.1:0-132406 GCF_042789485.1 Streptomyces sp. NPDC056835
CCCCGGGGGGGGGGGGGGGGCTCCCCCCCCCCCCCACTGCCGCTTCGGTACGCGCTTCAGGGGCGGGCGCGCAGTGCCCGGTCGACGAGCGGGCCGGCGGCGCCGGTGTAGCCGGCGGGATCGCACAGGGCCGCCAACTCGTCCTCGTCAAGACCGAGTCCAGGTATGTCACGCAGGACCTGGGCCAGCGTGCGCCCCGACTCCTCGGCCTCCCGCGAGGCGTCGTCGAGCAGCTTCCTGGCGGCCTCGCCTCCTTGGCGGGGCGCGAGCACGGAGACGATCCGCTCGGCGACGATCCGGGAGCCGGTCAGCGCCAGGTTCTCCCGCATCCGCTCGGGCCGTACCCGTAACCCCTCGGCGAGTTGTACGGCGGTGTGGGCGGCGCCCCCGGTCAGGCGCAGGCATTCACGCAGCGGCTGCCACTCCGCGTGCCAGCCGCCCGCCGACCGCTCGTCCTCCGACACCAGACACTGCGTCAGGATCGAGGCGATCGGCGGGACCTGGATCGCCGCGCCGCGCAGCAGGGTGGACAGCACCGGATTGCGCTTGTGGGGCATGGCCGAGGACCTGCCCCGGCCGGGCCCGTCGGGTTCTGCGACCTCGCCCACCTCGGTCCTGACCAGCGACTGCACATCGACGGCGACCTTGCCCAGCGCCCCGGCGGTGAACGCCAGGGCCGAGCCGAGGTCGGCCACCGGGGAGCGCAGCGCGTGCCAGGGCAGCACCGGCCGGGCGAGCCCGGTCTCCTCGGCGAAGGCCGTGATCAGGCGGTCGGGATACGCGGCGGCGGCCGACCCGCTGAGGGGGGCGGCGGCGAGATAGCCGGCCAGGGTGCCCGCCGCTCCGCCGAGCGATACGGGCAGGGCCGCGTCCACCGCCCCGATCCGCTCGGCGGCGTCCAGTACGAGGTGCCGCCAGCCCGCCGCCTTCAGGCCGAAGGTCGTGGGCACCGCGTGCAGCGCCAGCGTGCGGCCCGCCATCGGGGTGTCCCGGTGCTCGGCCGCCAGGTGGGCCAGCGCCTCCGCGGTGGTGCGCAGATCCGCCAGGACCGGCCGCAGCGCCCGCCGCGCGACCAGCATGGCCCCCGTGTCGAAGACGTCCTGGCTGGTGGAGCCCCGGTGCACATACCCGGCGGCCTCCGGATCCACGGCCCGCACCGCTTCCTTGAGCGCGGCCACCAGTCCCACCACGGGGTTGGCGGTCTCGCGTGCCGCGAGGGCGAGCGCCCGCAGATCGAGCGGTTCGGCGCGGGCCGCCCGGGTGATCGCCTCGGCCGCCCGTGGCGGGACCACACCGAGCCGGGCCTGAGCCCGGGCGAGTGCGGCCTCCGCGTCCAGCATGGCCTGTAGCCAGGCCCGGTCGCACACGGCGGCCTCGACGGGAGTTCCCGCGCGCACCGGTGAGAGCAGACCCGCGTCGATGAGATCGCCACTCATACGATCACCCCCGTGAACCGGCCGCTCCCGGCCACGGCCGGCTCCGCCGGCGCCTGCCGGGCGGAGCCCAGGGCGAGCACGGCACGGGCGATCGCGTCGGCGTCGCCCAGCGTCACCGAGTCCACGCCGGGCCGGACTCCGGCGGCGGTCACCCAGTGCACCGACTCGGTCGGAACGCCGTAGGCGAACCGGCGTGGGTGGGGCCGGCCCTGCCCGTCGACGATCCGGCACGGCCGCTCGGTGACGGCCAGACCGCCCGTCTCGTGACTGATGCCCCGCTCCCCTTCGACGCGGTAGGGGCGGCACTGCTCGGTGAGGAGCAGCTGGCGCAGCAGCGGGTCGGCGGTGCGCCGTATGTCGGGCAGGGGCAGCCGGGCCTCGATCAGCTGCCGGGACCGTACGGGCGGGCCGGGCACGACGGTCGACCGGGCGACGAAGGCGGGCCGTTCGGTGTCGACGCGGATCTGGGTACCGGGGCCGGTGAGCTCCAGGATCCCCGCCTCGATCAGCGCGATCATCTCCTCGGTCCTGGAGACCGGGGGCCCGATGGAGAGGAAGGCGTTCAGCGGGGTGTACCAGCCCTCCAGTTCGTCGAGGTGCGAGCCGCCTTCGAGGCCGCCGTGGTCGACCACGAGGCGGATCTCGTTGCGCAGGTCGCGCAGGACGTCCAGGGCCGCCTTGTGCGGGCCGCTGACGTTTCCCGCCCGCGCCTGGCGTACGTCCCGCGCCAGGTACGTGAGCAGCCAGTCGCGGAAGTCCTTCCGGTCGGTGAAGGTCCGCCCGTGACAGGGCTGGGAGAGGCGTTGCCAGTCCCAGCGGTCGTCGGGGGCGATGCCGTGGTCGTCCAGGAGCGCCGTCCGCCGAGACGGCGACGCGGAGAGATAGCGGCGGACGAACGCCTCCGGGCCGGCCTTCCGGGAGGCCAGCAGCGTGCCGTAGTAGACGCCTTCGACCTCAGCGGCGATCAGCGGCCACACGTCGGCCCGGAAGCGCACCCGCTCGCCGCCCCGGGAGCGTCCGCGCAGCGCGGCGATCACCTCGGGGGTGAGCAGGCGCGGGGTGTGCCTGCCGGACGCGCCCTTCTCGTTCTCCCCGCGCGCCTGGTACGGCACGCCCCGGCGGGAGCTGGCGTACAGCCGCGGCTCGCGGCCGGAGGGCCGGTAGACCAGCCGGTCCCCGACGCGGTCGAAGACGCCGCCCCGGCCGGCGGTGAACAGCGCCATGTAGTCGAAGAAGTTCAGGCCCAGGCCGCGCAGCAGCACCGGCTCGCCCGGTTCGACGCTGCCCGTGTCCACATCGGCGGGATTGGCAGGCGGGATGTAGGTGAGGTGGTGGATACGGGCCAGACTGGCCGTCCTTTCCTGATGCGGTGTCAGCTGGGCGGGCAGATGTCCCTGGGCGAGGACCACGGCGTCCAGATCGTGGATCCGGGTGCCGTCCGCCAAGCGGATGCCCTGGGGCCCGCCGGGGACGCCATGGGTGTCCGCCATCGCGACGGCGCGCGAGCGGTGCACGGTCACGGTGACATGCGCCGGAGCCCGTGCGACCACCTGGTGGAAACAGTCCCGCAGATACTGTCCGTACAGGGCGCGGGTGGGGTACGAGTCCGGTCCCACGGCGCGGGCCTCGGCGAGTACGGCCTCGTCGTAGCCGCCCAGGTCCCCGAAGCGGGCCAGGCCGGCCGCCCACTCGTACAGGCTGGAGCCGGGCTCGACCGGTCCCTCGATCCGTGTCTCCGCGTCGGTGAACACGGTGATCTGGGACGCCACGGTGTTGGTGAGCAGCCGGCGGGACTGGTCGGTGCGCCAGACGGCACCCGCGCCCGGCGCGGCCGGGTCGACGACATGCACGGTGACGGATGTGTGGGAGGGCGCCGCACGCTCGTTGGCGCACAGCCGCTCCAGGAGGCACAGCCCGCGCGGGCCGGCGCCCACGAGGCACACCGTCAGGCGCCCGCCGCTCATCGCCGGGCTCCGGCGGTACCGAACTCGCGCGCTCCGTGCAGCCATGCCACCTGGTCGTGCAGGGCCGTGCCGGACAGGGCCGACAACATCTCGTTCCTCGCTTTCGCTTCGGCTCCGGCCGGATGCCACAGCCGGGTGCTCGCCCGGGCGGTGTGGGTGATCCGGGCGGTGCGCTCTCGCCGTTCGGCGTTGTACTTCTCGAACCGGTCGGGGATCGTGTCCGCGTCCTCGTCGAGCAGGTCGCCCAGCACGACCGCGTCCTCCAGGGCCTGGCACGCGCCCTGGGCGGCGTAGTGCAGCATCGGGTGTGCCGCGTCGCCGAGCAGCGTCACCCGTCCGTCGGTCCAGCGGTCCACCGGATCCCTGTCGACCAGCGACCATGACTTCCAGTCCTCGCCGAGGGCCAGCAGGCGCCGCGCGGTCGTGTCCAGGGCGGCGAACGCGCCGCGCACCCGCTCCCGGTCCACGGGTACTCCGGCGAATGACTCGGTGACCCCGTTCTCGACGCTCGGCGCGAGATTGAGGTAGCGGCCGCCGGCGATCGCGTAGTGCACGAAGTGCCGGCCGGGCCCGGCCCACCAGGTCACGGCGTTCCACCGCAGCTCCTCGGGGACGCGCTCCATCGGGATGACCGCGCGGAACACGGTGATGCCCGCGACCCGCGGTTCGCCGTCGCCGACGAGCTGCCGCCGGATCGCCGAGCGGATGCCGTCGGCGCCGATCACCGCGTCACCGGCGACCTGTTCCCCGCCGTCCAGGAGCACGCTCGCGCCGGAGGCGTCCTGGCGGTAGCCGGTGGCCCGGGCGCCGGCGCGCAGTTCGATCGCCGCCGACCGGCGGCAGGCGTCCAGGAGCAGCCCGTACAGCTCGCCGCGGTGGACCACGACGTACGGATTGCCGAACCGGCGCCGGTAGACGCCGGTGAGCGGCAGGCTCGCCACATGCGCGCCGCTCACGCCGTCCATGAACCTCAGCTCGTCGATGTGCACCGCGCGGGCACGCACGGCGTCGCCGAGACCGAGGCGGTCCAGGGCGTGGAGCCCGTTCGGCGCCAGCTGGATACCCGCGCCGATCTCCGCGAACGTCACGGCCCGCTCAAGCACCACGGCCCGGTGTCCGCGCCGGGTGACGGCGAGGGCCGCCGCCAGCCCGCCGATACCGCCCCCGACGATGACCGTCCTCGCCATGCCGCCCCCTATTCGGCCGGACCGGCCGCGGTCAGCCGCTTCGCCAGTTCGAGTCGCTTGATCTTCGTGGTGGCGGTCTGCGGCAGGTCCGCCAGGCGCCACTGCACCGGCTCCGCCATCGCGGGCAGTCCGGCCACCGCGCCGTGCCACGCCTCCCGGTCGAGCGGTTTGTCGTCCTTGGTGCACACCACGGGTACGGCGGTGCCGTCCGCGCCGGGAACGATGATCACCTCGGTGAGGTCGTCCAGCTTCGCGAACAGGGTGTCCTCGACGGCGAGCGTGCTGCCGAACCCGGGGATCAGGTCGACCTCGCGGTCGAGGAGGTGCAGACACCCCCACTTGGTCCGGTAACCGACGTCGCCCATCCGCCACCAGCCGTCGCTGAGCTGCTGGGCGTAGCGCTCCGGCTCGCCGAGATAGGTCTTGATCCGTCCGTCGCTGCGCACCTCGATATAGCCCGGGTCGGTCTCCGAGGGGGGCCGTCCACCGCGGCTCACCACGCGGACGTCGGTCATGCCGGGGAACGGCCTGCCGACGCAGCGCCCGTCCGCGTCCGGGGCGCGCCGCCGGGTGAAGGCGCGCACCACCGTGGGGCCCACCTCGCTCTGCCCGTAGAGCTGCCCGAACAGCGGGGCCCTGCGGCGTGAGGCGTGCAGCAGCCGGTGCACCGTACGCGGATGGATGGCGTCGAACGTGCTGCTGAACAGCTTGACGTTGGCCAGCGGCCCGCGCGGGTCGTCCGCCAGGCTCTCCCAGCGCATGAAGGTGTTGGGGTGGGCCTCCAGGATGCCCGGACGGATCCGGGTGAAGAGGTCGGCGGCCCGCGCCGGGTCCGAGTCCGACAGCACGACGATCGGGAAGCCTCTCAGCAGCGAGATGGCCAGGGCGGTGAACAGCCGCGAGTGGACGAACGAGACGTGCATCGCGACGGCTTCCCGCCCCCGGACGACCGGTTCGAGCACCAGCCGCTGCGGGCGGTAGCGGGCCTGGAGGGTCGCCCCCGTGTGCACCGCCAGCTTGGGGATGCCGGTGGTTCCTGACGTGTGGGTGATCAGGGCCGGGTGGTCGGCGGGCATGGTCACCGCGGCGATCCGCCGGACGCCGGCGAAGTCGGCCAGTGCCACGGCACGGTCATGGCGACCCGAGGTGAGCAGGACGCTCTCGGCCAGGTCGAAGACCGTACCGGGCAGCGAGGCGTCCAGCTTGGCCTGGTCGGTGACCAGATGGGGCCGGTCCGCGCGGCGCATCAGTTCGACCACGGTGGAGCCGTCGAGCTGGGGCGAGAGCAGCACGGGCACCGCGCCGATGCGGCTGATCGCGCAGGCGAGCAGGGTGATGTCGAAGCTGTCGGACTTGTGGACCACGACGCGTTCGCCGGGCCGGACCCTCGCCTCCCAGAGCCGCGAGGCCTGTTCGGCCACCAGCTCGGCCAGCTCCGCCACGGTGGTCCGGCGGCCGAGGTCCGGCGCCAGGTCCAGGTCGTGATCGAGGATCAGTATGTTCGCCGGATGCCGGGACGCCGCGCGCTCGAAGAGCGTCCCCAGCCGTATTCCACGGTTTCCTATGCGCTGCAGCAGCATCTGTCCGCCTTTCCGCCGTTGCCGCGGAGGGTCGAGGGTCAGGGTCGGGTTCGGTGGTTCGTGTGCGGGACGCGTGGCCGGCCGGCGCCTCCCGGGCCGGAGCGCCTGGTCACCGCTTTTCGACGACCTGCTTGATCCGCTGGACGGTGGCGGTCATGTCCGCCGTGAGCTTGGCCGTCCAGTCGCTGAAGAACGTCCGCTTCTCCGCCGTGTCCATGTCGGCGGTGATGCCGCGGATGCCTTCGGTGGGCCTGCCCATCCAGAACCGGTGCACCAGGACACAGCCGTGGTCCGCGGCACGCGTCTCGAACGACCAGACGCTCTCCTGCCGCCGTCCCGCGCGGTCGCGGATCGCCCAGCGGAAGACACGGCCCCGTTCGGCCTCGACGACCTCGGACTCGGTGGTCCACGCGCCGCGTACGACGGGTGCCCAGGCGACCACGTCCTCGGGCCGGTGGTTCTCGCCGCGGAAGACCGCGCCCACGGTCGCGGGAGTGCCGGAGAGCCACTGCCCGCCGGTGCACTCGACGCTCCACTCGCCGCTGCGTGTCAGGTCGCTGACCGTGTCGTACACGTCGTTCGGCGATGCGGTGATGTGTGTCTCGGCACTGACCTGGAAGAGAGGGGTGTCGAGCGGGATGTTCTCCGGCGGTGTGTTCTCAACTTCGGTGTCGGTCATGGCCGGAAGCGTCGTCGGTGGCGTGGAACCCGGTCAACGGGAGCTGCTTGGGTCCGTCAAGTCGCCACCGTCGCGGACGACGTGACGGTCGTATCAGGCGCCTGGGTCCGGGCACAGGACGACGCGCCTGCCATGCAGGCCGCCCCGCTCCAGACGGGCGTGGATCTCGGCCGCGGCACTCAGCGGTGCCTTCTCGACCGCCCGGGACCGCAGCCGCCCCCGCGCGAGAAGCCGGTTCAGGGCGCGTGCGGCATCAGCGAGTTCGGCGGTCGTGGCGCGCGAGATGACGAAACCGGTGACGGACCCGTCCTTGAGGTACAGCGGCCCCACCGGGAGAACGGGACGTGATCCCAGGCCGGCGAGCACCACGACACGGCCGCGGAAGGCGAGGAGATCGACCGAGGTGTCCAGATCGTTCCAGCCGGCCGCGTCGACCACCAGGTCGAACCCGTGGGGAGCGAACTCCCGGCAGCGGCCCGCGAGTCCGGGCTCGCGATAGTCGGCGAACCCCTCGGCCCCGAGGCCGCGGCAGTGCTCCTCGTCGTCGGAGCGTGCCATGGCCATCACCCGCGCGCCTGCCTCGGCGGCGAGCACGACCAGCGCACTGCCCACGTTCCCGGCGGCCCCGACGACGAGGACGTTCTCCCCGGTACGCAGCGCGCCACGGGTGTACAGCGCGAGATACGCCGTGGCCGCCGGGTGCAGCACGGCCGCCGCCCGCGTCGGGGAGGCCCGGTCCGGCAGGTGGTAGAGCCGGTCTGCGGGCACCACCACCCGCTCCGCCGCGGCGCCCTGCCGGCCGCCGTGGCCGAGGCTGTTGCACCACACGGTGTCCCCCACGGCGAAGCCGGCCACGCCCGCGCCGGTGGCGGAGACGGTGCCGACCACGTCACGGCCTATGACGAACGGGAAGGTCACCGGGGTCCGCCAGGCGCCGGAGCGGATGAACGTGTCCACCGGATTGACCGTCGTGGCGATGACGTCGACCAGCACATCCGTCGGACCCCCTAAGGGCAGGGGGAGTTGACCGTACCGAATGGCGTCGGCCGGCCCGAACCTCTCTATGTACGCAGCCTTCATGGGGCGCATGGTGCCACGGGGCCGGCGCCGTGCGGGGGTCGCGCCGAGTCACTTTGTCACAGTGGACACCGAAGGCCGGTCGCCGCGTCGTGGATTCCGCGTCTTTTGACATCCGCATCTTTTGACAACGGCTGATGGCGGATGAAAATTGGAGAGGTGTGCGACTACGAGGTCCGAGACCCGGCCCATCACTCAGGTCACGGAATAACCGGCTACGCATAGTGGCCGACGCGCTGACTTCGGGCGGGAAGGTTGAGCAATGGCCAAGGCCAGGACACCGCAGAAAAAGGCCAGGACACCTCACGGGGCAGCGACACCTCACAACAAAGCCGGGACCCCTCAGAGTCTGAACAGGCCGATCGAGCAGGACGCGCCTCTGCTCAGGCGCGGCAAGCTGGTGAAGCCGGGCGAGGGTGTCTCCATCTGGTGGATGGGCGACGACCGGATCACCTTCGCCGCTGTCAGCGAGGACACGGGAAGTGAGTACGCGTTCTGGATCGATTATCCACCGGCCGGAACCGGCCCGCCCAGGCATGTCCATTCGCGTGAGGAAGAGGGCTTCTATCTGCTCCGGGGGAAAATCGAGCTGAAAGCGGGGGGAATCCACACCACGGTGGGCGACGGCACGTTCTTCGCGGCGCCCCGCGGCATCGCACATGAGTGGCGCAATGTCGGGGAGGACAGCGCGGAACTCATCACCTTCACCACCCCGGGCGGTAACGAGGGTTTCTTCCTGGAATTGGGTGCGCCGGGCGATGAGCCTCCGGGAAAACGCGGGACGATGCCGGTCCAGGAAATCAACGCCCGTACCCCGCGCTACGGTGTCACCTACCTGGAAAACACCGCGGACGGGCACGAAAGGCCCCTTCCGATGGGGGAAGGACGCGGTCCCACCCTGGTCCTCCCTGATGAGGGCGACCGCCGGTACGCCGCCGGAGTGACGTACACCATCAAGGCGGCGGGTCTCGCGACCGCGTCCGCCTACACGGTCACCGAGATCACGCTTGAGCCGGGCGGCGAGATGCCCGCCCATCGGCATGCCCGCTACGAGGAAGCCTTCTACGTCCTGGAAGGAACCGCCGACGCGTTGATCGACGGAGAGGAATACGTGGCCTCCCCCGGAACAGTCGTGCTCGTGCCCTGGGGCGTACGCCACCGGGTGCGGAACCGCACCGATCAGCCCGTAAGGCTGTTCGACCTGACGGTGCCCGGCGGGATCGAGGATTACTACCGCTCCGCGTGCCGTCCGTCTCCCGGGCCGGACACCGACCCGGCCGGAGATCTGAACCGGCTGAGGGCGGCCGGGAGGCAGTTCGGTATCGAAGTCGACACCGACGACGGGGCGCCGGACTGAGCGCCCCATATCGACGGGCTCGGACAGCAGGAGGGTTTGTCATGGCAGACGCCAACTTCTTGACAGGCAGCAATGGTCTTGTGGCGGTCGACAAGGTCGGGAATCACATCCTGTTCCTCGATCCGGAGACATACGAGGTCGAGACGACCCTCGAAGGTTTCGCGCCGAGGGTGCACGAACTGCTCGTCTCGCCCGATCACCGCTTCGCGTATGTCCCCATCTACGGCGCCGGAATTCACGGTGACAATCCCCATCCGGGCCACTTGATCGCCCAGTTCGACCTGGAGGAACGGAGACATGTCGGAGACCTCAGCACGTTTCCGCATCTCGCTCCGCACGGCCTGCGCTGGGGCAAGGACGGCCAGTTGTACTGCGTATGCGAGAACAGCGGCGTGGTGCTCGAAATGTCCCCCGAGAGCGGCACGATCGAGGACGTGATCGAGGTGGGCTCCAACAAGGCGCACCGCGTCGAGGTGCTGCCGGACAACAGCAAGCTCTATACCGAGAACGAGGAAGACACATTCGCTTCGGTGGTCGATCTCGCCACGAAGCAGGTGGTCAAGAAGATTCCCACGCCGAACGGCACGGCGGGAATCGGCATGCCCCCCGACGGAGAGACGGTCATTCTCGTCGACGCGCAGCAGCCCCGGTTCTTCGTGGTGGACACCGACTCGGACGAGATCCGCTCGACGATCACACTCGACGGGCACGAGAAGGCGGCCCAGATCGCGCGCTACAGCCCCGACGGCAGGCACCTGGTGGTCACGAACTTCGAGGAACCGCTGGCTACGGTCCTCTCCGAGGACCTCACGTCACAATCCCTTCTCCACCTCGGCCAGGGCCCCATGAACATGGCCTTCCACGAGGACGGGGAGACGGTGCTCATCGCGAATCACAACGAGGGTTCGCTCGCCGTGTGCAACCTCGAACGCGGTGAGGTCCTGCGTACCGTGCAAGCGGGGGTCGGCATCGAGACCCTCTCGTTCTTCTAGGGGTCGCTCATGACCACCGACTGGGAATCCCAAGCCGTGTCAGGTTTCCACACCGTCAGCGACTTTCGGTTCGATGACGGAAACCACCTCGATGTGACCCTGGCGTACCACACACTCGGTTCCCTGAACGCGGGCGCCGACAACGCCGTGATGCTGTTGCACGGCACCACCGGCTCCGGCCGGCAGTTCCTGCGACCGTCGATCGCGGACCATCTGTTCGGGAGTGGCCGGCCCCTCGATGTGAACGAGTACTTCGTGATCATGCCGGACGCCATCGGTCACGGCGCGTCGAGCCGGCCCAGCGAAGGGCTCGGACCCGACTTCCCGCACTACGGCTACGGCGACATGGTCGAGGGGCAACATCGGCTGCTGGTGGAGGGGCTGGGCATCGAGCGACTACGGCTGCTGCTCGGTACGTCGATGGGCGGGATGCAGACGTGGATATGGGGCGGGCGGTACCCGGACCAGCAGGCTCTGATGGCGATCGCCAGTCTCCCCGAGCGGATCACCGGGCGGAATCTGCTGTGGCGGAGGATGCTCATCCATCTGATCAAGTCCGATCCCGGATACGCCGACGGCCGCTACAACAAGCAGCCGGCCGGAGTGGGCCACGCGATGGCGCTGTTCCAGCTCATGGTCGGCAGCGCGGGGCACATGGCGTCCGGTCCGCGGTCCATCGAAGCCTGCGACACACAGATCGAGGAAACCGAGTCGCAGGCGCTGGACAACGAGGACGCCAACGACGTCATCTGGGAGTTCGACGCGTCCAGGGATTACGACCCGGCCCCCGGCCTCCCGTCGATACGGGCCCCGCTGCTGGCCGTCAACTTCGCGGACGACGAACTCAACCCCGTCGAACTCGGCGGACTCGAAAGAGCCATCGCCTCGGTTCCCCACGGACGGGCCATGACGCTCCCGGCCGGCCCGAAGACGCGCGGGCACCAAACGCTCCACGTCGCCGAGGTCTGGTGCGACCACCTCGCGGAGCTGCTGGCCCGGACCCGAGGCTGAGGGGCCGCGTAAGGATCCGCGCAACACGCCTTAGTCAACGCCGAGTTGGCGCAGGTTGGACTTGGTGAGTTCCAAGATCTCGTCTCCCCGGCCGGAGAGGATGGTCCGGGTGGCGAACAGGGTGAAGCCCTTGAGCTGTTCAAGGGTGATCTTCGGCGGCAACGACAGCTCGTACCGTTCCGTGCGAGCGTCGATCAGCGCCGGACCGTCGTGCGTGAAGGCCTCCCGCAGAACGTCCTCCAGCTCGTCGGTGTGTTCGACGCGCGCCCCGAACAGGCCGGCGGCGCGGGCCTGGGCGCTGAAGTCGGGGTTGTTGAGCTCCGTGCCGTAGGTGACGATGCCCGCGGCCGTCATCTCCAGCTCGACGAAGGACAGCGCCGAGTTGTTGAAGACGACGATCTTCACCGGGAGGTTCAGCTGGCGCAGCGTGATCAGCTCGCCGAGCAGCATGGCCAGGCCCCCGTCACCTGCCAGCGCGACCACCTGGCGGCCGGGCTGACTGGCCTGGACGCCGATCGCGTGCGGCAGCGCGTTGGCCATCGAGCCGTGGGTGAAGGAGCCGATGAGCCGCCGCTCACCGTTCATACGCAGATAACGGGCCGCCCACACCGTCGGAGTCCCCACATCGGCGGTGAAGACCGCGTCGCGCGCCGCCAGCCGGTCGATCGCGGCGGCGACCTGCTGCGGATGCATGGGGGAGTCGCCCCGCTTGGCCTCGGCCAGCCGGTCCAGGCGGGCCCGTACCCGCCGGTAGTGCCCGGTCATCCTCTCCGCGAAGTCGCCGTCTGTCCGGTGCCTCAGCAGGGGCAGCAGCGCCGGTGCGGTGTCCTTGACGGTCCCCACCAAGGGGACATCCACCGGCGTACGGCGGCCGATCTGCTCGCCGCGCACGTCGACCTGCACGACGGGGACGTTCTCGGGGTAGAACGACCGGTAGGGGAAGTCGGTGCCGAGCATCAGCAGCGCGTCGCAGTGCTCCATCGCCCGGTAGCCGGAGCTGTAGCCGATCAGTCCCGTCAGGCCGACGTCGTAGGGGTTGTCGTACTCAAGGGAGTCCTTGCCGCGCAGTGAGTGGACCATCGGCGCCTTCAGCGCGGTGGCCAGGGCGACCGCCTCGTCGTGGGCGCCCGCGCAGCCCGCCCCGGCCAGGATGGTCACTCGTTCGGCGGTGTTGAGGACACGCGCCGCGCGCGCGAGCGACTGGTCGTCCGGCCGAATGACCGAGGCCGACCTGACCACCGGGCGTGGTGTCGGCGAGGAGGCGGCGCGGTCGAGGAACACCTCGCCGGGGACGATCAGCACCGCGACGCCGCCGCGCTCCAGTGCGCTGCGCATGGCGATCTCCAGCAGCCTCGGCAATTGCTCGGGCACGCTCGCCATCTCGCAGTACACACTGCACTCGCGGAACATCTCCTGCGGGTGTGTCTCCTGGAAGTAGCCCCCACCGATCTCCACGCGCGGGATGTGGGCGGCGATGACGAGCACCGGCACCCGGCTGCGCTGTGCGTCGAACATGCCGTTGATGAGGTGCAGGTTCCCGGGGCCGCAGCTGCCGGCCGCGACCGCGAGCCCGCCGGTGACACTTGCCTCGGCGGCGGCCGCGAACGCGGCGGCCTCCTCGTGTCTCACGTGTTCCCAGACGATGCCGCCGTCGCGGCGCAGGGCGTCGGTGAACCCGTTGAGGGAGTCTCCCGGCAGGCCGTAGACGCGCCGTACACCGGCGGCCTTGAGGGTGGAGACCATGGCATCCGCGACCGTAACGGCCATCCGTTCCTCCTTGGGTCCTTGAGTCCTTGAGTCCTTGGACTGCGGGCCCGTCGGCGATCACGGGCGCGTTTCAGCGTTCGGCGCCTGCGTAACGCCGGTTCAGGGGCCGTATGTGTCTTCCGGCTTTCCGCCCGGCGGGCTCGTCCGCAGCAGCGCGCGCCGCGTGGCCAGGCCCCCCAGTACTCCGGCCGCACAGCCGACGATGCCGGCGGGCGCGGGCCAGTTGATGCCGGCCAGCCGGTCGAGTGACCAGACGCCCGGCCCGGCGAGCCCGGCGACGGCCGCGGACACGATCAGGACCAGCGGGTACTCGTAACCGTCGTCCTGGACCCACAGCCCGTGCGGGCCTTTCACCGTGGCCGCGACGGTCATGACACCGGCGACGGCCGCCACCCCGAGCGGTGTCAGGAACCCGGCCGCGAGCAGCAGGCCGCCTCCCGTCTGACCGCTCCCGGCCGCCACCGCGGTGAGCCGGCCGCCGCGGAAGCCGTCGTGCCGGAACTCCTCGGCACCGCCGGCCAGGCCGCCCCCGCCCAGCAAGTGCGTCATCTTCTGCAGGCCGTGGGCGGCGACCAGCCCTCCGACGACGACGCGGAGGGTGAGCAGCCCGGCGTCGGTCCACCCGGCGGCCGGGCCGACGGCGCTCCCGGCCGCACGCAGAGACCGTTGTCCGACGGTGAGACATGGATTCCGCATGGTCACTTCTCTTCTCGCGCCACGACATGACCGACCAGCACACGGATCCGGTAGCCATCGGCGAGCGCCGGACAGCCCGGCCCGGAAAGTGCGGTTTGATGGCTTTAGTACAACGTCCTCATCTCCAGCACGCAAACGGTGGGCCGTGATGGTGCCGGAGGAGCGGTCAGTGATCGTTCGCGCGTCTTCCGCGGGGCCACCAGCCGATCAGCGCGGCCGCGACACAAGCGGCCGCTCCCAGGGCGAGCGAGTACCGGGGACCGGCCGCGTCCGAGACCGCGCCGATGACGGGTGATCCGATGGGCGTGCTTCCCACGAGCGCGGTGGACCACAAGGCGGTGACGCGCCCGCGGTACTGCGGGGAGGAGGCGAGCTGGACAGTGGCGTTCCCCGTCGTCAGGAATATGACGCTCGCCGCTCCGACGCATACGCACGCGACGATCGCTACCGGCACCGTCGGAGAAAGAGCCAGGAAAACGACGGACGCGGCATAAGCGCAAGCGATCCGTACGAGAAAGGGAACTCCGGTGTGCGAGGCGCGGGCCGCGTACAGCCCGCCCGCGACAGCGCCCGCGCCGAGCGATCCGATCAGCCAGTTGTATGTGGTTTCGACGCCGTGGAAGGTGTCGTGCGCCAACAGGGGCAGGCTCACCTCGAATTCAAAGGTGAATGTCCCCACCACGGCCATCATCAGCAGCGGCCGGGCGATCGAGTTGTGGTTCCTGGCATAGCGCAGGCCTGCCCGCAACTGTCCTTTCGCCCTCGGGGCATGGGCGCCGGTGTGCAGGTGTCTCGTATTGAGTGACAGGAGGGACAGTACGACGAAGCTGAAACTGGCGGCGTTGGCGATAAAGCACCAGCCGATGCCCACGGTAGTGACCAGGACGGCGGCGATGGTCGGCCCGAGCACACGGGCGACATTGACGAGCGTGCTGTTCAGGGTCACGGCGTTGCGGAGCAAGGAGGGTCCCACGACCTCTCCCACGAACGCCTGCCGCGCGGGGTTGTCCGCGGCGCTGAAGATCCCGAAGAGAAGGGCCAGGACGACGACCTGCCACAGGGTGATGGTTCCGGCGAGGACACTGACGCCCAGGACCGTGGAGACCAGCCCCAGGCCCACCTGCGTGAGGATCAGAAGGCGCCGCTTGTCGTACCGGTCGACGATCAGGCCCGCGTACGGGGAAAGCAGGAGGACAGGAAGAAACCGGGCCGAGGTGGTCAGACCGAGTGCGGTACCGGAGTCGGTCAGGCGCAGCACCAACAGTGCCTGTGCGACCGTTTCGACCCAGGTGCCGATGAGGCTGAGAGCCTGTCCGCTCACATACCTCCGGAAATTCGGGACCGCCAGCGCGGCGAAGATACGCCGCTTCACCGAAAGATCCGGCTCTTCCTTGTTGAGTGCACCGTGATCGGACGCTTCGTGGTGCGTGCTCACCGTTGGCCCCTCAGCGCGGGCCCGGACGCACGCCGCCGGCTGTTCGCGGTCGATTCCGGGGCTGTGATCGGCACCAGGGAAACGTGGCATGAAATGGAGTGCCGGGCTAGCCCGACACGGGGGTACGGGTGAGGGGGCATCGGTGATGAACCAGCCGCCGACCTAGAGAGACGCACCGGCGAGACTCACTGGTGAGACGCACATGACCGGATCTCGGGAGGTGTGGGCCGGCCCCATGGTCGTACGGGAACGGCCCCAGCACGATATGGCGGCGCACCCACCCGTATCGCCAATCCCCGGAGGCCCGCCCCCATGCGTCTGTCCCGAGGCATCCCGATTCTCGCCGCCCTTCTGATGGGGCTGTCCTCCATCGGCCCCGCCGGGGCGATGGACACGGCGCCACCGGACCGGGCGGACGCGCACTGCGCCCGGCAGCACCGGCTGGATGTGCCGGGAGCGGATCATCAGCGGAGCGCGTGTCTGGGAGATCTGACGACGACGGCGCTCGCCGGCACGCCGTACACCGATTCGACCGACCAGGCAGGACTGTCCGCCGCGGGGACGAAGAAGCCCTCCGGGGTGCCGGGCGTCCAGATCGACGGATACTTCCCCGACGACTCGCGCTCCAACGCCACCCACGGCTGGCGGCACGACGCCCAGTTTGTGATCAGGCTGCCCGACCGGTGGAACGGCGGCCTGGTCGTCACGGGCGCGCCGGGCAACCGTAAGCAGTACTCCACGGACGTCCTGATCTCCGACGCCGTGCTGGCCCGGGGATACGCCTACGCGGCCACGGACAAGGGCAACACGGGTACCGACTTCTTCGCGGACGGCGGACGGCCGGGTGACGCGGTCGCCGAATGGAACAGCCGGGTCACCGAGCTGACGCGCGCCGCCAAGAAGGCCGTACAGCAGCGCTACGGGCACGGGCCGCGCCATACGTATATGACGGGCATCTCCAACGGCGGGTATCTGACCCGCTGGCAGCTGGAGAACCACCCGGAGCTGTACGACGGCGGTGTGGACTGGGAAGGCACGCTCTGGACCACCCGCGGACCCAATCCGCTGACGAGTCTGCCGGTCACCGTCGCCCGGAGCCTCGGTACGGCGGACGACGACGATCTCCTCGCGGCCGGCTTCGCGGACGGGTCCCAATTTCTGTGGCCGTATCACCAGACGGCCTACTGGGGACTGACCCAGAAGATCTTCCGTGCGGAGTTCGACCCCTCGTACGACCCCAAGTGCCCTGGGGCGTCGGCCGGTTCGACGACCGAGGAGATCTTCGCGGCCTGTCCCTCCGACGCCGCCTACGACTACGCCTCCCGCCCCGCGTCCGTCCACCGCGCCGTGGCGAAGGTCGCGCTGACCGGGCGGATCGGCAAGCCCTTGATCACGCTGCATGGTGATCTGGACTCGCTGCTGCCGATCGCCACCGACTCGGATGTGTACACACGGATGATCGACGGCCAGGGCCGCGGCCGGCTGCACCGCTATTACACCGTCGAGAACGGCACCCACACCGACGGCCTCTACGACACCTATCCGGACAGGCTGCGCCCGATCCTGCCCTGCTACCGCTCGGCGTTCACGGCCCTCACGGCCTGGGTGGAGGAGGGCACGGCGCCGCCCGCGGACCGTACGATCCACCGGCCCGCGAGCGGTGATGTGGTCAATTCCTGCGCGCTGAAGTGAAGCGCGGCCGACGCCGAGCGGGGCGGTCTCCGGTTGTCCGCTGCCGCCGTTAGGGCGGATTTGTGTGGGCGGGAAGTGTGGTGCACCGGCGAAGCGGGATTCGTTCCCTAATCTCCGGTTGGACGGATCGACCGCATGCCGTACTGAGCGTCAGCCGTACAGAGCATCGGCCGTATCGAGCATCGGCTGTACGGAGCATCAGCCGCACCGGGCATCCCCCGCTCGACGCGGACCACGGTCCGTCGCATCCCCCCCCGTGCTCCGGGCCGTGACCCAGGAGCACGACACGCCGCCCGTAGGGAGAGAGTTGTGACTCGGTCGCGTTCCAAGCTCACCTGGCTCATCGTCGGCCTGGTGCTCGCTGCGGCCTGGCTGGTCGGCTGTACCGGCTCGTTGCCCGACCGGGCGACCCAGGCCAACGAAGGGCCGTTGCCCGGGGCGTCGCAGGCCGAGCAGACAGGGAAGGGCGCGCCGCTGCGGAATCCCCCGCAGGTGGTGAGCCACAACGGAGTTCTGCGCACCAGCGTTGTGGTCGAACGGCGAAAGGTGCAGGTGGGAGACCGCCGGCTGTGGGGTCTCACCTACAACGGCCGCTATATGCCGCCCACCCTCCGCGTCAAGCCCGGCGACCGCATCGAACTGGCTCTGGTGAACCGGGTCACGTCGAAGGCGCAGGGCGTGACGACGGACACCAATCTGCATGTGCACGGGCTCCATGTCTCACCGCGCAGCCCCGCGGACAACATCTTCCTGTCCATCAAGTCGGGTACGACGTACAACTACTCGTACCAGTTGCCGCGCGACATCACACCGGGCACCTACTGGTACCACTCACACATCGACATGTTCTCCGCCGCACAGGTGGCCGGTGGGGAGTCGGGCCTCATCATCATCGACGGACTGCGGAAGTATCTGCCGCCGTCCCTGCGCGACATCACCGAACGTGTCATCGCCCTGAAGGACAACCAGATCCAGGGCGACGAGATCAAGATCCATCCGCTGACCATCCAGCCGAAGACCAACCGCACCGTCAACGGCCAGCAGAATCCGGTCATCAGCATCCGCCCCGGTGAGACCCAGCTATGGCGGCTCGCCAATATCGGGGCAAATATCTACTACAAGCTGCATCTGCCGGGCGGCACCTTCCATGTCATCGCCCAGGACGGCTATCCCGTTCAACGGGTCTACGCCGCGAAGACATTGATCATCTCGGCCGCCGCGCGGTTCGACGTCCTGGTACAGGGAGGCAAGGAGGGCACCACCCAGCTGGAAACCCTCCCGTTCTACACCGGACCGGCCGGCAACACCTTCCCTCAAGTGAATCTCGCCAGTGTGGTCACCGGCGGTGCCCCCATGACGCCGGCCGCGATCCCCACCGCCTTCGCGCCCAGCCCGGATCTCGCCAAGGCCACCATCGCCGACCGGAAGAAGCTGGTGTACACGGAGTCGGGCGACAAGTACTTCATCAACGGCCGGATGTACGACCCGAACCGCATCGACTTCACCTCGCGCCTCAACACGGTGGAGGAGTGGACCGTCTTCAACAACACCGAGGAAGACCACTCCTTCCATCTCCACACCGACCACTTCCAGTTGATGAGCGTCAACGGAAAGCCCACCGATCCCGGTCACCGCTGGTACGAGACGGTGAACATCATCCGGGGCCAGACCATCGTCATCCGCGTCCACTTCAAGGATTTCCCCGGCAAGACGGTGGCACACTGCCACCTCCTCAACCACGAGGACATGGGCATGATGGCCGTCCTGAACATCGTCGACGACGGTTCGGGCCCCAAGCCCGGTTCCCGCGCGCGGTGACACGCTTGAACATGACCGCCGTCCCGGGCTGTTGGGGGCGGCGGTCAGCGCGATCCCGGCGTCGGGGCGCGAAGGGACGCGGCGAGTGCGCCGCGGTCGCCGGCGCCCTTGGCGGTGCGGGGGAAGCGGTCCAGGAAGTAGATCCTCTTGGGGACCTCGAAGGCGCTGAGCCGAGCCAGGCAGTGCTGTCGCAGGTCGTCCTGGGTGGCGTGCCGGCCGGGCTGGAGGATGACGGCGGCGTTGATCTCCTCGCCGTACTTCGGATCGGGTACGGCGAACGCCAGCGCGTCCTGGACGGCGGGGTGGGAGAGCAGTACCGCCTCGACGGTGTGCGGGGCGATCTTCTCGCCGCCGCGGTTGATCATTTCCTTTGTCCGGCCGCTGAGGAACAGATAGCCGTCGGGGTCCAGGTGGCCGAGGTCTCCGGTGTGGAACCACCCGTCGACGAAGGACGCGGCGGTTGCCCGCGGGTCGTTCAGATAACCGGCGGTGAGCGCCGGTCCCCGGACGGAGATCTCGCCGGTCTCACCGACGGCGGCCGGCTCGCCGTCGCCGGTGACGATACGGACCTCCAGGCCGGTGGGCAGGCCTACGGAGGCGTCCTCGCGGGCGCCGTCACACGGGAGCGGATTCGACGCGGCCTGGTGCGCGGTCTCGGTCATGCCGTACGCGGAGATCACCGGTGCGCCGAACCGCTCCTCGGTCCTGTGCAGGACCGCGGGCGCGAGCGGCGCGCTGCTGCTGCGGATGAACCGCAGTGCGGGAGGGTCGGCGGCCGGGTAGTCGGTGTCGGCACGGGCCAGCAGGATCTGGTGGATGGTGGGCACGGCGGTGTACCACGTCGCTTTCACGCCGGTGATCTCGTCCCAGAACAGGTGCGCGGAGAACCGTCCCGTGGCCGGGAGATGAACGGCGCCGCCGCTCGCGAGGGTGGCGAGCAGGCCGGCGATGAGGCCGTGTCCGTGAAACAGCGGCATGACCAGCAGTGTCGCGTCGTCGGGCGCCAGGTGGCAGGTCGACCGGACGCCCGCCACGGACGCGGCCAGGTTGGCGTGGGTGAGGGGCACGATCTTGGGCGTGCCGGTGCTTCCCGTCGTGAACAGCAGGAGCGCGAGGCCCGGATCCGAAGCCCTTCCGGGGTCTTGAGCCTTGCCGGAGTTCCTGCCGTGGCGGATGTCGGTGAGGGCCAACTGGTCGTGGACGGCGTCGAGATCGATCGCCCACGCGGGGATGGTCCTGGCTTCCGCGGGGTAGCTGTCGCGCAGCCGGTGGGGAAGGAGCACGGCCCTGGCGTTGACGGCGGCCAGGCGCGTGCGTATCTCCGGTCCTGTCAGCTGCGGATCCATCGGGACGACCACTGCCCCGGTGGTCCAGGCGGCCAGGAGCGCGAGGACGAACTCGGGGCGGTTGTCGCTGTAGAGGGCGATCGGGTCGCCGCGGCTGATCCCGGCCTCCGAGAGCCGGCGCGCGAGTGTCCGCGCGAGCCGGCCCAACTGCCGGTAGGACAGGCGCACGCTGCCGTCCGCCACTCCGACGGCTGTCCGGTCCGGCGTGCGCTGGATGCTGTCCTCGATCAGCCCGGCCATACCGGTCAATGGTGGTTCGCGTGCGGTACGAACTCGGTGCGCAGGGCATCAGAGCTGCTGTTCAGCTCCGGCGACGGGATCATGGTGCCGAGCGAGTTGTACGAGCCGAACTTGATCGGGTTGCCGGGGACCTGGAATCCCCCGACGTCCTTGACCATGCCGCGTACCTTGATCTGCTCCATCTTGCGGGTGTCATCGACGTTGAGGATCAGGCTGACGGGTATGCCCGCGTCGTCCAGCCGATTGTGCCAGGCGGCGGCCGTGTCGGTCCCCAGCACTTCTTCCATGACCGCCTTGAGGTCGGCCTGGTTGTCCATCCTGTCGACGTTGGTGGCGAAGCGCGGGTCGGTGGCCAGCTCGGGCTTGCCGAGGGTGTTGGCGAGGATGCCGAAGAGATGGTCATTGCCGACGCAGATCGCGATGAGCTGGTCGGAGCAGCTGAACGTGTCGAACGGCGCCATGGACGGGTGGCGGTTGGCGATGCGGTGCGGACGCTTGTGAACGCCGAGCGAGTCCATGAGGCCCTGCTCCAGGGTGGCGAACGTGGCGTCGAGCATGGCGACATCGACGGTGGTTCCCTTGCCGGTGCGTTCCCTGGCCGCCAGGGCGGTGACCACACCGCAGTAGCCGAAGATGCCGCCCAGGATGTCGGATATGGATGTGCCGACCCTGGTGGGGCCTCCGTCGGGCTCGCCGGTGGCGTCCATGATCCCGGAGATGGCCTGGATGACGGTGTCGTAGGCGGCCTGCATGTGGAGCGGACCGTACTGGCCGAAGCCGGAGATGGAGCAGACGATCAGCCGTGGGTGCTCCTGGACGAGCTTGGCCGGGTCGAGGCCCAGCCTGGCCATGACGCCGGGGCGGAAGTTCTCCACGACCACGTCCGCCTCGGCGATCATCGACTCGACCACGGCGAGATCGCCGGGGTCCTTGAGATTGAGGGCGATGCTCTCTTTTCCGAGGTTGGCGAACCGGTAGTACTCGGAGGTGCCGTCGCCGGCGAACGGGCCCATCTGGCGGGTGTCGTCGCCGGTGTCGGGCCGCTCGATCTTGATGACCCGTGCGCCGGCGTCGGCGAGCATCCGGGTACATGTCGGCCCGGCCAGGACGCGGGTGAAGTCCACGACCGTGATGTGCTCCAGGGCGTGCGGCTTGCTCGGATCCAGGTGCTCGTCCGGGGTGGCGGCACCGTGCGTGGTCTTCTCCTTCATGGCGTTTCCTCCCGGTCTGGTGTCCTGGTCAGTGCGCCGGCTGCAGGGAGCTGGTGGTGTTCATGCTGGTGAGGTGGCCGGACTCGGTGCCGGCTGTCGGGTCGGTGACGGCGTTGATCAGGGCCGGCTTGCCGGCGTGCAGCGCGGCGTGCAGCGCGTGGCCGAGCTCTTCCGGGGTGTCGGCCTGATAGCCGATGCCGCCGACGGCCGTGATGAGCTTGTCGTAGCGGCTGGAGTGCAGCAGCACCGTGGGCGCGGGGTCGGCCGAGTACGTGTTCACCTCGTCGCCCTTGTAGACACCGCCGTTGTTGAACACGATCGTGACGATCGGCAGTCGGTAGCGGCAGATCGTCTCAAGCTCCATGCCGCTGAACCCGAACGCGCTGTCGCCCTCCACGGCCACCACCGGCTTGCCGGATTCGACGGCGGCGGCGATGGCGTAGCCCATACCGACACCCATGACGCCCCAGGTGCCGGAGTCGAGCCGGTGCCGCGGCTCGTACATCGGCACGATGTCGCGGCCGAAGTCGAGTGTGTTGGCGCCCTCGTTGATCAGGTAGGCGTCGCGGTGCTTGTCCAGTACGTCGCGGATCGCGCGCAGCGCGGTCGAGAAGTTCATCGGTGTCGCGTCGGCGTCGAGCCTGGCCCGCATCTTCGCCACGTTCTGCGCCGTCCGGTCCTTGATCGCGTCCCACCAGGCGGTCGGCACGGCGAACTGACCGGGCTGCGCGGCTCGGGTGAACGCGGCCATCGCCGAGGCGATGTCCCCGACCACCGGAGCCGCGATCGGCCGGTTGCTGTCGATCTCCACCGGCGCGGCGTCGACCTGGATGAACTTCGCCGTCGCGGACCAGCGCGGCGGCTGCCCGTGCGCGAGCAGCCAGTTCAGCCGGGCGCCGATCAGCATCACCACGTCGGCCTGTCCGAGTACCAGGGACCGGGCGGCCGCCGCCGACTGCGGATGGTCGTCGGGCAGCAGCCCCTTGGCCATCGACATCGGCAGGAACGGGGCGCCGGTCGCCTCGACGAACGAGCGAATGTCCTGGTCGGCCTGGGCGTAGGCGGCCCCCTTGCCGAGGACGATCAGCGGACGCTCGGCGTGCGCGAGCAGATCCAGGGCCCGGGTGATGGATTCGGGCGCGGGAATCTGCGCGGGCGCCGGGTCGACCGCCCGGAACAGCGACGCCCGGCCCTCGTCGGCCGGGATGGTGTCACTGAGCACCGCGGCCGGCAGGTCGAGATACACCCCGCCGGGCCGGCCGGACACCGCGGCGCGAATGGCGCGGGCGACGCCGAGACCGATGTCCTGCGGCCGGTCCACCCGGAACGCGGCCTTCGCGAACGGCTTGGCCGCGTTGAGTTGGTCGAGTTCTTCGTAGTCGCCCTGCTGAAGGTCGATCACACTGCGCTCGCTGGACCCGCTGATCTGGATCATCGGGAAGCAGTTGGTGGTGGCGTTGGCCAGCGCCACCAGCCCGTTGAGGAAGCCCGGTGCGGACACCGTCAGGCAGATGCCCGGCCGGCCGGTGAGGAAACCGGCCGCGGCCGCGGCGTGGCCGGCGTCCTGCTCCTGCCGGAACCCTATGTAGCGAATCCCCTTGGCCTGCGCTATGCGGGCAAGGTCGGTGACAGGAATGCCGACCACCCCGTACATCGTGTCGACTCCATTGGCCTGCAGCGCGTCGACAGCCAGCGTGAAACCGTCGGTGACGGCGACATCCGGACGCGTAATTGTGCCGGCAGATTTCGGTGCCATGGTTGGCTCCTGTTCTGGTTTCTTTTCTTGAGGGCTTGCCCGGGAACCTCCCCACCGAGCTCGCCGGCCGGGGGCAGGCCGATTCGCCGAGGCCTGCCGGCTCTTTCCCCGGCCCATTGAGTGCGTCGACTCCGCATGGCCTGGAACGGCATTTCCGCGCGGGCCGACATCGGCCTCTCCGTCATCTCAAGGTTAGCGCCGGGACCTCGCCCGCGCTTTTCGCCACTTTTTATGGCGAGAGGGTTCCCACCGGTCGCCTGTCAGGATCGCGGGCTTTATCATGGCCCGCCGCGCGGTGGTCAAGGGGACGACGGCGTGGCGGCCGCGGTCACTGCCGCGACTCCAGCTTCCCCCGGTTCTGGAGGATGTAAAGGGCGGCCAGGGACGGGGCGATGAGCACCCCCGCGGCGCCCGCCACGGAGGCGAGCACCCAGAGTGTGGCCGTCGGCGCCGCCGCCTCGGCGATGCTGAGATGCGTGCCCAGCAGGTACGGGTACTGGGCCACGCCCCAGCCGCATACGACCGTCGCCACGGCCAGTGCGGCCAGCATGCGCAGGGCGAAGGTGTTCTTGCGTCCGAGGAGGAAAAGACTGAGCAGTCCGCTCAGCGCCGAGACGATGAGCAGCGGCAGGCCGAGGTGGCTCAACTGGTGGAACAGCCGAGGGGAGTCGGCCCGGAGAAGGAAGACGCCGGCCAGGCTGATCAACCCGGTGACGATCCCCGCGAGCAGGGCGCGTCGGCGGCACCAGGCTTCGAGCCGCGGGCTCCCGTTCTGTCGCGCGGCAACGGTCAGATACACCGCGGCGAGGTAGGCGCACACCGACACGGCCAGCACCCCGCCGAGTACGGATGTGGGGTTGTTCCAGCTTCCGAGCGGATCGCCGTTGCCGCCGGTGGGTACCCGGCCCGACGCGATGCCACCGGCAACGCTGCCGAAGCAGTAGGGGGTGAGCACCGAGGACAGCGCGAACGTCGCCCCGTAGATCCGCTGTTCGGGAGTGCGCATCGACGACTTGCGGAAGGCGAAGCCCGCGCCCCGCAGCACGATTCCCAGCACGGCCAGGCCCAGGGGGATGTAGAGCGTGGTGGTGATGGCCGCGAACGCGGTGGGGAAAGCGCTCCACAGCATGACGAGGCAGTAGATCAGCCAGGTGTGGTTGGCCTCCCAGACGGGGCCGATCGAGGTGTCGATCAGTTGGCGGGGCTTGCTGCCGCGTGCCGCCCCGCCGGCGGTCAGGTCCCAGAATCCGGCGCCGAAGTCCGCTCCGCCGAAGAGCGCGTAGGCGATGACACCGATGAACAGCAGGACCGCGATGGCGTCACTCATGGCCGCCTGCCTTCCCCGGGTGCGCGTCGGTCAGCGGCCGGTTGGGACCGTAGGGGACATCCAGCCCCTCGTCCTCCCCCTCGTCCTCGCCGGCTCTCCATCGTCTGGTCAGGGACCGCAGGATCAGTACCGCGCCGGTGCCCACCGCGAGGTAGATGGCGAGGGCGGCGGCGAAGAACGGCCACAGATTGCCCTGGGTCGTCACGGCGTCCTTGGTGAGCAGCAGACCGACCACGGTCCACGGCTGCCGCCCCACTTCGGTGGTCACCCAGCCGCTCTCCAGGCACACCACGGCGACGACTCCGCTGAGGGCGGCGCAGCGCAGGAACCACCGGTTGGTGGGCACCCGCTGACGGCGCCACAACAGCCAGGCGAACCAGATGACCAGGAGGAGCAGCAGGGAGGCCGTTCCCACCATGACGTCGAACGCGAGGTGGACAACGCTGACCGTTCTGTCGTCGGGCCGTACGGCGGGGTCGATCGCGTCGAGTCCGCGGATCTCCGTCGACGGTCTGAACCCGGCGAGCAGCGAGGCCACGTCCGGAAGCCTGAGGCCGTAGCGCACCTCGCCGTCCACGAGCACTCCGCCCAGCGTCTCGGGGACATGACTGCCGGTTCTGGGCAGCAGTTCGATCGCGGCGAACTTCGCCGGCTCGCTGTGGAACACCTGGCGTGCGACGACATCGCCGACATACATCTGTACGGGCAGGACGACGCCGGCCACGACGAATCCGATGAGGAAGCCGAGCCGGTGGTAGTGGTCGCGGCGGCCCTTGAGCATGCCGACCGCGTAGACCGCGGCCACCGAGAAACCGGCGACGATATAGGCGGCAAGCAGCATGTGCACGCTCTCGAACCAGAAGGCACCGTTGAAGAAGACCTCGGCCGGACGGACCTCCACGACACGGCCGTCGCGCATGGTGATACCGCCCGGCTGGTTCATCCAGCTGTTCGCCGCCACGACGGCGGCGGTGCCGCCCATGCTCGCCAGCACCACGGGTACGCCCGTCCAGAAGTGCACCCAGGGAGGAAGCCGCTTCCAGCCGTAGATATAGATCGAGACGAAGATCGCTTCCAGGAAGAAGAAGATGCCTTCGATCGCGAACGGGAAACCGAACGCGGCGCCATATCTGCCCATCAGACCCGGCCACAGGATGCCGAGTTCGAAGCTCAGCACCGTACCGGTGACCGCTCCCACGGCGAGCAGCACGGCGGCGACCTTCGACCAGCGCTGGGCGAGCAGCAGCGCCTGGTCGTCGCCGTGCCGCAGACCCCGGTAGTTGGCGATGAGCATCAGGGCGGTGAGCGCCACTCCGAACGGCACCAGGATGATGTGGAAGCCGAGAGTGAAGGCCATCTGTTCCCGGGCGGGCAGCAGCTGGGACGGGTCACCGGCCGAAGCCGCGGCCCGCAGCAGAATCCCGGCGGCCTGTGCGGAAGTTGGCATTCCTGCATCGTCCACGCAGGGGTCGGCGCGCCGGTCCGGCGACACGGACCGACGGTGAGCGTCACCCGTTCAGACAGCAGGTGCCGCTAGGCCCTGTCCGTCAGGAACCGCCCAGGCCGCGCAGGAAGGTGTCCACCACGAGGTCGGCCGCCTGAGGGGGTTCGATCTCGGGGAGCCGGTGGGCGACGCTGTCCACCAGTTCGTCGAAAACGATTCTCGCCCAGTCCAGGGGCACCTCCGGTCGCAGATAGCCCTCGTCGGCCGCCCGCCGGAGGAAGTCGTCCAGCCGCTTGCTCTGCTCCGTGCGCCGGGGCTGGGCGGCGGGGTCCGCCCGCATCATGCGGCGCGTGTCGACCGGCCATTCGCGGCTGACGGGGACGATCCCCTCCACGTAGCGGTGCAGCGCGACGGCCACCGGGGCCTCGGTGAGCCTGGCGTCGTCGAGCACCCGCTCGGCCGAGTCGAGCTTGGCCTGGAAAACGGCGCTGAGCAGGGCCTCGCGGGTGGCGAAGCGCCGGTGGACGGTGCTGCGGTCCACCCCCGCCGCGCCGGCGATGGCCGACAGCGAGGTGCCCGGATCCTCGGCGAGGAGGCGGGCCCCCGTGCGCAGGACCGCGGCCAGGTTGCGTGCGGCATCAGCCCTCATGGAGTGCCGGTCCTTTCGGATAGTGGCAATTGGGCAAGCATAGTCGTCGCAGCGGCAGCACCCCAGCTCGTTACTGCAACATGAGTGTTGCGTTTGCTCGAAGAATCGCTACAGTGGCGTCATGGCCCCGTGTCGGATCGCGAACGCGGGACGAGACAGGAGGAGTACGCCATGGCACGGACTTGGTTGATCACCGGTGGTTCCCAGGGGCTGGGAAAGGCATTGGCCCGCGCGGCCCTGGACGCGGGGGACCAGGTCGTGGTGACCTCGCGCAGGCCGGAGTCCCTGGCCGCCCTGAAGGCGGAGCACCCCGAGCGGCTGGAGGCGGTGGCCCTGGATGTCACCTCGCCGTCCGAGGCCCGTGACGTGGTCGCCGCCGCGGTCGGGCGTTTCGGTTCCCTCGACGTGGTGGTGAACAACGCCGGTTATGCCGCGACCGGTTCGGTCGAGGACTTCCCGGAGGACGAGTTCCGGGCGCAGATCGAGGCGAACCTCTACGGCGTCGTCAATGTGACCCGGGCGGCTCTGCCGGTCCTGCGCGGGCAGCGGTCCGGGCACATCGTGCAGATCTCGTCCATCGGCGGGCGCGTCGGAGGCACGCCCGGACTCAGCGCCTATCAGACGGCGAAGTTCGGGGTCGCGGGCTTCTCCGAGGTCCTTGCGAACGAGGTGGCCCCGCTCGGCATCAAGGTGACCGTCGTGGAGCCGGGCGGCATTCGTACGGGCTGGGCCGCCGGCGCGGCGATGGCGGCCGGGCCGGTCTCCGCCGACTACGAGCAGACGGTCGGTGCCTCGCTGGAGCGGTTCGCGGCCTACAACGGCAAAGAGCCCGGCGACCCCGCCCGTATGGCCGAGGCGATCATCGGCGCGGTGGACGCGCAGGAGCCCCCGCGCCGGCTGTTGCTCGGCGGCGACGCCCTGGGCATCGCCCTGGCCTCCGGTGAGGAGCGGCTTGCCGAGGCCCGGAAGTGGGCCGAGGTCAGCCGCTCCACGGACCACCCGGCCGCCTAGGCCCTGTCCGGTCGATCTTCGCCTGGGGATCCCGTGGCCGGGCAGCGGGGACAGGCCGCTGTGTGGTGGTCGGCCGGTGGGGATGGGGCCGACCACCACGGGGGTCATTCGTTACCAGCGGTTGGCCAGGGTGCGTTTCTGCGCCTTGGCCGAGGTGGTGCCGCCCGTGATCACGAATTGTGAGCCCGGCTGGGTGACGATATTGCCGTCGGCCGAGTTCGTGATGGTCACGTTCGTCAGGTTCGCGCCGCCGCGGGCGCCGCTCATGGCGAGGATGCCCGCGCCGTTGTTGGATTTGTCGATCTTGACGTTACTGATGGCGACGTTCGACATGGCGCCGCCGCCCGTCTTGAACTGGATGCCGTCGTAGGTCGAGTCCAGGATGTCGGTGTCGCGGATCGTGACCCCGGGGATGTCTCTGCTCTGGGCGAAGAGGGTGATGGCGCCGAACTCCTGGTCCTCGTTCCAGAAGGCGCCGCCGGTGCGGTGAAGGGCGTTGTTGGCGATCAGGGTCTGGCCGGAGAAGGGCAGCGGGTCGTGGTCCGTGGCCAGCATGATGCCGGGGTAGTTGGCCGTGTCGTAGATCAGGTTGTTCTCGATCTTGTTGCCGTAGCCGCCGTAGACCGCGACGCCGTTCGCCCGCCAGGGCAGTTGGATCGTGTTGTTGATGAACTGGTTGTCGTGCGCGATGTCCGTCGACGGGTTCTTCACATAGCGGTTGGCCCAGACCGCCAGGGAGTCGTCGCCGGTGGTGCGGAACGAGGAGTTGAAGACGCGGGAGTTGCTGGTGCCGTTGGTGAAGTTGATGCCGTCGGCGTAGGTGTTGCGGATGCGCATACCGGTGAACTGGAGGCCGTCGGCCGGGCCCCAGAGGTCCGGGATGTTGTCGTAGTCACGGCCGACCCAGACGCCCACGTTGGCGTGCTCGATCCAGACGTTGGAGATCTTGGTGTCCTTGCCGAAGCGGCCGTTCAGGCCGACTCCGCCCTCGGCGCCGCCCGGTCCGCCGCGGATGGTGCCCGAGCCGAAGATGGCGATGTCGGAGATCTGGGTGTTGTCGTCGATGTCGAAGCCGAAGTTGCCCTCGTGCGGGTGGTTGATGCTGCCGACCGCCTGGTGCGGCTCGGTCAGGGTGTAGAGCTGGGAGTGCCACATTCCCGCGCCGCGGATCGTGACATCGCTGATGCCCACCTGGTTGTACTGACCGCGGTCGAGCGGGTCATCGGTGAGGATCTTCTTCTCCTGGCGCCACTGCCCCGCCGGGATCCATACGCACGCGATGGCGCCCTCCTGGTCGGCCGTCACCGCCCGCTGGATGGCGGCCGTGTCGTCGATCCCGTCGTCGGGCACCGCGCCGTACTCCGTGATGGAGGTGCACTCGGCCGGCTTGCTCGCCGGGGGCGCCACCTGCTCCAGGTCGATCAGGTCGATGATGTAGAACGAGGCCGAGTCGGCGGCGTCGCGCTGCAACCGGAACTTGGTGCCGACCGGGTAGGTCGACGGCAGCAGTGCGTGCGACTCGTCGAAGAGGCGACGGGCGTCGGCCTGGGGCGTGTTGGTCAGGGCCTCGGGGCCGTCGGTGTTGCCGTACAGCCAGCTGTGCTTCGACGAGAGAGTCAGCTTCCGGACAAAGGTGTCGTTGACGTAGAGGCTGATGGTGGCTTCGGTGCCGCCGCCGTTCGGGGCGTCGGGGATGGAGTTGCGTACGACGATCGAGTTCGAGGGGTTGGTCGAGGTGAACTCGACGAACTGACCGGTGGAGTTGAGCCGTACCGACTTGCGGCCCGAGGACTCGGAGGCGAAGTTGGTGTGCCCGAAGGTGCGCAGCGGGTCGGTCTCCAGCAGGGTGCCCTGGTAGCGGGCGGCCTCGGCCTCGTACTCGACGTACGGGACGGCCGCCCCGCGTCCGACGACGATCGACCGCGAGAACGCGTTGTTGGTCTCGTTGGTCTCGGTGACGACATTGGTGGCGTCGGCGGTGGCGACGATGGTGGCTCCGCCGTTGGTGGCGGTCCAGGTGCCGTTGACGCTCACATTGGCCGTCGCGCCCGCCGCGATCGCCGGGGTGTTGGTGTTGAGCGTGGTGCCGCCCACCGCCACCCGGGTGACCGTGGTGACGCCGGAGCTGGTGGTCCCGCGGTTCTTCACCGCGACGGTGAAGCTGACCGCCGCTCCGACGGCCGGGTTCGCGGGGGTGGATTCGACGCCGAGCACCTGAAGGTCGGGGCCGGGGCTCTGCCCGACGACCAGGTCCGAGGGCGCGGTGAGGCTGTTGTTGTCGTTGTCCTGCTCGATGATCGTGTCGGTCGGGTCCACCAACGCCGTGACGCGGTACGTGCCCGCCGGGCGCTTACCGATGTCGACCGGGACGGTGGCCGAGGCCCCCGCGCCGAGCGCGGGCACCGGCGCGCTGCCCGCGACCACGCCGCCCAGGCTGACGTTCACCGTGGTCGCGCCCGCGGCGGCCGTTCCCGTGTTCCGTACCGTCGCGTTCACCTTGGTCGTGTCGCTCTCCACGGGGGAGGCGGGGGTCCACGACAGGGCGCTGACGGTCAGGTCCGGATTGGGGGCCGGGGTGCCGATCACCTGGAGTTCGGCGACCTGTCCACCGGGCGCGCCGGTGTTGCTGAAGAACTGCAGTTGTAGATCGGCGGCGCGTCCGGTGACCGGGATCGTGACCGTGTTCTCGTTCGACGCCGGGTTGAACGTGTAGTTCGCGCGGGCCACGAGCGACGTGAACGCGGTCGCCGCCTGGTCGCGGCCGAGCACCTGGAGGTTCTGGGTACGGGTCCCCCATATCGGATCGGGGTTGAGCTTGACGACGACCGAGGTGATGTCGGCGTTGGCGCCGAGCTTCACCGTCAGCGTCGACGGGTGTCCCGCGGCCTCCCAGTAGGTGCCGGTATTGCCGTCGTTGGCGTTGCGCGCGACGAACGTGAAGACCGTCGACGAGGCCTCGATCGGCTTGCCCTGGGCCAGATTGGCGGCGGCGACTCTGTCGCCGCCGCCACCGCTGGGCCGTTCGGCCGCGTAGGCGGCGCCGGAGCCTGAGCCGGCGGCTGAGACGGGCAGGAGCCCGACGGTGATCAGGGCGGCGATGACCGCGCCGATGATCAGCCGTCGGCGGGGCTGTTTCCGTTTCATGGTGTCCTCTGTTCTGTCGGAACGAGAGAGCCTGTTCGGAACGAGAGAACGGACAGCCCGCTGGACTGGGCCGGCCGTACGGCGCGCGGGACCCGCGTCACGCGCCACGCGGGTGCGTGGGGGGCGAGGCGCGCGGTGCCGGTGCGCCGGGCCGGGATCCCGGACAGCTGCCGCCCTGAGAGCGAGCGGTGCGGTCCGGAACAGTGCGGTGCGGTGGCGGCAGGCGGGGGCGGGTCCCTGCCGTGAAGTCGCACGCGAGGAGCACGTACGGTCGCAAACGAAGTTGCACGGTGAGCGCAAAGAAATTGAGCTAGTTATCGATGTTTTTGCGAGTCACAGGCTGCAATCATGTCATGTGTTTGTCAACGGTTCTCGCACGCCTGCCCAGTTTTTGGCGCGCGGCAGCGGCACACAGGGCAACCGGCACAGAGGCCCTGGCGCGGATTCGTACGACGCGACGTGTCAGTCGCCCCTCGTCACTCGCCCCTCTTCACTCGTCCCTCGCCCCTCTTCACTCGTCCCTCGTCACTCGCCCCTCGTCCCTTGTCAGTCGCCCATGAAGACGACCCGGCGCGAGGGGCCCGCCGTGCCCGGAGTCGAGGTGGTGAGGGAGCGGCCCGCCGGGACGGCGCGGTCGCGGCCCCAGGAGCGGATCTCCTCGATCTGTTCGGGGTTGGTGCGGATCATGGGGGAGGCGTTGGCGAAGGTGTCCTCGACGAACGAGGGGTCGAGCCCCTTCGGGTCGTCGCCCTGGAGGTGGAGTTCGGCGCCGACGTCATGGAGCGCGGCCTCGATGTCGGAGCCCGCGAAACCGTCGGAGAGGTCGACCAGCAGGTCCAGCCGGTCCGGGGCGGGCTCGGCCTTGACGTAACGGCGGTAGTAGAGCTGGATGATCTCCCTGCGGTCCTGCGCGTCCGGCAGGTCCACGAAGAAGAGTTCGTCGAAGCGGCCCTTGCGCAGCAGTTCGGGAGGCAGACTGCGGACGTCGTTGGCGGTGGCGACGACGAACGCGCGCGAGTCGGACTCCTGGAGCCAGAAGAGGAACTGACCGATGACCCGCTGCGGCACGCCCGACATGTCATGGCTGCCGGCGAGGCCCTTCTCGATCTCGTCGATCCACAGGATGCACGGCGCCACGCGATCCGCGGTCTCCAGGGCCTCGCGCATCCGGCTCTCCGACTCACCGAGGTACTTGCCGTGGATGCTGGCCATGTCCAGCCGGTAGAGGGGCAGCCGCCACTGGGACGCGATGGCCTTGGCGGAGAGCGACTTCCCGCAGCCGGGCACGCCGACCAGGAGGGCGCCGCGGGGCGGCCGCAGGCCCGTGCCCCGCAGATCTGAGTGCATCAGCTGGTGCTTGCGCCGCAGCCAGTCGCGGAGATTGGTCAGTCCGCCGATTCCGTAGTCCTCCTCGCTCTTGAGGTGGATACGTTCGAGTCCGGCCAGATCGCTGAAGATCCGGTCCTTGGAGCGGGCGAGGGCCAGGACGTCGTCCTTCTCCACGGAGCCCTTGGCGACCAGCGTGGCCATCAGATTGACGGCCTCGCCCTCGGTGACGCCCTGAAGGAACTCCGCGGCCCGGCGCGCGTCCTCCTCGGTCCAGGCGATCGGCACGACTTCGTGATGGTCGGCGAGAAAGCTGTGGATCGTCGCGTACATCTCGTCGGGGTCGGGGAGTTCGAGCTGAAGGCTCATCCCGAGCCGCTGGAGGCCGCTCCAGATCGGCTTGTCGGTGATCAGGACCAGGCTGCCCGAATTGGCGTCGGCGAGCCTGGCGAGTTCGGCGACATGCCGGGTGAACGGGGTGTCGGTGTCCAGATCGTCCGGATCCACCAGCACCAGGGTCGCGTACGGCCGCCCGCTGAACTGGGCCGCGGCGAACTCCATCGCACCCGTCAGCGAACGGTCGTCCTGGACCGTCGCGTTGGACCGCAGATCCCGCAGCCCGGTGGCGCGCGTATAGATCCAGAACGGCTGCCCCGACCGGCGGGGCTGCGCGGCGACCTCCTTCACGAGGCGCAGCGCGCGCGGCTGTTCGATGGTGCGCAGGCCGATGACCGGCACGCGTGCGGTGAGGTAGTTGTCCAGGTCGTCGTGGCACTCACGGTAGTTCGGCATGCGGGGCCTTCTGCTGAGGGAAGGGGAAGTGGGGCATTCGCAGGCATTCGCGAAGGACGGGAAGGCGGTGGAGTTATGGCGGGGTCACCCGGCGCCTGCCCGTCGCCGTCGGGTCGTACGACCAGCCGCCGGTCGCGGCGGGCTCCCCCGTGGGTACGGGCGGTGGCGCGGAGGTCACCGCCGTGAGCGGGTTGTCGCGCAGCGTCCGCCGCCGGGCCTCGACGCGGCGCGGGTCGCCGCCCTCCGACACCATCGTCTCGACGGCCCGTTCGAGGTCCTGCTGGAGGGAGCGGGTCGCGTCGTCCACCATCTTCAGCAGCCGTGGCCGCAGGTCCTCGGGCAGCCCGGGGTGGGTCGCCAGGGCCCGTACGGGACGCAGTCCCGACCGGGCCTGCGCCAGGGCGCGCCCGACCGAGAACTCGTCCGCCGCCTCGCCGAGCGCCGCGCCGAGCGCGTCGGCGCAGCGCTGGAGGCGCGCGGAGAGCGCGTCGGTGAGCCGCAGCCGCAGCCGCTCCCAGGTGTCGGTGGCGAAGTCCTCCTGGCGCAGGGCCGGCAGCCCCACGCCGTCGGACCGGCCGCCGGCCGCCCAGTCGGTCAGGAACGCCGCCCAGGTCTCGTACGTACCCCCATGGGCCCAGAGACTCCCGGTCACAGGTCCTGCTTCGGGCGTCGTACGGTCATCTCACCCGGCGGCAGCGGCTCCCAGTCGGGCAGCCCCTCCACCACCTTGCGCAGCCGGGAGGTGGCGCGCTCCTTGGGGCGCGTGGGGGTGGCCGCCCAGGGTGAGGCGGCCTGGGCAGCCACCCGGGGGGTCCCGGACGGCGCGGCCTGGGGGGTCCCGGACGGCGCGGGGGGTGGGACGACGCGGCGGGGTTGCTGCTCGGGGATCACGATGACTGCTCCTCCGCCGGCTCGGTGACGGTACGGCCCTCGTACGGTGACGAGGCGTGCGCGGCGGTCGCCAGCGAGGCGATCATGGCGCGGGTGGCGGCTTCCACGGCGTCCGCCTGCTGGAACCGGCTCTGCCAGTCCGTCAGTTCGGCGCGGGCCGCGCGCAGGGTCTCGACGGATTCCTGTTTGGCCCGTTCCAGGGACTGCCTCGCCGTCTCCTGGAGCGTGCGGGCCGCGTCGGCGCGGTTGTTCAGGACCAGCGCCCACACCCCACCGACGATCAGCGCCGCCACCAGCGCGAAGCCGATATGGAACGGGCTGAACAGCACCAGGACGGCGAGCACGATCCCACCCGGCAGCAGGGCCTTCTGCCGCCAGGGGAAGGCTAGCGAGTCGATGAACGGCCGGGCGTGCCCGTCCCAGTGCGCGGCCAAGGACGCCTCCAGGGCCGCCAGCGGGGTCGTGAACGAACCCGACCACGGCGGCAGCGCGAAGGTCTGAGCCCCCACGCCGTGCGCCGTGGCGAAGTACGCCCCCACGTCCGCCGGGATGGCCGCCCGGTAGTCCCGGCTGAAGGAGGCGTGCGCCCGCTTGAACCAGCTGTGGCAGGCGGCCACCGAGAGCCGCTGAGTGGCCGGGGATGCGCCGATGGCCGCCGGGTTGAGGGCCGAGGTGGTCTGGACGGTGAGGTAGTCGAGGGTTTCCTCCAGCGACGCCGAGTCGGTGTCGACGGCCTGCTTCGCGGCGTCCAGATCGCCGCCGTTGTCGATGACGGCGTGGTTGAAGGCCAGATCGCGGCGGAGCGGCAGCTCCTCGTTGTCGTACTCCCCGACCAGCCGGTCCAGGATGTCGTCGACCGCGTCCTCGATACGGTCCGTGGGCCCGGACTCGCGCGCCATCATCGCCGTGTACTTGTCGAGTACGGTCTGCTGGGCACGGGCCGAGGAGAGCACGGCGTCCAGCCGCGCCCACTCCGGGGACACCGCGGCCAGCCGGGGGAAGTCGGCCCCGGCGGACGGCGCGCGCAGCGAGTCGATCTCCGCCCGCCAGCGGGTGACCTGGGCGGTCTCGGTCGTCTCGTCGGCGAGCAGGGTCTCGCGCCAGGTGGCGAGGGTGTCGCGCAGCAGCTCGCGCCCCGCCGCGCCGAACGCGCCCTGCGAGATCGATTCGAGGATCACCGCGAACTCCCGGCCGAGCGCGGCCGGGTCCTGGACGTTGAGGTAGTGGCGCAGCCAGCGCACCGCGCCGGCGTGACGGCCCTGGCGGCGCAGCACGAGCGCGAAGAACAGCGAGGTCCGGTCGGGGGAGCGGCGGAACGCCTCCTCCACGGCGCGCTCGCACAGCGACCGGTCGTCCGCCGCCCAGCTGGACATCGCGATCAGCGCGGGGGCCAGCCAGTAGCGCGGCGTCTGGATCATGAGCTGCTCGCTCACGTTCCGTACGGTCTCGTCGGAGACCAGACCGGTGTCGAAGGCCTGGAGCATGCCGACCGCCGAGCGCCTGACCACCTTGTGATGGCCGAACTCGTGGTCCACCTTGTCCTGGATCACCCCGACCCGGGTCTCGGCACGCTGGACGTTGGCCGTCAGCTCGGCCTGCCGCACGAACGTCATGAAGTCGGCCCGCAGTCGCTGGAGTTCGGTGCGGGTCTCCTGCTGGGCCTGGCCGACGGCCGACACCTGGCCGGAGACCGCTCCCACCTGCTCGCCCAGCCGCACCACGAGGCTGTTCACGCGATCGACCTGCCGCCGCAGGTGGTAGTCCACCTCGGACATGGATCCTCCGTCGTTGTCTGTGGCTCTGGAGTTCTGGGATTCGAGGCTGGTGGGGGTGGCGGGGGTGGCGAGTGGGGTTGGCGGGGTTGGCGGGTTCTACGGGCGTACGACCGAGCCGTCGTCCAGGACCGGCAGTACCGTCCCGCCGGCATAGACCTCGACGTACTCATAGGCCCCGGACCGCACCAGCATCCGGGCCGCCGCGAAGGGTTCCGGCATCGGATCGCCCGGGGCGAAGTGGTCGATGATCGTGTGGAAGAGGCTGAGCCGGTGGTCCACGAAGGGCGGCCCGAGCCGGCACACGGCCACGAAGCCCACCGGGACGTCGCCGTACGTCATGGCGTACTGCTCGCGGATCCAGCCGGACAGCTCCCGCACCGCCGCCTCGTTCAGCCCGGCGTCCAACCGCCCCACGGAGTCCATCAGTTCGCGCGTACGGTCCCGGTAGCGGTCGGGCGAGACGGCCGGGCGGCCCGTCGGCGGCGCGGGTACGGCGCTCCTGCCCGGTGCGGCGGCCGGTCCCGCGGCGGGGCGTACCACCCGGCGCGGTCCTTCCATGAATCCCATGGATCCCCCAAGATCCCCCGTGTGTCATGCGTCCGTCCGGCACGGCCTGAACCGCGCGGGCTCAGAACAATAGCGACGGCACCTCCATACTGCTAAGCGCTGTGCGCCAACGACAGCGGATAACCGAAGTACGCCCGGCAAGCGCCCAGTTCACGACCGGCGCGCGCCCGCCACGCCCGTGCGCTCCCTGACAGACTTCTCCCATGGGGAACGTGTTCGTACTTCTGGTGGGGATCAACGACTACGCGGCCTTGTCGTCGGCCGCCCCGCCGGGATCGTCCGGGGCGCCGGGTTCGCTGAGCGGCTGCGTCAATGACATCCGGGCCGCGCGGGGCTGGCTGGAGGGGCGGCTCGGCGGCCCGCCGCCCCGGATCCTCCAACTGACCGACGGCGAGGCGACGGTGGCCGCCGTCACCGAAGCCCTCCGTACGCATCTGGGTCAGGCGGGCCCCGGCGACACCGCGCTGTTCTGGTACGCGGGCCACGGCACTCAGTTCGCCGCCACCGAGCGCGCCCATCTGTATGTCGAGCCGACCGGCTACTGCCAGGCCCTGGTCTGCGCCGACGGCATCCTGATCGACAAGGATCTCGGCGCGCTCCTGGACGGGGTCGCCTCGGACGGCGCGCACACCGTCGCCGTCCTCGACTCCTGCTTCTCCGGTGGCGCCACCCGGCTGAGCGACGACCTCGTCAGGCGCTCGCTGCCGCACGACCCGTCATGGCCGGCGTACGGGGACCCGGGCCCCCGGGCGAGTGGCTCCCGGGCGAGTGGTCCCCGGGCGGGTGGCTCCCGGGCGGGTGGCTCCCGGGCGGGTGGCCCTCAGGCACGCGACGTCCCGGTTCCCGCCGGAGCGGCGCGGCATGTGCTGCTGGCGGCGTGCCGCCTCAACCAGGCGTCGTACGAGGACGGGCACGGCACGGGGCGGCAGGGGCTGTTCACCCGCGCCCTGCTCGGCGCCCTGCGCGACATGGGGCCCGGCACGACCTACCGGCAGGCGCTGGCCGCGGCCGGCTCGCGGGTGCGGTCCGCGACCGAGCACCAGAACCCCGTGCTGTACCCGGCGGAGCCCGGGGGCATCGCCGACCGGGCGGTCCTCGGGGGCGCGGCGGACCGCCCGCTCGGCCCGCATCTGCTGCTGCACGGCCCGGACGGCTGGCAGGTCGACTGCGGTAGCACGCATGGGCTGCCGAGCGGTCCGGAAGGTACGCGGGGTACGCCGGGGACGCCGGGGACGCCGGGTACGCGGGACAACGGTGGTACGGAGTTCAGCGTCGTCGAAGCGGATCGCGAGGGAGGCGTCGTACGCGTACGGGCCGTCGAGCCCCTGCGCGCGCTGGTCACCCCGGTGGGCTGGACCCCGGATCCGGTACGGATCTATCCCGTCGCGGTGTCCGCGCTGGCCCTGCCACCGGCCTCGGTCGTGGTGGACGGCGGCGACCGCACGCTCCTCGACGCCATCGACGCGGCCCCGCTGCTGCGCCTCGCGGACGGTGGCGCGGGTTCCGGAATCGGCCACGGCCAGGTCTTCAAGGTCGTCGTCCGGGACGGTGGACAGGCCCGTGTCCTGCGCCGGGACGGGACCGAGCTGACCGCTCCGCTCCCCGTCCACCGGGTGCCGGACTGCCTGGTCCATCTCACCCGCTGGCACCAGCTGCGGGATCTCGCCAACCCGGCGTCGTCCCTCGCCTCGCTGGTGGACGTCGAGGTGTCCGTCTGGAACGGCGAGCGGATTCTGCCGGACGGCCACGGCGAGATCCGCTGCGCGTACGCGGAGGGGCGCGAGCCGCTGCTCTCCGTACGGATCCACAACCGCTCCCACGACCGCACGCTCTGGTGCGTGCTGCTCGATCTCACCGACAGCTACGCCAGCCACTCGGTGCTCTTTCCCGGCGACTTCATCGGCCCGGGGCGCACCGGCTACGCCCTCGGCAACGCTCGTGTGCGGCTCTCGCTGCCCGAGTCGCGCACGGCAGAGCCCGGCGCGTCCGTCCGCGACTGGCTCAAACTCATCGTGGCCGAGGGCGAGTTCAGCACCGTTCCGTTCCACCTCGCGCCGTGGAGCGCGGACGCTCCGCCCGCCGCCCGAGGCATCGAGGAGGATCACGTCCTGCGCTTCACCCGTCCTCCGCACGCGGGCCGCGACGCGGGTCCGGGTCCGGGTTCTGGCGGCGACGGTGCGCCCGGCCAGTGGCACACCCTCACGATCCCCCTGCGCACGGTGGTGCCCGAGTGATGTCCAGTGATGTCTTCTGTCCGGTGCCGGGGTTCAGCGCCCGAGGTGCGTGAAGCCGGCCCACGCGGTGAGGTCGTCCGGGGTGAGGGCCCCGGCGCGCAGCGCCAGCGTTTTCGGCATGGCGGGCGGGAGTACGCGCGCGGGGTCGAGCATCCACAACTGGGCGCGGCGCAGGGCGGGACCGGGGGACAGGTTCTCGTCGCGCAGATAGTGGTGGGTCATGAACATGAGCAGTGAGGTCGCGTCGTCCGGCACCGGCCAGAGCGAGCCCACGACCGACCGGGCCCCGGCCACGAGGAAGGCCGTGGCCAGGCTGTACGCCTCGTTGTGGCCACGCCCCGAGACATGGCTGCGGCAGGCCGCCAGCACGACGAGTTCCAGCTCGCCGCGCCCGGCGCCCGCGGCGGCCTCGGTCAGTTCCTCGGCGGCCAGCTCGCCGCCGTACAGGGAGAGATACGCGCTGTGCCGCCGGTTCGCCGCGACCGTTCCGTGGCAGGCCAGATGGAGTACGCCGCCGGTGTTCGCGGGGTCGCGCAGCCAGGCGGTGACCTCGCCGGGGGTTGCCATGCCGTCGGGGGTGGCCGGGCCGTCGGGTTTGGCCGGGCCGCGCCCGAGGAAGCGCCCGGCCGGGTAGAAGGCGTGACGTACCGCGTCGGCCTCCTCGCCCGCGTACCGCAGGTCACCGGTCGGGTTGCCGACGACCAGGGCAGCGCCCGTGTGCGGGACCGCGGGCCGCTCCGCGACCTCGCAGAACAGCCGCGCGGAGGCCGCGTACGAGATCCCGGCCGCCTCGACGGCATAACGCCGGGCTCCCGCCCCGAGGGATTCCCAGGCGGCGTGCCAGGGGACCATCCCCAGCGCGCCCATCGGGACGAGGACGAAGGCGGGCGGGGGTTCGCCGGGCGCCTCGCCCACCCCCAGCCCTTCCAGGAGCGGCTTCATCGCGGCGTACCACGCCCAACCGCACAGCCGGTCGAGCGGTTTGCGCGGGGTCTGTCCGGCCGTCCCGTGCGCGTCCCCGTCGTACGGGCCGCCGCCGTCCGGCACCGGGCCCATGTCACGGGCGGCCAGGGGCGCCGGATCGTAGGCGCGCAGGGGCGCCGCGTCCTCGCGGAGCAGGGGCAGCGGGAGCGAGCCCACCCGCCCGGCCGCGGTGACGACGACGGCCGCGCCGGGGCGGGCCTCGTAGCCGGGGACGAGATAGACCAGATAGTCGGCGCCTACGGCGCCGAGCGCGTCGCCGATCCGGGCGGGCGACGGCGGTTCGAGCAGCAGGTCCCGGGGCCGGCCCGTCTCGTCGGGACCGGTGAGTACGGCCAGGACGCGCCGGCGCAGCTCGCTGGGGACGGCCTGCGCCGCGTCCCCCATCGGGCCGGTACCCGCGCCCGGCTGCATGTCCATGCCGCCCGCCGCCCGCCACTCGTCGGCCAGGTCCCGGCGTCCGGCGGCGGCCAGCCGCTCGGGGACGGATCTCGACGTGATCGCCGTGTGCAGGACCAGCCCGCGACAGGAGTCCAGCGCCTGGACCGCCTCGTCGGGGACGTTGTCCTCCAGACACCACGAGGCCACTTCGAGGGCCGCCTCCGTGGCGTTCGCGGCGACCTCGGCGGCATGCGAGGTGCCGGACTGCAACAGCGCGGCCCAGGTCCACCCGCGCAGCGCCTTGAGCCCGGTGCGGCGGCCGGTGCGCCCTTCGTCCCTGCCGGGGGCGGCGCGCAGCCGGTACGCGCGGCCGAGGTTGAGCCCCATCGCCCCGTACAGCCGGTGCTCGGGTCCGCCGGCCTGGCGCGCGGCGCGCTCCAGCCAGTCGATGCCGGTGTCGAGATCACGGCGGTCGTGCCCACCGGCGGCGAGCGCGCAGAGGGAGATGCCGACGATGCTCGCGTACCGCAGCCAGCTGTCGCTGCCCTCGTCGACGAACGTGAGCGCTTCTTCCACCAGCGTGAGGGACTCCCGTACGCCCCGCGCGTCGCCCAGCGCGCCCGCGCGCACGTTGCGCGCGATGCCGTTGTCGCCGAGTACCCAGGCGCGGTGATCACGCGGCAGCCTGGCCGCCAGCCGCCGCAGCTCGGCCGTACTGGGCTGGCCGGACGGCGGCGGGAGCGGCGGTACGCCGAGCCTGTCCGCGAGGTGGTCGCGTTGCGAGTGGACGTTCACCAGCATCGTCCACACCTCGATGCGCGAGGGATCCTCGGGGTTCAGTTCCGCGTAGAGCGCCGCCAGCTTGGCGCGGCCCCGGTCGACGCCGGCCAGATCGCCGCTGAGAGCGGCCCGGTACGCCTGGAGACCCGCCTGCTGGCCGTCCAGGAGCCGGCGCATGTGCGGGGTGAAGGTGGGGCTGTCCTTCAGTTGCTGCCAGGCGTCCTCCGCGGCGTCCAGGTCGTCCACGGCGCCGCGCATTTGGCCGCGCTGGTTCGTGGCGAACAACCGCAGGAGGCTGACGCCGTCGAGGTGATCGCGCTCGGTGTCGCCCGACTCCGGTACGTTCGCGGCGCCCGCTCGACCGGCCGCGGACGCGCCGTTCTCGTGAGACGCGCCGGTCGCTTGGGTCGCGTCGGTCGCCGCCCGGGTCGTACCGGACATGCCGGGCTCGCCACCCAACGTGGTCCGGGCCCGGTCGAACTCGGCGATGACCTCGTCCAGTCCCGTGCCCGCGCCGGCCATCTCGTCCTGGAGCCTGACGTATCCGGCGACCCCGTGCACCCTGCTCTGCCAGGTGGCGTTCTCCGGTCCGCTCGCTCTGGCGGCCTCGAAGAGGGCGGTCTTCCGCTCCTCGGTGATGTGGTCGCCGTGCGGGTCGAGCATCGGCGCCATGTTGAGGAGATGGCCGGCGGCGATCCCGTACTCCTCGCTCGCCGGATCCAGGGAGCGCCACTTCTCATAGAGGTGATCGAACGTGAGGGTGAGCCGATCGGTGCCCGCCACGTCATGGAACATGGAGCCGTACGTTTCCGCGTCGAAGTCGTCGAAGTCGAGGAAGCTTCGGCCCTGGAAGAAGTCCTCCGTGTACTCCTGGACCGCCTTCTGGCCCTCTTCGAGCACCCCGTTGGGGTCGTCCACCCGCCCGAACGGGGTCGACGCCAAGTGGAACCGCGCCAAGGCGAGCAGCATCTTCGCGTGACGCCGCAGCTCCGGGTCCGCGTCGGCTTCCTCGACCGCGAGTACGCGCCGCGTGCAGTCCTCGATGTCCGCCAGCCGGGCCGGGTTCTCGTCGACCAGATAGCGCGCCAGCTGTATGGAGGCGAGGAGCATCGCCCTGGGCACAGGGTCGCCGTCCCGCGCGGGCAGCCAGTCCCGTACGCCCCGCCTGAGCAGGGCGATGGCCCGCTCGCGAGCGGAGTCGTCGTCCTGCTCGGCGGCGTGCTCGTAGAGCAGCCGGCCGAACGCGTCCGCGAAGACCGGCGAGAGGTCGTCCTCGGCACCCGGTTCGGCGAGCAGGGTGTGCAGTTCGGCGACGGCCGGAGCCAGTTGCTCCCGCTCTTGCCAGGTGAAGAGCAGGGCGGCGCGGATGAAGATGATCCTGGCCCGCGCCTGCCAGGCCCACCAGGGCTCTTCCGCGTCGGTCGCGCCTTGTCCCTGTCCCTGTCCCTGTCCCTGTTCCTGTTCCTGTTCCTGTTCCTGTTCCTGTTCCTGTTCCTGTCCCTGCCCTTGTCCCTGCCCCTGTTGCTGTCCCTCTTGCCGTAGCTGTCGCCGCTCTCGTGCTTCGGCGAGCGCGCGGACGAACTCGTCCCGGGCCTCGCGCAGTTGCTCACGGTCGGCGGCGGCCCGGCCGCTCGACAGCAGGCCGGTCGCGAGCCCGTACCGGAGCAGCGGGATGTCGGAGCCGGGTGCCGCCCCGGCGAGGGCGGTCCGGAAGCACTCCACCGAGGCCCCGAAGTCGCCCTGTTCGAGGGTGAGCTCGCCCAGACACGTGTACAGCTCGGTGGCTTCCTCGGAACCGGCGGCGTGGTCGGCCAGCGCGTCCCGCTGCCGGCGTACGGCCGCGGCGAGGAGGTCCGCACGGCCGGGGTCGCCCTCCGGGGCGCCGTTGTACCGGGCGGCGGACGTCCGGGCCACGAGTAAGCGGGCCAGTGGCGCGTTCCCGGCGGCGAACGGTGAGCTGTCGGGCAGCCCCGCGAGGCCGGCGGTCAGCTGCTCCTCCGCCCGGTGGAGGAGGGCGGGGGCCGGCTCCTGGCCGTACTGGTACAGCAGCACCTGGCCGTACAGCACCCGCCACGCGTACCAGATCTCCTCGCCGTCCTCGCCCCGTGCCGAGAACGCGCGCGACAGCGCCTCGGCGGCGCGGCTCAGGTCGTCGTCCCGGCCCTGCCGCAGATGCAGCTGGAAGGTCCACTCCCCGGCCCAGGCCCACATGTACGGGCGTTCGGGGTCGTCGTCCGGTGTCCGCGCCAGCATCGCCAGCAACTCATCGCGGGAAGCGCGCAGTTCTTCGTCGGACAATCGAGAGACGTCCGGCAGCTCGTTCTCGGACACGACGGTGCTCCTACGGTGCGATCTGCGCGAGATACGGCGCGAGTACGGAGTTGAGCCAGCGTTCGCCCTCGGGCGTCGCGAAGTCGACGGGCGGCTCGTCCGTCTCCTCGACGATCTCCGTAAGGCCCCGGTCCTGGCATCGGTCCTGGAAGAGGATCACCGCGTGCGCGGCGGGCTCGCGCTTCGACGGCCAGACGAACCCCTGGGCCCAGGGGGCGGTCCTGCCCCTGATCCAGTGCCCCCAGTGCCGGGTGTACGCGTACTCGCCGGGCTCGGACTGGACCAGCCAGGCGTCCTGCGCGACGGAGGCGAGATCCGCCCCGGACACCAGCGAGACGACGTCCACATCGGCGGTCAGCCGCAGGAAGGAGAGCCGCTTGCCGCGTACGGAGGCGCGCGGCAGCAGCCGGATCCCGCCGCCCGGGGTGAAGGGGACCGACCGGAGCAGCGACTCGCAGACCGCGGCGGGCGCGGTACGCCCGGCGTAGAGGAACGGGTAGTCGTCGCAGCGCGTCGCGTCGAACCGGCCCCCGTCGTAGAGGCAGTCGGACGGTACGGGGTTGAACGCGGTGCCCGGACGCTTGGACGCGTGGACCCGGAAGAGCGGCGTACCGGCGGGCAGCGGCACCTTCGTGGGCGTGCCCGGGAGCGTGGTGGGCGGACGGCTGTTCGGCACGGAATTACTCCCCCTCCACCAAGTAGCGTGCGGTACCGACGAGTTGGCTGTCCTGGCCGCGGCCGAGCAGTTCCGCGGGGGCGACGCCGAGGTAGCCGTTCGCCGACAGCCACCAGTCCGCCGCGCCCCAAGGATCGCGCCCGGCGTCCAGCAGCCCGTTCACCGCCACGACGACCGGCCAGGGGGTGACCGCGTCGCCGAACTGGAAGGACGGGATACGGATACGGATACGGTCCATGCCCCGCGCGCCCGACTCACCGCGCAGCCGGATCAGCCCGTGGGTGCGCGCGTGCGCCTCGGCGGCCCAGTCGTCCAGCATGGGATACGACAGAAGGCGCTCCCGTACGGGGCCGAGCAGCGGACCGACCATGGGGTTGTCGTCCAGCAGCAGGAAGGCGAGGTCGGCGACGGTGAAACCGGCGTACACCTCCTCCGCCGGCGCCTTTTCCGACGTCCCGTCCTCCAGCGTTCCGGCGAGGCGGTCCGGGTGGGCGGCGACGAGCCGTTCGGCCTCGGCGGGAGGCAGCAGGGCGAGGACGAAGCGCGCGGTCTCGCCGGCCGCCGCCGTTCGGCCGGGGGCATGGCGCTCCATGGACCGCAGGGAACGCAGCGCGGACGAGAGCCCGTTCGCGGTCACAGCCGCGTCTTCCGTACCGGCCGCGTCTTCCGTACCGGCCGCACCTTCCGTACCGGCCGTACCCGATCGCAGGTAGGGGCCGAGCCGGCCCCAGTCGGCGGCCACCGCCGCCAGCACACGATACGGATTCACCCGCGCCCCCTCCCCGTGGTGAGCGCCCCGCTCCACCACGTCCGTTCCCGGAGCGTCGGCGGCACGCCCGAAAGGATCGCACCGCCGGGCACGCCGCTTCAACCGCGTCCCCCACCCCATTCAACCGTCCCCGCTGGTCGCTTCCCGGGCGCGAACGGGGTGACTGCTGGGGGCGGTCGGCCGGACACACGGCGTCCGCCGCGCGCCCACGGCGAAATGGTTGTACGGAAACGACGTGAAGACCGCACTTTTTTCGCGCGCTGTCATGTGGTGAGATGGCGCGCTCGCGCATTCTTCTGCGCCACGTCAACAGGGGGAGGTACGGCGTGACGTCGCGTCGGATCTGGATCACGGCCGGCATCACAGCTGTCGGTGTCTCGGGGGTACTCGTCTTCCAGGGCATGTCCGGAGACCTCGGGTTTCCCGGGTCCTCGGACACGTCCGGGGACGGCAAGCGCTCGGGACCGGTGCCTACGGACGTCCGGGCGGCCGATCTGCGGCTCCAGGACGACGGCCGTGGCGCCGCCCTCCCGCGCCGGGACACCGATCGGTTCAGCATGCTGGGTGTCACCTGGAACGACCCGAGGGCACGCGTGTCCGGCAAGGTCGAGGCACGTACCCGCGCTGTGGGGTCCGGCACATGGTCCCGCTGGCTGGTGCTCGACGGCGACAGCGGCCAGGGCGAGAGCGCGGCCGAGCGCGGCGGGACCGAGCCCGCGTGGGTGGGGCCCTCCGACGGTGTCGAGGTACGTGTCACCAGCGGCGGGAACACCTCGGCACAGCTGCCGGCCGGCCTCAGCCTGGCCATGATCGACACGAACAGCGGCAGTGACGGCGGCACGGACAGCGGCAGTGACGGCGGCACGAACAGCGGCAGTGACGGCGGCAAGGACCTGGCGATGGCGCCCGCGGGCTTCGCCGCGGACACCGCCGACGATCCCGTCACCCCGGCGCCGGGCGAGCCCTCGGACGCCCCCGTTCCGAGCGACGGCCCGAGCACCGCTCCCACGGACGGCACGGACCCCTCCGTCCCGCCCGCGCCGAGCGAGAGCCCGAGCGACGCCCCCTCGACCCCGCCGCCCTCCTCGGAGCCGCCGGGCACCACACAGCCCTCGACGCCTCCGGCGTCGTCCCCCGCGCCGACCCCGACGGCCAGTATCCCCACCGCGCCGCCGTCGACCGCGCCGCGCCCGCCGATCACCTCACGGGCCGGCTGGGGAGCCGACGAGTCGATCAGCCCCGAGGAGCCCGGCTATCTGCCGGACGGCCGGATCAAGGCGGTCGTGGTGCACCACACCGCCGAGAGCAACACCTACACCTGCGCCCAGGCCCCGGCCGTGGTGCGCGGCGTGTACGCGTACCACGTGAAGGAACTGGGCTGGAAGGACATCGGCTACAACTTCCTGGTCGACAAGTGCGGAACGGTCTACGAGGGCCGCAAGGGCGGCGTCGACCGGCCCGTGCTGGGCGCGCACGCCTACGGCTTCAACACCGAGACGACCGGTATCTCCGTCCTCGGTACGTACACCGACACCGCGCCGTCGTCGGCCGCCATGGTCTCGGTCGCCCGGATCGCCGCCTGGAAGCTCGGCCAGTACGGGGTGAACCCGGCCGGCACCGCCACGCTCACCGCCGGTGACAGCGGGCGCAACTACTTCGGCAAGACCTGGGCCAAGGGCGCGCAGATGTCCTTCCCGGCCATCCACGGACACCGCGACGGCTACAACACGCAGTGCCCCGGCGACGCCTTCTACGGCAAGCTCGCCACCATCCGGTCCTGGGCGGCCGGGCCCGCCGCGGCGCCGGCCGTCACGTCCGTCACCGGCGCGGGCCTCGTGGGTTCGACGTACTACACCAAGGCCGCCGTCACCGTGAACTGGTCGACGACCACGCCCTCGGAGCTGATCACCAAGAACGAGCTGCTGGTGGACGGCAAGGTGGCCGCGACCGTCTCCGGTGCCACGACCTCGGGCAAGGTCACGCTCGCGGTCGGCACCCACAAGGTCTCCGTCCGCGCCGTCCATCAGTCCGGCAAGACCGCCACCAGCGCCGCGGCGACGGTCGTCGCGGAGACCACCGCCCCGACCTTCACCACGAAGCCCGCGCTCGCCCTGCGCGCCGGCCTGGTCAACACCACCGCCGTTCCGCTGACCCTGAGCTGGAAGGCGGCCGACAGCGCGGCGCTCAAGGAAGTCCGGCTGACGGCCCCGGTCGCCAAGACGTACGGGCCGACCACCACGAGCGCGTCGCACACCGCCAAGTCCGGTGCGGCGACGACCTGGTCGATGACCGCGTACGACCAGGCGGGCAACACCGCCGCCGCGTCCGTCGCCGGTACGCCGATGATCGTCCAGGAGAGCTCGGCGACCAGGACCGGGTCCTGGACCACCAAGTCGTCCAGCAGCTACCTGGGCGGCAAGTCCTACAGCAGCTCGGCCAAGAACGCCTCCCTCAGCTGGACCTTCACCGGGCGCTCGGTGGCATGGGTGGTCTCCCGGGCGTCGACCTCCGGACAGGCGTACGTCTACCTCGACGGGACGAAGGTGGCGACCGTCGACCTCAAGTCGTCCACCACCAAGTACCGGGACGCGATCTTCACCAAGACCTGGGCGTCCAGCGCCAAGCACACGATCAAGATCGTCGTGGTCGGCACCAGTGGCCGTCCCACCCTCACGACCGACGGCATCGTCTACCTCAAGTGACCAACGGCAAGTGACCCGCGACAGGTATCCCGCGACACAGAGCGAGTGACCGGCCCCCAGAGGGCAGGTGTCCCACCCCGAGCATCCCGGCCGGCGCCGTTCGCCTGCCGGGATGCTCGTTTTCCCGGGGCCCGGTGAAACATTTCCGCCCGCCCACCGCGTCAGTGGAGTGAAGGGCGGGCGGGAAGCCGGGCGCCACGGGGAAACGGGGGATCGGGGACCATGAGGCGCACGGGATGGATGGGGCGTACGGCGTGGCTGGGGCGTACGGGCGGCGAGCCGGCACGGACCTCCCGCGCCGATGACTTCAGGGAGTTCGCCGCCGCCCGCGCGAACCAGCTCTTCCGCTCCGCCTCCCTGCTGACCGGCGGCGACACCCATCTCGCCGAGGACCTGGTGCAGGAGACGCTGGGCCGCATGTACGCGCTGTGGGGGCGCGTCGCCCGGATCGAGAACCCGGCCGGGTACGCGCAGACCGTCCTCGTCCGTACCTTCCTCACACATCAGCGGCGTCGCTCGGCGACCGAACGGCCCCTCGGGGAACTCCCCGAGCCGGCCCAGGTCCCGGGAACCGACCCCGACTTGCGGATCGCGCTGCTCGACGCGCTCGGGCGGCTGTCGGCCCAGGACCGCGCGGTGGTGGTGCTGCGGTACTGGGAGGACCGCAGCGTCGAGGAGACCGCCGACGCCATGCGTGTCAGCTCAGCCGCCGTACGCACCAGATCGGTGCGGGCGCTCGCGAAGTTGCGGGAGCAACTGGGCGACAGATTCGCCGAGTTGGCCGAACGCTGAGCGCTCGTCCCATGGGGCTCGGTTCCGATTCCGCCCGATACATCTCGATACATCTCGATACATCCGATACGCGACCAAGGAGTGGGGTCGACCATGCCCTCTGAAAAGCCATTCGAAGAGCCCTTCGAGAACGGACTCGGCGAGGCGCTGCGCCGCACCGGCGAGACATTCGCGCCCACGGACGGGACCGCCCTGGTGGACGCCGGGCTGACCCGGGGCCGCCGCCGGCTGGCCCGGCGGCGCGCGGCGGCGGTGACGGGCAGTGTGTTCGCGCTGGCCGCCGTGGGGATCGGCGGCGCGTACGGAGGCGGACTGCTGGACGGCGGGGGCGGACAGGACGGCAGGACATCCGTGGCCGCTCCCGCCACCACGCCCGCCGGCCCCGGGCCGGGCAACGACGCGGAACTCCTCGCGATTCTCGCCGGGCTGCTTCCCGGGGGAGAGCTGAAGATGCCGACGACGTTGAGCCCGCCCAGCATCCCGGGCTACCGGAGCGTGCGCGGATCCTTCGACGACGGGAAGGGCGCCGCCGTGGTCACGGTCGGTCTTATCCGCGCCGACCGCACCGGCACCGGGGCGGACCAGCAGGTGACCTGCCCCGACAAGGCGTTCATCCCGCACGAGAACTGCGTCGAATCCGAACTGGCCGGCGGCTCCCGGCTCATGGTGCTTGAGGGGGCGGAGTACGGGGACCGCCCCGAGGGCACCAAGAGCTGGCGGGCCGTCCTGTACACCTCCGACGGTTTCCTGGTCGAGGCGACCGCGTACAACGTTCCGCCCCAGAAGGGAGGCGGGATCGCCCGCACCGATCCGCCGCTGAGCCCCGCGCGGTTGAAGGCGCTGGTCACCTCGGACGAGTGGCGCGGGCCACTGAACGAACTGCCCGCCCTGCCGTCCGCGCGGCAGCCGGCCGACGGTGGTTCCGGGACGTCGGCCGACCCGGACGCCGGACGTCCGTAATCGTCAGACGTCCGCGGTCCGCGGTCCGCAGCCCGCGGTCCGCAGTCCGCAGTCCGCGGTCCGCGGTCCGAAGTCCGTGACGGCGCGGTCCGCGCCGCGCCGCCCCTCACTTCGCGTCGGAGTACCGCACCACCGTCGCGGTCGTGAACGGAAACCGCACCGGTGTCTCCCCGAAGGCGATCCGCCCGGCCAGCTCCCCGGCCGCGCGGATCGCCTCGGCCACTTCCTCGGCCTCCTTCTCCGGGCAGTGCACGATCACCTCGTCGTGCTGGAAGAAGACCAGCTCCGCCCGCATACCGGCGGTCGCCCGCCGCAGCGCGGCCAGCATCAGCAGGGCCCAGTCGGCGGCGCTGCCCTGGACGACGAAGTTACGGGTGAAGCGACCGCGCGCCCGTCCGTTGGACGACGCGTATCCCGGGGTGAACTCGCCGCCGGACGCGGGTGATCCGTCCCCTTCCGCCCCCGGCGCCGGGGATATCTCCTGCGGGATCCCGGCCTCGCCGTCGTCCTCCTCGGCTCCGGCCGCTCGCGGACTCGTCCGCCCCAGCCAGGTCCTGACGAGCCTGCCCTCCTCACCCGCCCGCGCCGCGTCGTCCACATACGCCACGGCCAGCGGGAACCTCCGGCGCAGCGCCGCCAGATTCTTCAGCCCGTCACCGGACGTCTGGCCGTAGATCGCGCCCAGCAGCGCGATCTTCGCGTGGGCGCGGTCCCCCGAGAACGCCCGCGTGGAGAGCGCCGTATAGAGATCGCCCTCGTGCCCGGCCACCTCCATCAGCCCCGGGTCACGGGAGATCGCGGCCAGCACCCGTGGTTCCATCTGGTCGGCGTCCGCCACCACCAGCCGCCAGCCCTCGTCGGCGACGACCGCCCGCCGGATGACCTTGGGTATCTGCAGCGCCCCGCCGCCATTGGTCGTCCACCGGCCCGAGACCGTACCGCCCGGCAGATACTCGGGTCTGAACCGGCCGTCCCGTACCCAGTCCTGGAGCCAGCTCCAGCCGTGCGCCGTCCAGATCCGGTACAGCTTCTTGTACTCGATCAGCGGCTCGACCGCCGGATGGTCGATCTCCGCCAACTCCCAGCGCCGGGTGGACTTCACCTTGATACCGGCCTGCGCGAAGGCCCGCACCACATCCGCCGGCAGATCCGGCCGCACCCGTCGCCCGAACGCCGCCGACACCTCGTCAGCCAGCTCCGCCAGCCGCCGGGGCTCGCCCCCGCCCGCGTACCGCTCACCGAGCAGATCCCCCAGCACCTCACGGTGCACATCCGCGCGCCAGGGCAGCCCCGCGTGATGCATCTCGGCGGCCACCAGCATCCCCGCCGACTCGGACGCCGTGAGCAGCCGCATCCGCCCGGGGTGCTCGGCGGCCGCATGGCGGCGCTGCTGCTCCACGTACACATCGAGCAGCCCCTCGAACGGCACCTCCACGCCCGCGTGCGGCTCGAACAGCGAGGACTGCGACCCGGGCGCCGCCGACCGGGGCGGCGGGTCGGGCGGCACCGGCGCGTTCCGCAGCCTGGCCCAGGCCGCCGCGGCCGACCGGGGCTCCCCGAGCCGTCCCTCATGGCCGAGCAGCAGCAGCTCGGCCGCCTCGATGTCATAGCACCGCTCGACCCGCACCCCCGCCGCCAGCAGTCGCGGATACACCTCGGCGGTGGAGCGCCACACCCAGCGCCCGACCTCCGGCAGCCGGGTCCTGACCGCCGCGACAAGATCGGGCTCCCGCACCACGGGCCCGGCCGGGCGGCCGTCCGGGCCCAGCGAAGCGAGCAGCGCGCCGCCGCCGTCCACCGGGGCCAGAGCCCATCGTTCGCTCATACCACCGAGTCTCGCAGGGGGGTCTGACAACGACGGGCGGATCCGTCCGGCAGGCGAGCCGGGCCTTACGACGGGAGGATCGATTCCGGAACCAGGACCGGGATCGAGACCTGGATCGGGCTCGGGACCGAGGCCCCTGTCATCGGGAGCCCGCCCAACCGTCCCCACCGTATGGAGGCTGAGATGCAAGCGATCGTTTTCGAGGAGTTCGGCGGCCCGGACGTCCTGCACGTCAAGGAGATCACCGAGCCGCACGCGGGCCCCGGTGAGATCCGGGTGGCCGTGAAGGCGGCGGGCGTCAACCCGCTGGACTACAAGATCCGCCACGGATGGATGGAACAGGCCTTCCCCACCCCGCTGCCCGCCGTACCCGGTGTGGAGATCGCCGGGGTCGTGGACGAGGTCGGCGCCGGGGTCACGGACGTCGCCGTCGGCGATGACGTGCTGGGGTGGTCCGCCACCGGTGCCTACGCGCAGTACGCCCTGGCCGACACGGCCGTACCCAAACCCGCCTCGCTGGGGTGGGCCGAGGCCGCGGCGATCCCGGTCGCCGGGGAGACCGCCGCGCGGGTGCTCGACGAACTGGCGCTGCGCGACGGCGAGACCCTGCTGCTGCACGGGGCGGCGGGCGCCGTCGGGTCGGTGGCGGCCCAGCTCGCGACGGCCCGTGGCGCGATCGTGATCGGCACGGCGTCCCCGGCCAACCACGACTACGTGCGCTCGCTGGGCGCCATCCCCGTGACCTACGGCGACGGGCTGGTCGAACGCGTCCGGTCGGTCGCGCCGCAGGGCGTGGACGCGGTCTTCGACGTGGCGGGCAAGGGAGCGCTGCCCGACTCGATCGAGCTGCGTGGCGGGACGACCGACCGGATCGTCACCATCGCGGACCCGGCCGCCGCCGAACTCGGCGTGGCCTTCTCGTCCGGCGGGTCCGACGGCACGGCGCCCGAGCGTAAGCGCGCCGGCCTCGCGCAGAACGCCCGCCTGGCGGCGGAGGGCGCGCTGCGGCTGCGGATCGCCGGTACGTTCCCGCTCGCGGAAGCGGCACAGGCGCAGCAGACGAGCGAGGACGGTCACGCGAACGGGAAGCTCGTCATCACGCCCTGACGCGTCACGCCCTGAACGGCGGGACACACGGCGCTCGGCCGGAACGCTCGGTGCGGCCTCGTATGGGTGATGTGGCATGGCGGCACTCCTCTCGGGCAACATAGGTTGCTTTCCGTGACCTACTGATGTCCGAGAGTAACGATGCTCACTGACAGTGGACTTGTGCACGATGTCTACGACCAGGGTCCGCCCTGGCTGCCCCTCGCGAGGATCCCGCTCCCGCACCGGCCGGAGGCGGCTCCCAGGGCCCGTCGTCACGCCCGTGAGGTCCTCGCGCTGCGCCGGGTGGACAGCGAGCTGATCGCCACCGTCGAGCTCGCGGTCAGTGAACTCGTCACGAACGCGGTGCGGCACGGCCTCTGCCTCTGCGGCTGCACCCGCGGCACGGTCTCCCTCACCCTGCTGCGGACGGGGAGCCGTCTCCGGGTCGAGGTCGCCGATCCGTCCCGTACGCCCCCGAGGTGGCCCACGGGGATCGAGTCGGTCGACGCGGAGACGGAGGAGGGCCGGGGGCTGCTGCTGGTCACGGCCCTGGCGGCGGACTGGGGCGACCAGGCGGGCCCCACGCGGGGAAAGGTGGTGTGGTGCGAGTTCGCCCCCGCCACTCGCGCCGCCCCCGTGGCCACTCGCGGCGCCACCGCTCCCGCCGCCCCACGCCCTGCCGCCGGGCCCGCCGTCGGCCCACCCGCGAGGTAGCGCCCGCGACAGTGCCCGTGAGGTAGCGGTCGCGAGGTGCGGTCGCGAGGTGCGGTCGCGCCCCGGCTCAGCCCTCCAACTCGCGGATCACCCGCGCGGGATTGCCCACCGCCAGCACACCCGCCGGGAGATCCTTCGTCACCACCGACCCCGCGCCGACGACCGTGTTCTCGCCGATCGTCACTCCCGGGCAGACGATCACCCCGCCGCCCAGCCAGACGTTGTCACCGATCGTCACCGGCGACGCCTTCTCCCAGCCCGCGCGGCGCCGTTCCGCGCCGAGTTCATGGGTCGGGGTGAGGAGTTGGACATTCGGTCCTATCTGGACGTCCGATCCGACGGTGATCGGCGCCGCGTCGAGGAAGACCGCGTTGAAGTTGATGAACGTACGGGCGCCGATACTGATGTACGTCCCGTAGTCGCACTGGAAGGGCGGCCGGATACGGACATCCTCCCCCACCGAACCGAGCAGTTCCGCAAGGATCTTGGCGCGATCGGCCGGCGCGGCGCCGCCGTTCGCGTTGTACGCCGCGCACAGCGCGAAGCGCCGTTCGGTGTCCGCGCCCAGCTCCTCGTCGTCGGGGAGGTACCACTCCCCGGTCAGCATGCGCCGCTTGTTCTCGCCCATGGACGCCCTCTCTGTCATCGGTCGGATCTGTCATCGGTCGGAGGCGTCCACGGTAGTGCGCCGTACGAAACGGCCATGAGATATCCACAGCCTGTGGACAAAGATCGCCGAAGGGGACCTGCGACCATCGGAACGCGGCAAGGAGCAGTTCCGAGGAGGCACCCCGCATGATCATGGAGCACAGCGAGGCCGCGGCATGACCGACCAGGACGCCGCCGGCGCGGCGGCCCGTACCGTCGAGCGCGCCCTCACGGCCGTACTCTCCGCCCGGACCGGGGACGGCGGCGGTGCCGACGGCATCGACACCGGCGCCTCCCTCCTCGCCGCGGATCCGGCGGCGGACGCCGAACTGCGGCGGCGCGGCGAGCGGTTCGTACGGCTGGCCTGGGAGCGCGGCTGGCAGCCCGCCGATGTCGTACGGCTCGTACGCCGTGACCTCGACGGCCCGCACCTGCGGCTTTTCGCCGAGCTGACAGCCGCGGAGGCGCGGCGCTACGAGCGGCTGCCGCCGCGCTGGGCCGCCCAGCTCGCGGATCTCGACGAGGCGCGGGCAGCGCGTCCCTACCGGGCCGACCGCTTCTCGTACGCCACCGCCGTACTGGAGTTGTATCTGCTGCTCATCCGGCTGCCCGCGATCGAACCGGTCGGTCCCGTGCCCGGTACGCCTCTCCATCTGACCGCCCCCGCGGACGGCGAGCCGCGCATGCTCACCCGGATCCGCGCCCTGCTCGCCAAGGCCGAGGCGACCGGATATCCGCAGGAGGCGGAGGCGCTCACCGCCAAGGCGCAGGAGCTGATGGCGCGGCACAGCATCGACGAGGCGCTGCTCGCCGACCGTACCCACCGGGGCGATGTGCCCGGCGCGTGCCGGATCGGGGTGGACGCTCCGTACGAGACGGCGAAGGCGATCCTGCTCGACGCCGTGGCCTCCGCGAACCGCTGCCGTGCCGTCTGGAACAGCGCGTACGGCTTCTCGACGGTCGTCGGCTTCGAACCGGACCTGGAGGCGGTCGAACTGCTCCATACCTCGCTGCTGGTCCAGGGCACGGCCGCGATGACCCGCGCGGAGGCCGCTCAACGGGCGGCCGGGCGCAAGCGGACGAAGACCTTCCGGCAGTCGTTCCTGCTGGCGTACGCCCATCGCATCGGCGAACGCCTGGCCCTGGCCACGGAACAGGTGACGGCGGAGCAGCTGACCGAGGAGCGAGCGGACCGGCCGGACAAGGACGTTGGCGGGCTGCTGCCCGTACTCGCCGCCCGCGAGGTGGCGGTGGCCGACCGTACGGACCGGATGTTCCCGGAGACGGTGGCCACGCGCGTGCGCGGGGCGACGGACGCCGAGGGCTGGACCCATGGCACCTCCGCGGCGGACGCGGCGCGGGTGCCGGGCGGGACGGACTCGCCCGACAGGCCGGGCGGGACGGATCGGCGTGGCCGTATCCGCCCCGCCCGCTGATCGCCCCAGTCGGCCAGGCAGGCATCATGACGCGATCACGACGGCACTACCGCGATCACGACGGCATGACCGCGATCGCGACGGCATTACGGCGTCGGCAGGTCGCTCGGCAGTCCGTCCGGCAGCTTGTTGTCCCCGGCCTTCGCCAGCGTGTCCTTCAGGCCCTTGCCCCAGGAGATCACCAGGGTCTTGCCGTCATTCGACTCGATCGTCCCCATCGTGCGGTCGGTGTTGCCGTCGGCGCACTTGAGGGAGAACATCGGCTCGCCCATGTCCTCCACCGCGCCCTGGCAGACATGCTGGTCCGCGACCAGCGCGACCTTGCCGGACTTGACCGACAGGGCGACGGTCTTGCCGTCGCTCAGCCCGGCCCAGGTGCCCTCGACGCTCGCCGCGTCCGCGTCCGCGCCGGAGCCGGAGCCCGAGTCCGCGGTCGAACCGGAGCCCTCGCCGCCGGTCCCGCTCGGTGCCGTGGCGCCGCCCTCGTCCTTGGCCGGGTCGCCCCCGCTGTCACCGCCGCAGCCCGTGAGCGCGAGTGCGAGCGCCGTGACGAGCCCGGCCGCGGCCGCACTGGTCCGTACGAGTTTCTGCACGTTCAAGTCCCCCTAGGGCCTATCGATTGGATCTTGCCGGGCTCGCGGGGCCTGATCCAAACGATAGGCCCTGGTCGGTGGCCGGACCGCGCAAAACTACCAGGAGGACTTACGCACTCCGGGAAGGAATCCGGCGTGCGCCTGCTCGCGCATCCGCACCCTGGACAGGCCGAACTTCCTGAGATGGCCGCGTGGCCGGCCGTCCACACTGTCCCGGTTCCGCACTCGCGTGGCGCTCGCGTCGCGCGGCTGACGTCGCAATTCATCCCGGGCGGCCGGCCGTTGGCCGTCGGGCGTGCCGGGGCGGCGGATCAACTCCTTCAACTCGGCGCGGCGTACGGCGTACCGCTCCACGACCTCCTTGCGCCGGTCATTGCGGACGATCTTGCTCTTCTTCGCCATCAGACGTTTACCCCCCGGGCACGGATCCGGGCGACGGCGGCCTCGATGCCGATGGAGTCGATGGTCTTGATCGCCTTGGCGCTGAGGGTGAGCCGGACATGCCTGCCCTCGCTCGGCAGCCAGTAGCGCTTGCGCTGGACGTTGGGGTCGAAGCGGCGCGGAGTGCGCCGGTGCGAGTGGGAGATCCGGTTACCGAAGCCGGGCTTCGCCCCGGTCAGCTGGCAGTGGGCGGACAAGGTCACACATCCTTCTTTTTGGAAATGGAAACCATTTCCATATACTAGCCCCATGGCACGCAACGAACTGCGCCCGATCATCAAGCTCCGCTCCACCGCGGGGACCGGCTACACGTACGTCACCCGCAAGAACCGCCGTAACAACCCGGATCGCCTGACCCTGCGCAAGTACGACCCGCTCCTGCGCCGGCACACCGACTTCCGCGAAGAACGCTGACCCACGGCGACAAGAAGAGAAGCAACAAGAAGAGACGTACGAAGACCCGTATGAAGAGAACGAAGAGAACGAAGAGGCCGACATGAAGCCCGGAATCCACCCGGCGTACCAGCCCGTCGTCTTCCGCGACAAGGCCGCGGACTGCGCCTTCCTCACCCGCTCGACCGCCACCGCCGAGAAGACGGTCGTCTGGGAGGACGGCCACACCTACCCCGTCATCGATGTCGAGATCTCCTCGGCGAGCCACCCCTTCTATACGGGTACCGCGCGCGTCCTCGACACCGCCGGCCGCGTGGAGCGCTTCGAACGCCGCTACGGCCGCCGCCCCGGGGCCCGATAGTGGGAGACACCGGCAGTGGACTCCCCGTCGCGATCGTCTGCGGGCCGCACTCCGACGCCCGCGAGGCGGCCGTACGGCGGCTTCTCGCCACCGTGCCCGGCAGCGTCGCGCTCCACCACGATCTGTCGGCGGCCACGCGCGGCTCCGTCGTGCGTACCGTCCGCGACGCCACCGCGCTGCTCTCCACGGACGCGGCCGGCGGCGCGCTCTGCGTGGAGAGCGTGGGCCCCTGGCCGGCGGCGCTGCCCGACGCCGCCTGATCAAGAACGCCCGGGAGACGGCGCTGCTGCCGTACCGCACGACGCCGCGCTGACCGCCGGACAGCGTCCCGCGACCGCCGCACAGAGGCTCCCCGCGCTCGAACCGCGTGGGGAGTCTTCCTGTCTTCGCGGGGTACGTGAACAGCATTCGGCCCGGCGAGGGATCCGGAAGGCCCTGAAACGCGTCTCTATGGACAGCGCGGGGGATCGGGGCCGGGGGCGGCGACTGTAACCAAAGGAACACCCCGCGTGCACGTGCATTTGCTCATGCATCAGCACATGAAACACAGCTATGATCCGAGAAAGTTGACGACTGCACCTTGCAACTCGGGGAGCGACCTGTGCACCACGTGTACAACGGCATTACGGCCACAGAGCTTCACGGAGTCGTCTGGCAGAAGAGCAGGCACAGCAACTCCCAAGGATCGTGCGTGGAGTTCGCCAAGCTGCCCGGCGGCGAGGTGGCGGTACGCAACTCACGCCACCCCGACGGTCCGGCGCTGGTCTACACGATCGCCGAGATCGAGGCCATGCTGCTGGGCGTCAAGGATGGGGAGTTCGACCATCTGACGGCGGGCGGCTGACCGAAAAAGGGCGGCTGAGCGTACGGCACGTCAGGTTCCGGCCAATTTCCAGGGCCCGATGGCCGAAATGGTCCGCTGTCAAGCCACCGTCAAGCCCGTACCAGCATCAGTACCTACCGGTGAGCGGTAGCCCGTACCAGGCGCTCGTGCCGACGACCGACGTCCGACGATCGACGTCCGACAATCGATGACCGATGACCGATGACCGATGACCGACGACCGACAACCGATGACCGAAGCGTCGGCCGGTGCGGCCCGTCAGTCGGCCGTCTGAAGCTGGAACAGCGCCCAGACCACCTTGCCGTGCAGAGATCCCGCCAGTGGGTGCCAGCCCCAGGTGTCGCTGAACGACTCGACGAGGAACAGTCCCCGGCCGGACTCCGCCGCGCAGTCCTCCTCGGTCTTCCGCGCCTCCGGGCTCGCGTGGCTGGGGTCCCGTACCGCGCACACCAGCCGCGACGACCACCGCATCAGGTGCAGTCGTACGGGAGCGTCCTGGGGCTCGCGCGGGGTGTCGGCCGGCAGGGCGTGCCGCAGCGCGTTGGTGACGAGTTCGGAGACGACCAGCGCGACGTCGTCGAAGCGATCGCTCAGCTCCCACTGGGTCAGGGTGTTCCTGGTGAAATGCCGTGCCCCGCGCACCGCTTCATAGCGGGCGGGCAGGGCGCACGACACGGAACCGGCGGCCGCCGAGGGATCGATGGGGGGAAGCCCCTGCCTTAATGGCTTGAGCATGGTCGATCCATCCGTCCCCATGCGAGGCACTCCCGGGATTCGCGGCCGTAGCGATACTGCGGTGGTCCAGAGTCACATCACGTCAATCACGAACGAGCACGCAGGTGCGCGGGGACCATGGTTCCGAATGCGTACGGCAGATGCAAGGGCAGATGCACGTGCACGCGCCGGACTTCGCCCGTCCCGTGCCGGTTCTGGGGCATTTCTTCCCGTGACCAGTTTTATCCTCTCCGCAAAGCCTTCTTATTTCCGTAATCGAATGAGTACGGGCTGAAGCGTTTTGATGGCAGAATCCGGCACTTGGAGTTGCGGGGGTGCTCCGGGGAGATCCACATGTGATGGGGAGGGTTGGAGACGTGACCGCAGCCGAATCGGGCGGTTCCGTGGTGCGGCGCATCCTGCTGGGCTCACAACTGAGGCGGCTGCGCGAGACGCGCGGCATCACACGTGAGGCCGCCGGCTACTCGATCCGCGCATCCGAGTCCAAGATCAGCCGTATGGAGTTGGGACGGGTGAGCTTCAAGGCCAGAGACATCGAGGACCTGCTGACCCTCTACGGGGTCGCCGACGAGGGCGAGCGCGCTGCCCTTCTCGGCCTCGCCCGGGAGGCCAATGTCGCGGGGTGGTGGCACAGCTTCGGCGATGTGCTGCCCGGCTGGTTCCAGACATATATCGGTCTCGAAGGCGCCGCCTCACTGATCCGTATCTATGAAGTGCAGTTCGTGCACGGTCTGTTGCAGACCGAGGCGTACGCGCACGCCGTCGTCACCCGTGGCCAGCCCGAGGCGCCCCGCGCCGAGGTGGAGCGCCGCGTCGCGCTCCGGCTGGAGCGGCAGAAGGTCCTCGTCTCCGAGCGCGCGCCGCGCTTCCACGCCATCCTCGACGAGGCGGCGCTGCGCCGCCCGTACGGCGAGCGCTCCGTGATGCAGGGGCAGTTGAGGCATCTGATCGAGATCTCGGAGCAGCCGAACATCACGCTCCAGGTGATGCCCTTCAGCTTCGGCGGCCACGCGGGCGAGAGCGGTGCCTTCACCATGCTGAGCTTCCCCGAGTCGGATCTCTCCGACGTCGTCTTCCTGGAGCAGCTGACCAGTGCGCTGTATCTGGACAAGCGCGAGGAGGTCGCCCAGTACGAACGGGTGATGGAGCGACTACAGCAGGACAGCCCGGGATCCGAGGAGAGCCGAGATGTCCTGCGCGGACTACTCCAACTGATCTGAGACATCAGTACGATGGCCTCATATCAGGAGTTTGCACCTGCAGCACCTGCAGTAAGGGATCGCATGTCCTACTTCACCGACCTGGCCCACCAGTACATCGACGGCGAGTGGCGGACCGGCAGCGGCTCGTGGGACATCATCGACTTCAACCCGTACAACGGGGAGAAGCTCGCGGCCATCACGATCGCCACCGTCCGGGAGATCGACGAGGCGTACCGCGCCGCCGAACGCGCCCAGCCCGACTGGGCCGCGACCAATCCGTACACCCGTCGCCGGGTCTTCGAGCGTGTCCTCAGGCTGGTCGAGGAGCGCAAGGACGACATCATCGAGGCGATCATCGACGAGCTGGGCGGTACGCGGCTCAAGGCGGTGTACGAGGTCAGTGCCGCGCAGGAGTTCCTGCGCGAGGCCGTACAGCTGTCGCTGCGGCCCGAGGGCCGGATCCTGCCGTCCCCGGTGGACGGCAAGGAGAACCGCGTCTACCGGCTGCCGGTCGGTGTCATCGGCGTGATCACGCCCTTCAACTTCCCCTTCCTTGTGACGATCAAGTCGGTGGCGCCCGCGCTGGCGCTCGGCAACGCCGTCGTGATCAAGCCCAACCAGAACGCGCCGGTCGTCGGCGGCGGGCTCATAGCCAAGCTCTTCGAGGACGCGGGTCTGCCGGCCGGGCTGCTCAACGTCGTGGTGACGGATATCGCGGAGGTCGGGGACGCGCTCATCGAGCACCCCGTGCCGAAGGTGATCTCGTTCGCCGGCTCGGACCGGGTCGGCCGTCATGTCGGCGCGGTGGCGGGCGGCAACTTCAAGCGGGCGATACTCGAACTGAGCGGCAACAGCGCGCTGGTCGTCCTCGACGATCTCGACGAGGCGGGGCTGGACTACGCGGTCGACGCGGCGGTCGTCAGCCGCTTCGTCTACCAGGGCCAGGTCTGTATGGCCGCCAACCGGATCCTCGTGGACCGCGCCGTCGAGGAGCGGTTCACCGAGAAGTTCGTGGCGAAGGTGGCGTCGCTCAGGACCGGCGATCCGCGCGACCCCGAGACCCAGATCGGCCCGGTCATCAACTCCTTCCAGGCGGACGCCCTGACGGCGCTGGTGGACCAGGCGCTGGCGGAGGGCGCGACCGCGCTCGTACGGGGGCGTACCCGCGGCAATCTGGTGGAGCCGACGGTGCTGGCGGGCCTGGACGAGAGCTCCCCGCTGATGCGGCAGGAGATCTTCGGCCCCGTGGTGCTGCTGGTCCCGTTCGACGGGGAGGAAGAGGCGGTACGGCTCGCCAACAACACGCCGTACGGGCTGAGCGGGGCCGTGCACACCGCGAACGTGGAGCGTGGCGTCGCGTTCTCCAAGCGGATCGTCACCGGCATGATGCACGTCAATGACTCGACCGTGCAGGACGAGCCGCTGGTGGCCTTCGGCGGGGAGAAGTTCTCGGGGCTCGGCCGGCTCAACGGCGACTCGACGGTGGAGGCGTTCACGACGCAGAAGTGGATCTCGGTGCAGCACGGCCGTACCGCGTTCCCCTTCTGACGAGTCGCGCGGTCGTGCTGTCGCGGGCCCGGCGGGGGCGTCGCGCTCCGGAGTCATAACCTGGAGCAATGTCAGCGATCCGTTTGCTCGTGCTCTGCGCGGTCCGCCAGCACGGCCGGGCCCACGGCTATCAGGTACGCAATGACCTGGAGTACTGGGGCGCCCACGAGTGGTCCAACGCCAAACCCGGCTCGATCTATCACGCGCTCAAGCAGATGGCGAAGCAGGGCGTGCTGCTGGCGCACGAGGTCGCGCCGAGCACGGCGGGCGGGCCGCCGCGTACCGAGTACGAGATGACGGAGGCGGGCCGCGAGGAGTATCTGCGGCTCGTGCGTGAGGCGCTGACCGTCTACGACCAGAAGATGGACGTGCTGTCGGCGGGGATCGGCGCCATCGTCGATCTGCCGCGCGCCGAGGTCGTGGAACTGCTCAAGGAGCGGGTGGCCGGAATCGAGGCCTGGCGGGCCGCGGTGACCGAGCACTACGTGCCCGAGGAAGGCCCGGAACAGCTCGGGCACATCGGCGAGATCATGAACCTGTGGGTGCACTCGGCGGACTCGGGCGCGGAGTGGACGCGGGGTCTGATCAAGCGCATCGAGGGCGGTGCGTACACCTTCGCGGGTGAGGGCGAGCCCTTTGTGGCGGTGGTCGGCGAGGGCGAGGAGAACCCGTACGCGACGGGCGTTCCCCATGACGGAGATCATCGCTAATCAAGTTTGACCAATCGAGGGGCCGGGGTTACTCTTCCCGCTCGGTAGTCAAGTTTGATTACCCGGTGGGAGGCGAAGACGTTGACCGATGTGGCCGAAGTGGCCGAGGTGACCGACGTGATCGTGGTGACGGGAGCAAGGAAGCGGTACGGCGAGAAGTGGGCCCTCGACGGGTTCGATCTGACGGTGGAACGCGGCACGGTGCACGGCGTGCTCGGGCCGAACGGCGCGGGCAAGACCACGGCCGTACGGATCCTGACCACGCTGCTGCGGCCCGACGAGGGGCTGGTGCGGGTGGCCGGGCTCGATGTGCGCACCCGTGCGCGCGACGTACGGCGAAGGATCGGGCTGCTGGGGCAGCACGCGGCCCTGGACGAGGATCTGAGCGGCCGGCAGAACCTGGAGATGTTCGGACGGCTCTACCACCTCGGCGCCCGGCGCTCGGGGGAGCGGGCCGATGAACTGCTGGGGCGGTTCGGTCTGACGGACACCGGGCGCAAGGCCGTCAAGCGGTACAGCGGCGGCATGCGGCGCCGGCTCGATCTGGCGGCGTCCCTGATCACCGACCCGGAGGTGCTCTTCCTGGACGAACCGACGACCGGACTCGACCCGCGCGGCCGGGCGGAGGTGTGGAGCGCGGTGCGCTCGCTGGTCGGCGGCGGTACGACCGTACTGCTGACGACGCAGTATCTGGAGGAGGCCGACCAACTGGCCGACCGTATCTCGGTGGTGGACAGCGGACGGGTCATCGCGGAGGGCACGCCGGACGAACTCAAGGCGCGGATCGGCGGCGACCGCATCGATGTCGTACTGCGCGACGCGGACCGGCTCGCGGACGGCGCGCGGGCGCTGGCGCGCGCAACGGGTACGCACGCCGTCAGTACGGACGTGGACCGGCGGCTGCTGAGCGCGCCGGTGGCGGACCGGATGGCGGCGCTGACGGAGACCGTACGGACCCTGCACACGGAGGGGATCGAGGCGGAGGACATCGCGCTGCGCCGGCCGACGCTGGACGAGGTCTTCCTCCAGCTCACGGGCAAGGACGCCACCGCGAAGAGCGAGCGGGACGGGGCCGCCCCGCGGAACCGACAGGTGGTGACGGCGTGACGACGGTGAACGCCACGGCATCGGCGTCCACGGACAGGGGTCCGGGCTCGGGCACGGGCTCGGGCACGGGCCCTGAAGGCAGCAGGCTCGGCTGGGCGCTCGCCGACTCCTGGACCATGACCCGGCGCGAACTCGCCCGCTGGGCACGGCAGCCGGTCCAGATCGTCGTCGGACTCGTCTTCCCGGTGATGCTGCTGCTGATGTTCGGCTATCTCATCGGCGGCGGACGGGGGATCGAGGGGGCGTACGTCGACTTCCTCGTCCCCGGCATGCTCGCCCTGACCATGGCCTTCGGCCTGGAGTCCACGATGCTCGCCGTCACCCAGGACCTGAACAAGGGGGTGGTGGACCGCTTCCGCTCGATGCCCATGGCGTCGTCGGTGGTCCTGGTGGGCCGGAGCGTGGCGGACATGCTCCAGTCGGCGGTCAGCCTGATCGTGATGACCGGCGTCGGCTACGCGATCGGCTGGCGCTGGCACGAGGGCACCGCGTCCTTCCTCGGCGCCCTCGGACTGCTGCTGCTGTTCCGGTTCGCGATGCTCTGGCTCGGCATCCAGCTGGCGATGGTGGCGGGCCGCCCCGAGATGGTGCAGGCGGTCCAGATCCTGGTCTGGCCGATCGGCTTCCTCTCCAACGCGTTCGCGACACCGGAGTCCATGCCGGGCTGGCTGGGCGCGGTCGTGGAGTGGAACCCGATGTCGGCGACGGCGACGGCGGTACGCGATCTGTTCGGCAGCCCGGGCGCGGTGGGCGGTTCCTGGCCGGCGGAGCACGCCGGGACGCTGGCGGTCCTATGGCCGGTGGTGCTGCTCGCGCTCTTCTTCCCGCTGGCGGTACGGCGGTTCGGGAGGCTCAGCCGCTGACCTCGTACGGGGTCGGTCCCGCCTGCTCGGCGACGCCCGGCACGTACGCTCGCGGCGTTGTCGGGATCACCCCAGTACATCCAGTACTGGGGCGACCCTCCGCCTTGCGATCGCACGCACCGGCCGCCTCCGAGCCCGCCCTCCGGGCGGACGGCGCTACTTTGAAGACAGGACCTAGTGGTGGAAGGCCGTCGCCTTCGACCTGTCCCGCCCCAATGGGGCCTCCTGGCCGCGTAGTTCTGGCAGTACCCGCTTCAGGTCGGCCACCAGCAGCGCCGCCAGGTCGGCCGAGAAGCCATTGCGGCAGACCACCCGCAGCACGGACAGATCCTGGCGGTTGGCGGGGAAGGTGTACGCGGGTACGAGCCAGCCGTGCTCGCGCAGCCGGCGCGAGACGTCGAAGACATCGAAGGACGTCACGCCGGGGGCGGTGGTGAAGGCGAACACCGGCAGTTCGTTCCCGCGCGTGAGCAGCCGGAAGTCGCCCATCTCCTCGATCCGCCCGGCCAGTCTCCCGGCGATGTCCCGCGCCGTCTGCTGGACGGCGCGGTAACCGTCCCTGCCCAGCCGCAGGAAGGTGTAGTACTGCGCGACGACCTGCGCGCCCGGCCGGGAGAAGTTCAGCGCGAACGTGGGCATGTCACCGCCCAGGTAGTTGACGCGGAAGACCAGTTCCTCGGGGAGTTCGGCGGGCGAGCGCCACAGCGCCCAGCCGACGCCCGGGTAGACCAGCCCGTACTTGTGCCCCGAGGTGTTGATGGAGGAGACGCGCGGCAGCCGGAAGTCCCAGACCAGGTCCTTGTCGAGGAAGGGCGCCACCATGGCCCCCGACGCCCCGTCGACATGGACGGGGATGTCGAGCCCCGTACGCTTCTGGAGCGCGTCCAGCGCCGCGCACAGCTCGGCGACGGGTTCGTACGACCCGTCGAAGGTGGAGCCCAGGACGGTGACCACCCCGATGGTGTTCTCGTCGCAGAGGTCGGCGGCGGCCCGCGGGTCGAGATGGAAGCGCTCGCCCTCCATGGGCACCTGTCGCGCCTCGACCTCCCAGAAGTTGCAGAACTTGTCCCAGCAGACCTGCACGTTGATGCCCATGACGAGATTGGGCCGGGCCGTCGCCGGATAGCGCGAGGCGTTGCGCGCGGTCCAGCGGCGCTTGAGCGCCATGCCGGCCAGCATGCAGGCCTCACTGGATCCCGTCGTCGAGCAGCCGACGGTCGTCGCCGGATCGGGGGCGTTCCAGAGGTCGGCGAGCATCGCCACACAGCGCCGCTCCAGTTCGGCGGTGCGCGGGTACTCATCCTTGTCGATCACGTTCTTGTCCCGGCACTCCGACATCAGGGTCGTGGCCTGCGGCTCCATCCAGGTGGTGACGAAGGTGGCGAGGTTGAGCCGCGAGTTGCCGTCGAGCATCAGCTCGTCGTGGACCAGCTGGTACGCGGTGTCCGGCGGGGTCGGGCCGTCGGGAAGCCGCTGGGTGGCCGGCGCCGAGGTCATCTCGCTGGTCGGATCGGCCTCCCCGTAGAAGGGGTTGATCGAGAGCCTGAGCACCTCGTCGCGTTCGCTCCGGGGCACTCCGGCCGCCTTGTCCGCGCCTCGGTGGAGTGGCATCGGCGGATCTCCTCGGGATGGGTACGGTTCCCCTCGCGAGAATACGGACGAAAGCGGCGAACCGCCCGCCGGGTTCGGGGGGTCACCGCAGGGGCGTGCCGTCCTCGCTCAGCTGCATCCGAGGGCGGCCGGTGACGACCAGCCAGGCGGGCAGGGCGGCGACGCAGAGCAGCGGCAGCACATTGGGATCGGCGACCAGGACCGCCGCGGTGAACAGGCTGAGCCAGCCCTGCCGGGTGATGGCGAGCAGGATGCCGAGCACCCCGCAGACCACCCCCAGGCCGGGCTGTACGGCCGGGACCAGCGCGTGGGCGCAGAGGCCCAGCGCGACCCCGACGAAGACGGCGGGGAAGATCCGCCCGCCCCGGAAGCCGCAGGCGGCGGCGGTGACCAGCGCGGCCAGCTTCACCACCGTCATCAGCGCGAACGAGCCCGCCGACCAGCCATCCGGATCGGCGGCCAGCGTCTTCACCTCGTCCAGCCCCTTGAACAGCGTCAGCGGCCCGCCGAGCGCCCCCAGCAGACCGAGGACCAGCCCGCCGGAGGTGACCGCGAGGACGGGGTGGCCGAGACGCCGGAAGGCGGCGTGGACGTACGGGAACGCGTAGTTGGCCGCCAGCCCCAGCGCCGCCGCGAGCGGGGCGATCACGAGCGCCGCCAGCAGATCGCTCCAGTGGGTGCCGGTGTACGCGGGCAGGGCGAGGTCGAAGGCCGGATGGGCGACCAGGGCGGTGATGAGCGCGCCCGCGCCGGCCGCGATCAGCGGACCGAACAGCTTGTCCCAGAGCGAGCCGGGGCCGGGCCGCGCGGCGAGTGTCTCGGTCAGGACCAGCGCCGCAGCCACGGGCGTACCGAACAGCGCTCCGATCGTGCCCGCGGCGGCGAGGGAGAACCAGAGCGCCGCCGGAGCGCCGGGCGCCGCCTTGCGGCCGAGCCAGTAGGCGAGCGCGACATTGGTGGCGGTGATCGGGTTCTCCGGGCCGAGGCTCACCCCGCCGGCCAGCGCCAGCACCGTGACCACCAGCAGCCCCGGCACCACCCCGGGGCGCATCGGTTCGTCGACCAGCCCGGTGGTGGCCGGGTCCGGTCCGGCGTGTCCATGCACCTGCCGTACGACGATCCCCACCGCGATCCCGGTGGCCGTGAGCATCACGATCATCCAGAGCGTGGAGTAGCGGCCGACCCCGAGGGCGTCGGGGAGCGTCCCCCACAGCACGTCCTCCAGCTGATGCGCGATCTCGCTCACGCCCAGCAGTACGAGCGCCGAGGCGGCGCCGACCAGGAGAGAGGGCACGACCAGCGGCAACAGCGTGCGGGCCGAGGGCGAGGGGGCGGCGGAAGGGGCAGCGGACGGAGCGTCATGGGCCACGCGCTCACCGTAACCGCCCGTAACGCCCCCGCGGCCCTTTCCCGGGGCGTCCCGGGAACGCGGTCGCGCCCGGCCGGCACGCGGCTTTGGGCGGGTCTGACCCGGCTGCGTCCGGTGTGGGTCCCCGGCCGGATCCGGAGTGCGTCGCTTAGGGGCCGGGTGGAACCTGGAAGGGAAGGTAGGCGTTGATAGCTTGTGCGCGGCCGACCACGCCGAATTGACGATCGACCGACTAATGACACAGGAGTCCGGAACCCGTGACCACCCTTGCGCTCGGACCCAGCTGGCTGGATCCGGATTATCTGATCGGGACCTTCGGGCTGATCGGTGTTCTGGTCATCGTCTTCGCCGAGTCCGGCCTGCTCATCGGCTTCTTCCTGCCGGGCGACTCGCTGCTCTTCACCACCGGCCTGCTGGTGACGGCCGGCACGCTCAAGACTCCGCTCTGGCTGGTCTGTCTGCTGATCGTGTGCGCCGCGATCATCGGTGACCAGGTGGGTTATCTCTTCGGCCGGAAGGTGGGTCCCGCGCTGTTCAAGCGCCCGGACTCCAAGCTCTTCAAGCAGGAGAACGTCGAGAAGGCGCACGAATTCTTCGAGAAGTACGGCCCCAAGTCGCTGGTCCTCGCGCGCTTCGTGCCCGTCGTCCGTACGTTCACGCCGATCATCGCCGGTGTGAGCCAGATGAACTACCGCTCGTTCATCACGTACAACATCATCGGCGGCACGCTGTGGGGCGCGGGCGTCACGCTGCTGGGGGCCGCGCTCGGCAAGATCGAGTTCGTGACCAAGAACATCGAGATGATCCTGATCGGCATCGTGGTGATCTCGGTGCTGCCGATCGTGATCGAGTTCCTGCGGGCGCGCTCCAAGTCCAAGAAGGACGCCGCGCGGTTGCCCGGCGTCGATGACGGTCTGGTCGGTCCGGGTACGGCCGCGACGGACGGGCGCGCTCCGGGCGCCCCGGGTACGCCGGGCGCCCCGGGCAGCGGTGGCCGCGGCCGTCACGCCAAGCGCTGAACTCCACGAGACCCCTCGGATATCGGGACCCCTCGTACTCGGGATCCCTCAGATATCCGAGACCCCTCAGAAGCCGCGCGTCCGCTTGGCCGCGCGGCGGCTCGACGCCCGGCCCGCCCCCGGCACCGTGAGGAACAGCCGGGCGATCTCCCCACCGAGGTTCACCCCGACGGCGATCGCCAGCGCCAGCGCCACCGCCTGGGACAGCGAGGTGAGCCCGCGGGCCGGCTCGTTCTGCGCGAAGCCCAGCAGCCCGAAGTAGGTCGCCGAGCCGGGCAGCAGCGGTCCGATCGCCGCCGTGATGTAGGGCAGCGCGGAAGCGAACTGGTAGCGCGAGAAGAGCTGTCCGAACAGCCCCACCAGACCGGCGGCGACCGCCGTCGAGGCCACCGGCGAGATACCGCCCACGTCATGCATCGCCGCGTAGACGATCCAGGCCACACCGCCGTTGAGCGAGACCATCAGTACGGTCGAGCGGTCCTGCTGGAGCAGGATCGCGAAGGCGAAGCTCAGCGTCACCGCCGCGAGCGTCTGGGCCACCGGCCGTACCTCGCTGTGCAGCGCGGCTTCCGGCGTCAGCTGCGCGTGCAGCTGAACGCCCAGATACAGCACGAGCAGCACACCGACGACGATCGCGATGAAGAAGTACATGACTTCCAGGAGTCGTGCGGCGGCGGTGATGTAGTAGCCCGTCAGCCCGTCCTGCACCCCCGCCACCAGCGCCCGCCCGGGCAGCAGCGCGAAGAGACCACCGGTGATCACGGCCGAGGGCCGGCCCTCCCACGACACATGCGGGCCCAGCAGCGTCAGCGCCACCCCCATCGCGGCGGGCGGCATCGCGGCCACCACGAACTGATAGAACTCCGGCAGCCCGCGCCCGGCGCACAACCAGGCAAGACGGTCGCCGAGCATCGCGCCGAGCGCCGCCGCCGCGAACACCACCACGCCACCGCCGACCAGCACGGACGCCGCCCCGGCCAGCAGTCCGCTCGACACGGTCAGCGCCCAGCCGGGGTACGGGTGCCGGTTACGGCGGATCTCCGCGAGCCGCCGGTACGCCTCCTCCAGCGTGACGTCCGTGTCCTCGGTGGTGATGTCGTCGATGAGCGTGTAGACGGCGGACAGCCGGGTGTAGTCGGTGCCCCGTCTGCGTACGGTCCTGCTGGCCGTCACCGGGTCGTCCACCAGCGACGGCTGATGGGAGATGGACAGCAGGGTGAAGGTGACGGTCGGCTCGCAGCGGTCGAGGCCGTACGCGCGGCTGACCGCGAACATGGCGGCCTCGACATCCTCGGCCCCCTCGCCGCCGGCCAGCAGCAGCTCACCGATACGCAGTGTCAGGTCGAGCACCCGGGGCACGGCCGGCCCCTGGTCGTCGTGGCGCTGGACCCTCTCCGGTACGGGGCGCTCGCCGGACGGCATCCGCAGCAGGGTGCGCATCCGGTCCTGCCAGGGCGCTTCCTTGCTCAGCTGGATCACCGGGACGCCCCGGGTAGGGGTGTACGGGTGGTGCGACCGCCATCCGCCGCCCGCGCCGGACCCGTCGGCCGGCGTACCGCCCGGCAGATCGAAGGCCGAGCCCTCCGGCTCGGCCTGGTGCTCCGTACTCAGCCCCTCGGGAAGGGCGAACTCCGAGCTCGGATGGTCGTCCTCGGGAGGCGGCTGCTCCACTCCGGACGGCGACGTGAAGGCGCTGTGCGCCTCGTCCGTCTGAGGCTTCCGGTCCTCCGGACCGCCGGACTCCGCCACCACCCTCTGCTCCCTCGCTCCTGGGGCCGGATCTCGGCGCCACGCAGCCACACGTCTGCCCAGTATGGGCATGGACATGGGCAGTCACACACGCGGACGGTCCACACACGCGGACGGGCGGCGCACCCCTCGCGGGGGTACGCCGCCCGTCATCCGCCTGCCATCGGCCCGGCGGCCGGCCGGTCACACGCGGGAGCGCGCGGCCGATGCGCGGCCGGTGCGCGGTCAGTGCCTGATCAGTGCGCGCCGCCCTGGGCCTCAAGTCGCTTGTACGAGGCCTCGATCTCGGCCTCGGCCTCGGCGCGGCCGACCCAGTCGGCGCCCTCGACGGACTTGCCGGGCTCCAGGTCCTTGTAGACCTCGAAGAAGTGCTGGATCTCCAGGCGGTCGAACTCCGAGACGTGGTGGATGTCGCGCAGGTGCTCCACCCGGGGGTCGGACGCCGGGACGCACAGCAGCTTGTCGTCGCCGCCGGCCTCGTCCGTCATCCGGAACATGCCGATGGCACGGCACTTGATGAGGCAGCCCGGGAAGGTCGGCTCGTCCAGGATGACCAGCGCGTCCAGCGGGTCGCCGTCCTCGCCGAGGGTGTTCTCGACGAATCCGTAGTCGGCCGGGTAGCTGGTCGAGGTGAAGAGACGACGGTCCAGGCGGATCCGACCGGTCTCGTGGTCCACCTCGTACTTGTTCCGCGAACCCTTAGGGATCTCGATGGTGACGTCGAACTCCACGGGTGGCTCCTCCATGATCAACACATTTGTCAGTGGTGCTGCGTCTTCACGCAGGAGACCCCCCGTCCGGGAGCGGACAGCGGGCCCACTCCTGGCCGGGGTGCCATGCTCGTGGCAAGGCGCAGTGATTAAGTGTCCCCCACGCAGCAGTGTGATCGCGAAAGGGGCTGGTCAACCGTGCTTGAGCCGAAAGTGTGGCAGCTCACGGCGGGTTCCGTCGTGGTCGGCATGGCGCTCGCCGCCACGGCGGTGGCCGCGGCCGGCCCCTGGGACTCCGGTCAGCGTAAGGCCGAGCGGGAGTGGGCGGTCGCGCAGAGCCGTACGGGTGGCGCACATCACGGCCCGTCCGCCCCCCGTACGCCCGAGCCCGCCCCCAGCGCCGCCGGCGTGCTCTCCGCGCTCTCCGCACCCGGTACCGAGCCCCCGAATGCCGGAACCGCGTCCGTGGATCTCAAGAAGAAGCTCGGGCGGCTCCTCGACGACCCCGCGCTCGGTACGGCCCGGTCGGCGTCCGTCATCGACGCCACGACCGGTGAACCGCTGTACGGGAAGGCGGCCGGCACCCCGATGGTCCCGGCCTCCACGGTCAAGATCGCGACGATGGCCGCCGCGCTCTCCGCGCTCGGCCCCGATCACCGCATCGCCACCACGGTGACAGCCACCGCGGACGCCGGGAGGATCACCCTGGTCGGCGGCGGTGACGCGACCCTCGGCCAGGCAGGACTGCGCGCCCTCGCCGACGACACCGCCGGCGCGCTGCGCGACCGGGGCGTCACCAAAGTCGAACTCCGCTACGACACCTCCCTCTACTCCGGCCGCCGGGAACACCCGATCGGCCCCAACGACAACATCGCCCCGGTCGTCGCCCTGATGGCCGATCAGGGCAGGCTCGACACCTCCCGCAGCGGACCCGCCCCCCGCAGCGGCAACCCGGCGGGCGACGCCGCCCGCGTCTTCGCCGGACTGCTGCGCGAGCGAGGCGTCCGTACCTCCGCGGCGCCCGAGCCCGGTAAGACACCCAAGGGCTCGAAGACCGTCGCGCGAACCTACTCGCGCCCGCTCTCCGATCTCGTCGAACGCGCGCTGACCGACAGCGACAACGACATCGCCGAGTCGCTGGCCCGGCAGACCGCCATCGCGGCGCGCGAACCCGCCAGCTTCGAGGGCGCGGGCCGCGCAGTCGCCGCCGAGCTCAAGAAGCTCGGACTGCCGGTCACCGGCGCCCGCTTCGCCGACGGCAGCGGCCTCGACCGCCAGGACAAGGTCAGCGCCGCCCTGCTCACCGCGCTGCTGGCCCGCGCGGCCGACCCCGCGCGCCCGGAGCTGCGCCCCGTACTCACGGGACTGCCGGTCGCCGGGTTCAACGGCACCCTCCGGAGCCGGTTCGCGGACGCCGGGCCCGCAGCCGGACTCATCCGCGCCAAGACCGGCACGCTCACCGGGGTGAACGCCCTGGCGGGCACGGTCGTCGACGCGCGGGGCCGGCTGCTGGCCTTCGCCTTCATGGCGGGCGCCACCCCCGCCCCCGGCACCGCCCAGGAGGCCCTGGACAGGCTCTCCGCGGCCCTGGTCCCATAGGGCCTGTCGAAGTCCCGCCTGGCCCGCGGCGCCCCCTAAGGGTCCCGTAGGGGAAGAACCGGGCCACGCACACCCCACCGCTCCCCGGGTCGAGCACGTACGGTTGACGCATGACGAGCATCGGTGGTGCCCAGATGGTCGACTGGAATCTCGCGGTAGCGACCGCGACCCGCCTCGTGCGGCCGGGACCGGAAGTGACCCGGGACGAGGCGCGAGAGATCGTCGCCGAGCTGCGGCGGCACGCGAAGTCCTCGGAGGAGCACGTCCGCGCGTACACGCGCATGGTTCCGGACGGCCATGAGCCGCCCGACACCCCCGTCCTGGTCGTGGACCGGGCCGGCTGGGTCAAGGCGAACGTGGCCGGATTCCGTGAGCTGCTGGGGCCCCTCCTGTCGAAGATGCAGGAGCGCCGTCCCGGCGGTCCCGGCGGCGCCGTGCTCGGCGCGGTCGGCGGCAAGGTGACCGGCGTGGAGCTGGGCATGCTGCTGTCGTTCATGTCGTCCCGCGTCCTCGGCCAGTACGAGACGTTCGCCCCCGCCACCCGCGATCTCCCCGCGGCCGCGAACGGCGGCGGCCGACTGCTGCTCGTGGCCCCCAACATCGTCCATGTCGAACGCGAACTGGACGTTCAGCCGCACGACTTCAGGCTCTGGGTCGCCCTCCACGAGGAGACCCACCGCACCCAGTTCACCGGCGTGCCCTGGCTGCGCGACCACCTCCAGGGCGAGATCCAGTCATTCCTCGACCAGACCGAGGTCGACCCGATGACCCTCGTCGAACGGCTCCGCGAAGCCGCGCAGTCGCTCGCCGGCGGGCGCCCGGAGGGCGAGGAGAACGAGGACGGCCGCAGCATCGTCGAACTGGTGCAGACCCCCGGGCAGCGCGAGATCCTTGGCCGGCTCACGGCCGTGATGTCCCTCCTCGAAGGGCACGCCGACTACGTGATGGACGGCGTCGGACCGGCCGTCGTGCCGTCGGTCGCCGAGATCCGCGAGAAGTTCCAGCAGCGCAGGGCCCGCGGCGCGGGCCGTCTCGACCAGGCGCTGCGCAAACTGCTGGGCCTCGACGCCAAGCTGCGCCAGTACCGGGACGGGGAGCGGTTCGTACGGGCCGTGGTCGAGGAGACCGGCATGGACGGCTTCAACCGGGTCTGGACCTCGCCGAACACCCTCCCCACGAAGGCGGAGATCGCTAAACCGGCGGACTGGATCGCGCGGGTGCACCGCAGGGCGGACTCCTGAGACGGGCGCGGCTCACGGCAGAAGTACGCCTCAGGTATCACCCATCCGAGGGACCGTGGGTGAGGGATAGGCGTGCAATGCTCGGGTAATGGCTCGGTTCTGTCACCATCGACGCACTCTGAGTGACGCTCTCCGTCCTTACTCCGACCGAGGCACCCCCCAAATAACATCACGAAGGGCACCGGATATGGGTCCCCATCCTGCGGTCGCGGCGATACGCCTGGCGGTCCGCCGCGTACTCCACGACGTTCTCACCGACCGGGCGGAGAACTTCTCCGCCATCTCGTCCGTCCCCGCCGGCGAGCCGCCGCTCGTGCTCGTCGCCTGCTCCGGCGGCGCCGACTCCATGGCGCTCGCCTCCGCCCTCGCCTTCGAGGCCCCCAAACTTTCCGTCCGCGCCGGAGCCGTCACCGTCGACCACGGCCTCCAGGCCGGCTCCGCCCTCCGCGCCGCCGAAGTCGTCACCCGACTCCGCGCCATGCGCCTGGACCCCGTCGAATCCGTCGCCGTGACCGTCGGCCGGGAGGGCGGGCCGGAGGCCGCCGCCCGTGACGCCCGCTACGCCGCCCTCGACGCCGCCGCGGAGCGCCACCGCGCCGTCGCTGTCCTGCTCGGCCACACCCGCGACGACCAGGCCGAGACCGTGCTGCTCGGGCTCGCCCGCGGCTCCGGCACCCGCTCGCTGTCCGGGATGGCCGCCGTCTCGGGGGCGGCCGGCCGCTACCGGCGCCCCTTCCTCCAACTCGACCGGCAGACCGCCCGCAAGGCCTGCCTGGTCCAGTCGATCCCCGTCTGGGACGACCCCCACAACACCGACCCCGCGTACACCCGTTCACGACTGCGCCAGGAAGGGCTGCCGGCCCTGGAGAAGGCGCTCGGCAAGGGCGTCGTCGAGGCCCTGGCCCGTACGGCACAGCTCTCCCGCGACGACGCCGACGCCCTGGACACCTGGGCCGCCACCGTCGAGGAGTCCGTACGGGACGATTCCGGGCAGTTGCGGTGCGCCAAGCTGTACGTCCTCCCGGCCGCCGTCCGCCGCCGCGTGCTGCGCCGGGCGGTCATCGCCGCGGGCGCCCCCGCGGGTTCGCTGTTCGCCCGTCACATCGAAGAGGTCGACCGCCTGATCACCGGCTGGCGCGGCCAGGGAGCCATCAACCTGCCCGGCCGCGTGGAGGCCCGGAGGCAGGGTGGCAGACTGGTCATCCGGCAGGGCTGAAGCGCTGATGCACTTACGGCTGTGTCTCCCGGGCCGCCAGTGCCTTGGCCCCGGACCCCCGGCCGACGACGAAAGTGATGCGGGTGGACGACAAGGACATGGGCAACGACCTCCAGTCGGTGCTCATTACCAAGGAAGAGATCGACGCGAAGCTGGCCGAACTGGCCGCGAAGATCGACGCGGAGTACGCGGGCAAGGACCTGCTTCTCGTCGGAGTCCTCAAGGGCGCCGTGATGGTCATGGCGGACCTGGCGCGGGCGCTGTCCACCCCCGTGACGATGGACTGGATGGCCGTCTCCTCGTACGGAGCGGGCACACAGTCCTCCGGCGTGGTCCGGATCCTCAAGGACCTGGACACCGACATCAAGGGCAAGCACGTACTGATCGTCGAGGACATCATCGACTCGGGTCTGACCCTGTCGTGGCTGCTCTCCAACCTCGGTTCGCGGGAGCCGGCCTCGCTCGAAGTCTGCACCCTGCTCCGTAAGCCGGATGCCGCAAAGGTCGCGATCGACGTCAAATGGATCGGCTTTGACATTCCCAATGAGTTTGTCGTGGGATATGGCCTGGATTACTCGGAAAAGTACCGCAACATGCCTTTTGTCGGGACGCTCGCTCCGCATGTGTACGGCGGTTAGCGCGCACGCGGCTAGAGCGCACCTCGGCGCACCTGAGCGCTCCGAAGAGCGGCGAAGTCCCAGGGAAAGGCTTCGCCGCGGCCGGGAACCCCAGACCCCCTCGCGCCGTTGGAGCATGGGAAGACGGGTTTGCCAGCCGTCCCGTGCGGTCGCGGGCCACAATGCTGGGGTACCGTCCGAAGAACAGTCTTTTCTCACAGCAGCATTTACCTACGGGCAGGAGGGACGGGGCGACTTCGCTCCGTATGGATGGACGTGAAGCGATACTTCCGTGGGCCGGTCATGTGGATCGTGCTGGCCGTCCTCGCCGTGGTCGTGTTGATGCAGGTCGTCGGCTCGTCGGGCGGCTACAAGACAGTGGACACCGGTCAGGTCGTCCAGGCGATCGACAAGAACCAGGCCGAGCAGGTCAGACTGACCACCGGCGACGAACAGATCATCAAGGTCGACCTCAAAAACGGCCAGAAGATCAACGGCAGCGACAAGATCCAGGCGAGCTATATCGGCAGCCAGGGTGCGACGCTGGCCAAGACGCTCCAGACCAAGTTCCAGAACGGCGACATCAGCAAGGGCTATACGGTCTCGCCGACGAAGCAGAGCCCGTTCGTCTCGGTGCTGCTCTCGCTGCTTCCCTTCGTCCTGATCGTCGTGGTCTTCCTGTTCCTGATGAATCAGATGCAGGGCGGCGGCTCCCGTGTCATGCAGTTCGGGAAGTCCAAGGCCAAGCTGATCACCAAGGACACCCCGAAGACGACCTTCGCCGATGTGGCCGGGTCCGACGAGGCGGTCGAGGAGCTCCACGAGATCAAGGAGTTCCTTCAGGAGCCGGCGAAGTTCCAGGCCGTCGGAGCCAAGATCCCGAAGGGCGTGCTGCTCTACGGCCCGCCCGGTACGGGCAAGACGCTGCTCGCCCGCGCGGTCGCGGGTGAGGCCGGGGTGCCCTTCTACTCGATCTCCGGGTCCGACTTCGTCGAGATGTTCGTCGGTGTCGGCGCCTCGCGTGTGCGTGACCTCTTCGAGCAGGCCAAGGCGAACGCCCCGGCGATCGTCTTCGTCGACGAGATCGACGCCGTCGGCCGGCACCGCGGTGCGGGTCTCGGCGGTGGCCACGACGAGCGCGAGCAGACGCTGAACCAGCTGCTCGTGGAGATGGACGGCTTCGACGTGAAGGGCGGCGTCATCCTGATCGCCGCCACGAACCGGCCCGACATCCTCGACCCCGCGCTGCTGCGCCCGGGCCGCTTCGACCGGCAGATCGCCGTCGACCGGCCGGACATGCAGGGCCGGCTGGAGATCCTGAAGGTCCACCAGAAGGGCAAGCCGGTCGCCCCGGACGTCGATCTGGGCGCTGTCGCCCGTCGTACGCCCGGCTTCACCGGCGCGGATCTGGCGAACGTGCTGAACGAAGCGGCGCTCCTGACGGCGCGCAGCGACAAGAAGCTGGTCGACAACCACTCCCTGGACGAGGCGATCGACCGCGTCGTGGCGGGCCCGCAGAAGCGGACCCGGATCATGTCCGAGAAGGAAAAGAAGATCACCGCGTACCACGAGGGCGGTCACGCCCTGGTCGCCGCGGCGTCTCCGAACTCCGACCCGGTGCACAAGATCACGATCCTGTCGCGCGGCCGGGCCCTGGGTTACACCATGGTCCTGCCCGACGAGGACAAGTACTCGACCACGCGCAACGAGATGCTGGACCAGCTCGCCTACATGATGGGCGGGCGCGCGGCCGAGGAACTGGTCTTCCATGACCCGACGACAGGCGCGGCCAACGACATCGAGAAGGCCACGGCCACGGCTCGGGCGATGGTCACGCAGTACGGCATGACCGAGCGGCTCGGCGCGATCAAGTTCGGCGGCGACAACACCGAACCGTTCCTCGGCCGGGAGATGGCGCATCAGCGCGATTACTCGGAAGAGGTCGCGGCGCTGGTCGACGAAGAGGTCAAGAAGCTCATCGAGACCGCGCACAACGAGGCGTGGGAGATTCTCGTCGAGAACCGCGACGTGCTCGACAATCTGGTCCTGGCGCTCCTGGAGAAGGAGACGCTGAACAAGGAACAGATCGCCGAGATCTTCTCGACCATCGTGAAGCGCCCGTCCCGTCCGGCATGGACCGGCTCCTCGCGTCGTACACCCTCGACGCGGCCGCCGGTGCTCTCGCCCAAGGAGCTGGCGCTGACCAATGGCGCCTCGGGCTCGAACGGCGGGATGCCCGCGGTGACGAGCGGCGAGACGCCCAACGAGGCGGTCCCCGAGGAGCGTCCCGAGAGCTGATCCGGGCGCCTCACCTGGCCCGGAATGGATGCCGCGCCCCCCAGGTTTTAGCCTGTGGGGGCGCGGCATTCGTTTGCCCGCCCACAGAACGGCACAGGAACGAGGCACACATGACCGACCCGGTGATGCTGGACGGGGAGAGCCCCATCCGCGAATTCGATGAGAAGCGGGCCGAGAATGCGGTGCGCGAGCTGCTGATCGCGGTCGGGGAGGACCCGGACCGCGAGGGCCTGCGGGCGACTCCGGGCCGGGTGGCGCGGGCGTACCGGGAGATATTCGCGGGGCTCTGGCAGACACCTGAAGAGGTGCTGACCACGACGTTCGACCTCGGCCACGACGAGATGGTCCTTGTGAAGGACATCGAAGTGATGTCTTCCTGTGAACATCACTTGGTGCCATTTGTCGGGGTTGCTCATGTTGGCTACATCCCGTCCTCGGACGGCAAGATCACCGGACTGTCCAAGCTGGCCAGGCTGGTGGATGTCTTCGCCCGCCGGCCGCAGGTCCAGGAACGGCTGACGACGCAGATCGCCGACTCGCTGATGGAGATTCTTGACCCGCGCGGGGTGATCGTGGTCGTCGAGTGCGAGCACATGTGCATGACCATGCGGGGCGTACGGAAGCCCGGTGCCAAGACGATCACTTCGGCCGTCCGTGGCCAGCTGCGCGTTCCGGCCACCCGCGCGGAGGCGATGAGTCTGATAATGGCCCGCTGAGCCGGGCCGTCCGAGCAGGGTCGTCCGAGGGCGCGGCCGTTCAGGCGGTGGGGCCCGCCGGGGCCGTGCCGTTTTTGTCGTGGTCCTCCGGGAGTTTGCAGACCCGCTCCAGGAAGAACGCCGCGACGATCACCGCGATGCCCGCCAGGACGGAGAAGGCCGCGTAGATGGCCTGGTCGCGGCGGGCGGGGATGTCGAGGGAGCCGAGCAGGAAGACGCCGGTGCCGCCGTACATGCCGGAGACGAGGGCCGCGACCAGGGCGCTGGCCTGGCCGAAGACGACCGCGCGGGCCGCCATCAGTGGGTTCACGCCCTGTGCGCCGGGGCGGCGCTCCCGCTGGGCCTTCAGCCTCGCGCGCAGCGAGAGGGCTGTCGCGGCCAGGACGACGGCGATCACCGCGAGCACGATCGGCGCCGCGAGGGGGACGCTCGGCAGCGTGCCGAAGGAGTCCCACAGGCGGGCGGCGCCCCAGGAGAGCACGCCTGCCACCACGAACAGGCCGGCGAGGACGCCGATCCGCAACTGCTTCACCGAGAAAGCCCTTCGCCTCGCTGTACCGACCCTCGCCGTACTGACCTGCGCCGTACTGACCTTCGCCGTACCGGCCCTCGCGGTACCGGCCCCGCTGACCCTAACCATTACTCGGGCAGGCGGAGTTCCAGATCGGTCCGGGTCTGGACACCACCGCGGTCGACGTCCGCCAGCAGTTCGGCGACCGGGCCATGGCCCGGGACCTGCGCCTCCGGCTCCACGTCGTGCCACGGAGCGAGGACGAAGGCGCGCTCGTGGACCCTGGGGTGGGGCAGGGTGAGCACCGGGTCGTCCGAGACGACGTCCGCGTACGCCACGATGTCCACGTCGATGGTGCGCGGACCGTAGCGCTCCTCGCGGACGCGGTCGAAGGCTTCCTCGATGGCCTGGCCGCGCTCCAGCAGTGAGGACGGCGGCAGCGTCGTCTTGATCACGACGACCGCGTTGAAGTAGGACGGCTGGGAGCCGGGCTCGACGCCCCAGGGCTCGGTCTCGTACACCGGGGAGACCGCTTTGACCCGCAGTCCCGGGGTGTCCTCCAGGGCGTCGATGGCCCCCTGGATCGTCTCCAGGCGGTTGCCGAGGTTGGAGCCGAGGGAGACCACGGCGCGTTTCGGGTTGGACAGCGTGGTGTCCGCGGCGTCGACCTGCGCGACCACGGAGGCGGGTACCGGCTGTACGGTCGGGTCGCCCTGGGGACCGTTGGCGGAAAACACACTCATACTCGGCTCCGGGTGATGGTGATGGTCACATCGTCGAAGGGGACGGTGATCGGGGCGTCCGGTTTGTGTACGACCACCTCGACCTCCTGGACGCCGTCGTGTTTCAGGCACTGCTGGGCGATCCGTTCCGCCAGCGTCTCGATCAGGTCGACCGGCTCTCCCTGGACGACCTCCACGACCTCTTCGGCCACGATCCCGTAGTGCACGGTCTTCGCCAGGTCGTCGTCGGCGGCCGCGGGGCGGGTGTCGAGGCCGAGCATCAGATCCACGATGAAGGTCTGGCCCTCCTCGCGCTCCCGGGGGAAGACGCCATGATGCCCGCGGGCCTTGAGGCCGCGCAGCGCGACACGATCCACGCGAATCACTCCTGCTGTCGTTGGTCGTCGGAGCACCCGGTCGGGTGCGGGCGGCCGGGTCCCCTGATTCGAATCTACCCGCGGGCACGGACAGTGCTCTCGTGCGGGGGTGAGGGACAGGTGCGGGCCTGCCCGGCGGCCACCCCTGCCCGGGTCCCGCCGATCGGCCCGCAGAGGCTGCCTACCCACTTACGCGGGTGTCTCGTCGTCCGTTTCCTCGTCGGTTTCGGCCAGAACCGGTGAGCCGTGATGTGACCAGATTTTCCACCCTTCGGGTGTGCGGCGGAAGACGTTGGTGGCGACGACCAACTGGCCGACGAGCGGTCCCAGCTCGCCGCTCTCCTCGGCGGGGCCGCCGCTGAGGATGTTCTCCGTGCAGGTCACCAGCGCGGTGTCGGCGCAGACCGACACCACGACATCGGTCAGGAAGAACTGGATGTACTCGGTGTTCGCCATGATCAGCGCGTACGAGCGGAGCACTTCGCCGCGGCCGGTGAGTACGGGCCAGCCCGGGTGGACGCAGGAGATCCCGTCGTCGTCGCCGTCCAGCCAGAGCGCGGACAGCGCGTCGAAGTCGCCGCGCTCCATGGCCTCGTAGAACGTGGTGTTGGCCACCTCGACCTGTTCGTTGTCCGTACGCGCGGTCACTGGGCTCCCTCGACGGCGCGGGCCACCCGTACCGCGTCGGCGGTCGCCCGTACCTCGTGGACGCGGACCGCCCAGGCGCCCTGGTGGGCGGCGATCGCGGAGACGGCCGCGGTGGCCGCGTCGCGCTCGCGGGCGGGCGGCGGGGAGCCCTCGCCGCCGGCGAGGACATGTCCGAGGAAGCGTTTACGGGAGGCCGCGACCAGAAGCGGCCGGCCCAGGGCGCGCAGCTCGGTGAGGTGCGCGAGGAGCGCGAGGTCGTGCTCGGCCTGCTTGGCGAAGCCGAGGCCGGGATCGATGACAAGCCGCTCGGGGGCGACGCCTCCGGCTATCACCGCGTCCATCCGGGCGCGCAGTTCGGCGACGACCTCCGCGACGACGTCGGTATAGGCGGCGCGGCTGTTCATCCGCTCGCTGAAGCCGCGCCAGTGCATCACCACGAAGGGCACCTCCGCGGCGGCGACGGTGGGCACCATGGCCGGGTCCGCGAGTCCGCCGCTGACGTCATTGACCAGCGCGGCGCCGGCCGCGACCGCCCGCTCGGCGACGGAGGCGCGCATGGTGTCGACGGAGACGGTGACGCCTTCGTCCGCGAGGCCGCGTACGACGGGGACCACACGCCTGAGTTCTTCGTCCTCGTCGACGCGGGTGGCGCCGGGCCTGGTCGACTCACCGCCGACGTCCACCAGGTCCGCGCCTTCGGTGACGAGGCCGAGGCCGTGCTTGATGGCGGCGGTGGTGTCGAACCAGCGGCCACCGTCGGAGAAGGAGTCGGGGGTCACATTGACGACTCCCATCACCGCACAGCGGTCCCACTCCGGCAGCCCCTCGACCGTGCCCCGCGCGCGCAACGTACTCATACGCCCACCCTAGGGGGTTTCCCCGGGGGCGGGCCGCCCGGCCGGATCCGCGCGACGGGCGCGTGACGGGCGCCGGAGCGGCCCTGGAGGCGGGCCGGACACGACCTATGCGGTACGGACCTCGTGGTCGGGCGGGCTCGCGATGTCGTGGGCGCAGGGGCGGGGGTTCCGGTCGCGGGTGAGCCGGCGCAGGGGGCGGGGCAGCGAGAGGGTGACGAAGCCTTCGGCCCGCATCGCGGCGAAGCCGATCCTGGGCAGTTCGCCGGTGCTGCGGAAGACCACGTAGCGCGGCTCCCAGCGTGGCTGGAACTTGGCGTTGAAGCGGTACAGCGACTCGATCTGGAACCAGCGGGAGAGAAAGACCAGCAGCCCCCGCCAGCCGCGCAGGACCGGTCCCGCGCCCAGCCGTTCACCGCGGGCGAGTGCCGAGCGGAACATCGCGAAGTTGAGGGAGACCCGTGCCACCCCGAGCGCGGGGGCGGCCCGCAGGGAGGCGACGATCAGCAGTTCGTTCATGCCGGGGTCGGCGGAGCGGTCGCGGCGCATCAGGTCCAGGGACATCCCGTCCGTACCCCACGGGACGAAGTGGAGCAGGGCCTTCAGGTCGCCGTACGGGCCGGCCGCGTCCTGGCCGGGCCTGTGGGCCGTGGCGATCACGGAGTCGCCGTCCGCGGGGTCGCCGATCCGGCCGAGGGCCATGGAGAAGCCGCGTTCCGTGTCGGTGCCGCGCCAGTCGTCGGCGGCGCGGCGGATTCTGGCCAGTTCGCCGTCGGAGAGATCACGGACGCGCCGTACCCGCGTTTCGTAGCCGGCGCGCTCGATGCGCGTCACCATCTGGCGTACGTTCCGCATGGCGCGTCCGTGCAGGGAGAAATCCGGCACGTCCACCACCGCCTCGTCGCCCAGCTCCAGCGCGTCGAGTCCGGTCTCGCGGGTCCAGACCTCGCCGCCCGTCTCGCTGCAGCCCATGACGGCGGGGGTCCAGGAATGGGCCTTGGCCTCGTCCATGAAGCGTTCGATGGCGCCGGGCCAGGCCTCGACATCGCCGATCGGGTCGCCGCTGGCGAGCATCACCCCGGAGACGACGCGGTAGCAGACGGCGGCCTTGCCGCTGGGGGAGAAGACCACGCCCTTGTCGCGGCGGAGGGCGAAGTGGCCGAGGGAGTCACGGCCGCCGTGCCGGGCGAGCAGGGCGCGCAGCCGCCGTTCGTCGTCCTCGGTGAGGCGGGCGGCGGGGTGTTCGGGGCGGAAGGCGAGATAGCCGGTGGTGAGGGCGGTGAGCAGGCCGAGCGCGCCGAGGGAGTCGCCGACGGTGCCGCTCACGACGCCGCTGTAGTCGATGGGCCCGTCGAGGCCGAAGAGGCCGTACAGCACATGTTCGAGCCGTTCGGCGAGGCTGGGGTTGCCGACGGTCCGGTGCGGATGGACGCTCACGATGATCAGCCCGAGGCCGATGGAGCCCGCGCCCATGAGGAAGAAGTTGGCCAGCGCCTTCCAGCGGCTGCGCGGGTCGGGCAGGGCGGCGAACTCGGCGCGGTGGCGGAGCAGCGGGGCGAGCAGCACCAGCGAGAGCAGGGCGCCGACGAGCGAGTGCCGGTAGCCGAACTGCGCCACGGTGCCCGCGGGCAGCAGCACGACCGCGGCCCGCCAGGCGCGGCGCTTACGGCGTTTCAGGCCGTGCGCGAGCAGCAGGAGGAGTACGCCGGCGCTGAGGGAGAGCGCGGCGGACAGGGGGCCGAGCGCCCCCGGCAGCACCTCGGCGAAGGTGTGCATCCGGCTGTGGCGGAAGCGGGGGAAGACCCCGGCGGCGATGTCCATCAGCCCGACGAGGGTGCAGGCGGTGCCGACCAGCGCGGGGACGGATTCGGGGCGCGGGCCGCGGAACAGACGCCGGGTCCGCCGGAACGGACGGCGTGTCAGTGGCTTGGGAGGTATGCCCGTGTTGTGCTGTGACCGACCCGGAACCAATCCTGAATTATCCCCATCCAACGTCACAGACATCGCTTCCCGTGGTTCCGCGAGAGAGTGTGGTGCCCGTCTCCGCTTCTTCTTCGCGGGCCGGACATTTCGCGACCTCTAGGACGGGGCTTTCGAGGGTCGGGTTCCTCAGCGTTTCGGAAAATCTCACAGGAGAAAGCTCGGTCGACATGGGTCTTACCAGCCGTAAAGTCCTGGCCTTGGCCGTCCTGCTGGCTGTTGCGCTTTTCGTCGTGACCATCTGGCTCTGGCCGCGTCTGTCGCGCGGTACGCCGCGTGTCGTGCTCGGCCGGATCGGACTGCTGTTCGCCACGCAAGTGGCGGTGTTCATGGCGGTCGGTCTCGTCGCCAACAACTCCTTCCTCTTCTACGGTTCGTGGTCCGACCTGTTCGGGCGCAAGCAGGACCTGGGGGCGGTGGTCGACCACTCGGCGAGCGGCAATCACGTGACGGTGATGGACACACAGCGGACGCCCACGCCCGGCGGTTCGGTGCCCTCGGTGGCCGGCCAGGTCCAGAGGATCGTCGTCAGCGGCCCGAAGTCCGGGATCGACAGCACCGCGTATGTCTATCTGCCGCCGGAGTACTTCCGGCAGGGATTCGCGCACCGGACCTTCCCGGTCGCCGTGGTGCTCACCGGCTATCCGGGGATGGCGGAGAACCTGATCAAGGGGTTGAACTATCCGAAGACCGCCTGGCAGCTGGCCAAGGACGGCAAGATGCAGCCGATGGTGCTGGTGATGCTGAGGCCCACCGTGGCGCCGCCGAGGGACACCGAGTGCGTGGACATCCCCCGCGGGCCGCAGACGGAGACGTTCTTCGCCAAGGACCTGCCGCTGGCGGTGTCCCGGACGTACCGGGTGGGACGCGAGCCGAAGAGCTGGGGCATCATCGGCAATTCCACCGGCGGCTACTGCGCGCTGAAGATCGCCATGCACCATCCGGAGCGGTTCTCCGTGGGCGTCGGGCTCTCGGCGTACTACAAGGCGCCCGTCGACCCGACGACCGGTGATCTCTTCCGGGGCGACAAGCAGCTGCGGAACCGCTCCGATCTGCTGTGGAGCCTGGACAACCGGCCGCAGGGCCCTGTGTCCCTCCTGGTCACCTCGTCCAAGAAGGGTGAGGGAAATCTCAACGCCACACAGACGTTCATCAGCAAGGTCAAGGCGCCCTCGCACGTGTCGTCGATCATCCTCGACAGCGGCGGGCACAACTTCAACACCTGGCGCCGGGAGATCCCGCCGGCCCTGGAGTGGATGAGCGGGCGGCTCTACTCGAACTGACGCCTGCTGTCCGGGGCCCAGCTGTCCGACGCCCTGCTGTCTGATGACCTGCCGTCCGGTGCTCTGCCGGTCCGGGGCCCTGCCCTCGTGGCGGCCCTCAGACGGAGGCGACCGTGCTGACCGTCTCCAGCTCCACCTCCGTACGGGGGATGGCCTGCGCGTCCGCGTCGATCGACCTGCGCAGCGCCTCGTGCAGCCTGGCCGGGGTGAGGACCCCGAGGAAGCGCCCCGTCTCCTCCTTGTCGATCACCGCGATCCACCCCGCGTCGTGCTGGAGCATCGTGGCGAACGCCTGCTTCAGGGAGGCGCCGACCGGCAGCCATGCCTCCATCCGGCGGGCGTGCTCCCGTACGGTCCCGGAGGCGCCGGTCTGCTCGGTGGAGATCCAGCCGTGCAGATTGTCGGCGGAGTCCAGGACGACGGCCCAGCGCGCGCCCTCCTTGGCGAGCTTCGCCGCGGCGCGCCCCAGTGGGTCGTCGAGATGGACGACGGGCGGCTGTTCGAGGTCGCCCTCCTCGATGGAGGTGACGGAGAGCCGCTTCAGGCCCCGGTCCGCGCCGACGAAATCGGCGACGTACGGGGTGGCGGGCGTGCCGAGCACGGCGGCGGGGGCGTCGAACTGTTCGATCCTGCCCTGTCCGTAGACGGCGATACGGTCGCCGAGCCGGACCGCTTCCTCGATGTCGTGCGTGACAAACAGCACAGTTTTCCGGACCGCCGCCTGGAGCTTGAGGAACTCGCTCTGAAGGTGGTCGCGTACGACGGGGTCGACCGCGCCGAACGGCTCGTCCATCAGCAGGACGGGCGGGTCGGCCGCCAGGGCGCGGGCCACGCCGACGCGCTGGCGCTGGCCGCCGGAGAGCTGCTCGGGGTAGCGGTCGCCGTAGACGGACGGGTCGAGACCGACCAGGTCGAGGAGTTCGGCGGCGCGCCGGCGGCCCTTGTCGCGCTGCCAGCCGAGCAGATGCGGGACGGTCGCGGTGTTCTCCAGGACCGTCTTGTGCGGGAAGAGGCCGACCTGCTGGATGACATAGCCGATACGGCGCCTGAGCTGCACCGGGTCGATGGCGGATATGTCGTCACCGTCGAGGAATATCCGTCCCTCGGTCGGTTCGATGAGGCGGTTGACCATTTTCATGGTGGTGGTCTTGCCACAGCCGGACGGTCCGACGAGCGTGACCAGTTCGCCCTGGGGGACCTCGAAGGAGAGGTCGTCGACCGCGGTCGTGCCATCCGGGTACCGCTTGGTGACGTGCTCGAATCGGATCATGGTTCCCCATTGTGCGGCGTGTTGTGTGAAGGCCATGTTGCTGGAATGTGGCGGGCTTCCGCGAATGTCAGTGGTCGGGGTTAGGGTCGCCAGGACATAGAGCCAGACATACGTTCGGGAAGACGGGGGAGGCGGGGATGGATGAGTACGCAAGGGTGCCTGGCGGCCAACGACTGGATCTGCGGGGAATATCTCCGCTCCCGTAGCCAGGAGTTGATCGACGCCACGGTCCAGCATGTGTGGATCACCGCGGTTTCGGTCGCCATAGGGCTGCTGGTGGCATTTCCGCTGGCCCTGCTGGCGCGGAGCAGGCCGTCATTCGCCGGACCGGTGCTGGGGCTGACGACGCTGCTCTACACGATTCCGTCGCTGGCGATGTTCTCGCTGCTGCTGCCGCTCTTCGGGCTCTCCGCCGGTCTGGTGATCACCGGCCTGGTGCTCTACTCACTGACCATTCTCGTGCGGAACATCATCGCGGGGCTCGAATCGGTGCCGGAAGAGGCACGGGAGGCGGCCCGCGGGATGGGGTACGGACCGGGGCGGCTGCTCTGGGAGGTCGAGCTGCCCCTCGCGCTGCCCGCGCTGATGGCGGGCCTGCGCATAGCGACGGTGTCGACGGTCGCGCTGACCACGGTCGGGTCGATCGTCGGCCGGGGCGGGCTCGGCAATCTCATCGAGGACGCGCTGCCGAGCTTCTTCAAGGCACAGGTGCTGACGGCCTCGGTGCTGTGCGTGCTGCTCGCGGTCGTCGCCGATCTGCTGCTGCTCGGAGCGCAGCGGCTGCTGACGCCCTGGACCCGAATACGGCCGGCGCGCCCGTCCCATCGTGAAGCCGCGCGGACCGGGCCTGCCGGGCCTGCCGGGCCTGCCGGGCCCGCCGGGGCCGAGCCGGCCGATGCCGTGAAGGCGGTGGGCTGACCATGGGAGTTCTGGGAGAGGCGTTCGGCTGGCTGACGACCGGTGCCAACTGGTCCGGCGACAGCGGGGTGTGGCGGCGGCTGGAGGAGCACATATTCGTCAGCGGGGTCGCGCTCGCGCTGGCGTGTGCCATAGCCCTGCCCATAGCGCTCTATCTGGGGCATATCGGCAAGGGCGGCGCGCTCGCGATCAATATCTCCAATGTGGGCCGGGCGGTGCCGGTGTTCGCCGTGCTCGCCCTGTTCATGGTCTCGCCGCTGCGCAACTCGGGCTCGGTGCCCACGATCATCGCGCTGGTGCTCTTCGCCGTGCCGCCCCTGCTGACCAACGCCTACGTCGGGATGCGGGAGGTGGACAGCGCGGTCGTGGAGGCCGCCCGGGGGATGGGCATGTCCGGGCGCCAGCTCTTCCTGCGGGTGGAGCTGCCCCTCGCGTACCCGCTGATCATGACCGGGCTCCGCTCGGCCTCCGTGCAGGTGGTGGCCACCGCCACCATCGCGGCGATGGTGGGACAGGGCGGCCTCGGCCGGATCATCACCGCCGGCTTCAACACGTACAACACCCCGCAGGTGGTCGCGGGTGCGCTTCTCGTCGCGCTGCTCGCGCTGCTCGTCGAAGGCGTGCTGGTGGCGCTGGACCGGGTCATCGACCCGGCGCCCTCGCCCGCCGCCCGGCCCGCCCGTACGACCGTGTGACGACCGAACCTTTGGCTTCTTGGAGATGGTGAACCTCATGAGCAAGACCTCGCGCCTCGCGGGTGCCGTACTGGCAGTGGTGGCCCTGACCACCTCGCTCGCCGCGTGCGGCGGCGACAGCCTGGAGAAGGACAAGAGCGGATCCGCCGACTCCGGTTCCGGATCCGACTCGGGGAAGAAGGGCTCGCTCGTCATCGGCGCGGCGGCCTTCACGGAGTCCAAGGTGCTGGCGGAGCTGTACGCCCAGATCCTGGGCGACGCCGGCTACTCCACGTCCGTCACCACGGTGAAGAACCGTGAGCTGTACGAACCGTCCCTGGAGAAGGGCGAGATCGACGTGGTGCCCGAATACGCCGCGACGATCACGGAATTCCTCAACGCCAAGGTGAACGGCGCCAAGGCGGCCGAGGAGAAGCCGCTCGCGTCCAGTGACTCCGCCGCGACGGTCGCCGAGCTGAAGAAGCTCGCCGAGCCGCGCGGACTGAAGGTGCTGCCCGCCGGTCAGGCGGTTGACCAGAATGCCTTCGCGGTCACCAAGGAATTCGCCGAGAAGAACAAGCTGAAGACGCTTTCCGATCTTGGAAAGTCGAAGATCAAGGTGAAGATCGCGGCGGGTGACGAGTGCGAGGTACGGCCGTTCTGCGTGCCGGGCCTGAAGAAGACGTACGGCATCGACGTGGCGGGCATCGACCCCAAGGGCGTCGGCACCCCGCAGTCCAAGCAGGCCGTCAAGGACGGGGTTGACCAGCTGGTCCTGAGCACCACCACCGACGGCACGCTCGACAGTTTCGGACTCGTCGTGCTTGAGGACGACAAGAAGCTCCAGAACGCCGACAACGTACTGCCGGTGGTCAATGCCAAGGACGCCGGTTCGGCGGAGATAGCCGATGTCCTGGGCCAGTTGACCGACGCGCTGACGACGGACGATCTGGCGAAGTTGAACCTCAAGGTCGATGCCGAGCGTGCGAAGCCGGAGGATGTCGCCAAGGAGTACCTGGAGTCCAAAGGTCTGGTCAAGAAGTAGCGACCGGACGGCATCGGCGCGGTAACCGGCGCCAGGCAAAACGGAGTTCTGTAGAGGAAACAGGAGTGGAAGGGGAGGAAGGCCGGCAACGGGCCGGGAAAGATTGTCCGACCGGCCCCCCATTCGGTCTCCACGCACGGTAAATTTCAGGCCATGCCACGTGGACGCCACCGCCATTCCCCACCCCTCCACAAGCTTCTGCCGCCGACGGCGGTCGCCGGAGCCGCGGTTCTGTGTGCCGCGGGCGCCTGGTTCCTCGCGGAGCCCGTGGCGCTCCGCGGTCTGGTCGCGGTGGCGGCCGCCGCGGCGGTCACCGGCGGGGTCTTCATGCGTGGCTGGGACCGCGCCGCCGGGCGCCGGGTCGCCGAGCTGACGCGCGCGCGGGAGAGCGACGGCTGGAAGGCCGAGGAGCGCATAGCCGAACTGGAAGCCGACGCCGAGGAGTCGCGCGAGCTGCGCCTCAAGCTTGAGGCCAAACTGCGCTCCAAGCGGATCGAGCTGGCCGGACTGCGTGGTGAGCACGCCGCGCTGCTGCGCCGGTACGCCACCGCGGAGACCGAGCGCGCCACCGCGCTGGAGGGGCGGCGTCAGCTCGCCCTGGAGGCGGCGGCCGAGCCCAAGGCGCTGCCCGCCGGGGGCAGCACACCCACCAAGGCGGCGTTTGTCAGCGCCGCGCGGGCCCTGGACGAACTGCCGCGCAACGCCGCGGTCCAGCAGGCGAGGCGTACGGTCGAGGCGGCGCGTGCGCGCGATCTCGCGGAGCGGGCCACGGAGGCGGGGGAGTCGCGGGGGAAGCACACGGCGGCCGCCGGGGCTGAGCAGCACAGCCGCCCGTCGTCCGCCCTCCCCGCCACGCGCGTGCCCACGGCGTCCGCGATCGTCCCGTACGCCCCACAGGGCGGCCGTCCCGCGCGGCGGCCCGAGGGCGGCTTCGACTTCTTCGGTGCGCAGGCCGCCGCGCGGGACGCCCGCGGCGGGACCGGGAAGACGGACGCGGACGACACCGAGGAGCCCGCGTCGGCCGCCGAACTGGCGCGCGTCGAGCGGGAGGACCTGGCGGACGTGGTGGGCGAGGAAGCTCTCGCCGAGCGGCGCAGGGCCGAGGAGCGCGGTATCGGGCAGGTCATCGATCTGACCGTGCACGACGAGACCGAGCCGCTCGAACTGGAAGAGCTGCGCGACGCGATCAGCGGCTGACGCGGCTGACGCGGCAGATAGGGCAGATGGGGCAGATGGGGCACATGGGGCCGAGGCAGCTGACGCGGCCGATGACGAGGGGTTGTCGCTGAGCGAGGGAGCCGCCGGTCGCGACCCGGCCCCCTGAACGGACCGCCCGAACGGCCGCCCGGAACGCGTTACTTGTCGATGTCGCCGACGACGAAGAACAGCGAGCCCAGGATCGCCACCATGTCGGCGACCTGCGTCCCGGGCAGCAGTTCGGTCAGCGCCTGGATGTTGTTGAACGAGGCCGAGCGCAGCTTCAGCCGGTACGGCGTCTTCTCGCCCTTCGACACCAGGTAGTAGCCGTTGATGCCGAGGGGGTTCTCGGTCCACGCGTACGTATGCCCCTCGGGCGCCTTCAGCACCTTGGGCAGCCGCTGGTTGATCGGTCCGGGCGGCAGCTCCGCGATCCGGTCCAGACAGGCGTCCGCCAGGGCCAGCGCGTTGTGCGCCTGCTCCAGCAGGCATTCGAACCGCGCCAGGCAGTCGCCCTCCTCGCGGGTCACGACCCTGAGCGTGTCGCGCAGTTCGCCGTACGCGAGGTACGGCTCGTCGCGGCGCAGGTCGAAGTCGACCCCCGAGGCGCGGGCGATCGGCCCGGACACCCCGTACGCGTGGACCGTCTCCCGCGTCAGCACCCCGACCCCGCGGGTACGGCCCCGGAAGATCTCGTTGCCGAGAACCAGCCGGTCGTACACGTCCATCCGCGAGCGCACCGACGCGATCGCCGACCTGGCGCGCCCCTGCCAGCCCGCGGGAAGGTCCTCCTTGAGACCGCCGACCCGGTTGAACATGTAGTGCATCCGGCCGCCGGAGATCTCCTCCATCACGCCCTGAAGCTCCTCGCGCTCCCGGAACGCGTAGAACACCGGGGTGATACCGCCCAGTTCCAGGGGGTACGAGCCGAGGAACATCAGATGGTTGAGCACTCGGTTCAGCTCGGCGAGCAGCGTTCTGGTCCATACGGCGCGCTCGGGCACCTCCATGCCGAGCATCCGCTCGACGGCCATCACCACGCCCAGCTCGTTGGAGAACGCCGAGAGCCAGTCGTGGCGGTTGGCGAGGACCAGGACCTGCCGGTAGTCGCGCGCCTCGAAAAGCTTCTCCGCGCCCCGGTGCATATAGCCGATGACCGGCTCGGCCTGCTGGATCACCTCGCCGTCGAGCACGAGACGGAGCCGGAGCACCCCGTGGGTGGAGGGGTGCTGCGGGCCGATATTGAGCACCATGTCCGTGCTCTCCGCCGCGCCGCCGATACCGACCGTCGTCCGGGTGGTCTCCGTCATGGGCGACAGTCTCTCAGAGCGTCGGTCGTGCCTCCGATGGCGTCTCCGGTGGCGCCTTCGGTGGCGCCTCCGGTCGTGCCTCCGAGGCCGACGGGCTGCATGAGCCAGCCGAAGTCCCCGAGACCGCCCCGGGCCGTCAGCTCCGCCGCCTCCCCGGCCGCCGCGAGCGCCCGTACGTACGCCGCCGGATCCGTGGTGGCGAGGGACAGCGGCGGCCGTTCGCCGCTCACCCCCAGCCGGTGCAGGGCCTCGCGCTGGCCCAGCAGTTCCGCGCCGGGCAGGGCGCAGGCGTCCAGCGCCACATGGGCGGTGAGATCGCAGCCGCCGTCCGGTACGGGGGGCACCTCCCGGCCCGCCCGGAAGCCGGTCAGGGTGCCGAACGGCGGCCGGGCGTCCCGTACATGCGCGTAGTCGACCGCGACCGCGAGCCCCCGCTCCAGGGTGGCGACGGCCGCCGCCCACGCCTCGTCGCGCGGCCGGCCGATCTCCGCGCGGGTGCCGGGGCCGGCCGGCGGCCACCAGCGGGCGAGCCATTCGGCGTCGGGTCCTTCGACCGGATCGCCCGGCTCCTCGGAGCCGTCCGGCCGGACGAGGACGTACCGTACGACCCCGTCGGGGCCGGTCTCGGCGATGTCGACGGGGACGTTGTCCAGCCACTCGTTCGCGAAGAGCAGCCCGCTGACCCCGGGCGGCGGCTCCGTACACCACTCGATACGGGGGTCCAGGCCGGCGGGGCGAGGGGCGCGTTCGACGGCGTACGGCCGCACCCCGAGCCCGTCAGGGACCGCCGCCAGGACTTCGGAAAGCAGCTCGCCGCGGCCCGCGCCGATGTCGACGAGCGCCACCTCGTCCGTGTCCAGCCGCTCGGCGGTCCGGACCAGCAGCCGGGCGACCGCGGCGGCGAAGAGCGGGGAGGCGTGGACCGACGTACGGAAGTGCCCGGCCGGTCCCTCGGGGCGCAGATAGAAGCCCCCCGGTCCGTACAGCGCGCGCTCGGCGGCCGTACGCCACCGGAGCGGTCCGGCGTCGCAGCGCAGGCCGTCGGTCACCCCTCGCGCCGTACCCGGAACCCCTCGCCCCGTACCCGGAACCCCGCGCGACTTACACGTCTCATCCGTCACGGTGTCAAGTCTCCACCTTGGGGAGTACGCTTCCGCCGACCGGATCGGCCCTCGGGCTGACCCGCCCCCCTTGTCCGTCTCACTACGCTGGGTTACGTGCAGCGCTTCTACGACTTTCTCCGCGGACACCCGACGGGCGTCGACAGCTTCTGGGCTGTCCTGTTCTTCGGGCCTTCCCTGTTGTGGGTGGTTCAGGAGAACGACGGCGTCGGCACCAGGCTGGTCGCCATCCCGCTGGTCCTGCTGCTGAGTCTGTCCGTCGCGCTGCGCCGTCGCGCGCCCGAGAAGGTGCTGCTGCTCGTGCTGGGCCTGGGCCTCGCGCAGCTCGCCCTGGATGTGCGGCCCAACCCGGCGGACTTGGCGATGCTGGTGATCATCTACACCGTCGCCGCGCAGGGCGGGCCGCGCTGGGCCTCGCGTCTCGCGCTGATCGGCGGACTGCTCGCCACCCCCTTGGCGCAGGTGCGCTGGCCCAATGAGAACACCGACGGCACCTGGGGCCTGGTCTTCGTCGCCATCGTCATCAGCCTGCCGTTCGTCCTCGCCTGGGTGCTTGGCGACTCCGTCCGTACCCGCCGCGCCTACCTCGACCAGCTGGAGGAGCGCGCCACCCGGCTGGAGAAGGAGCGCGAGGCGCAGGCCAAGGTGGCGGTCGCCGCCGAGCGGGCCAGGATCGCCCGTGAGCTGCACGATGTCGTCGCGCACAACGTCTCGGTGATGGTGGTCCAGGCGGACGGCGCCGCCTATGTGCTGGACGCCGCGCCCGACCAGGCCAAACAGGCCCTGGAGACCATTTCGAGCACCGGCAGACAAGCGCTCGCAGAGATGCGCAGACTGCTGGGCGTGCTGCGGACCGGTGACGCCAAGGAGGGCGGCGAGTACGTACCGCAGCCCGATGTCGGACAGATAGAGGAGCTGGTCGAGAACGTGCGGGGCGCCGGGCTGACCGTGGACTTCCGGATAGAGGGCACCCCGCGACCGCTGCCCAGCGGGGTGGAGCTGACCGCGTACCGCATCGTGCAGGAAGCCCTCACCAACAGCCGCAAGCACGGCGGACCCGATGTGGGCGCCAGCGTGCGTCTGGTCTACTTCGACGACGGGCTCGGGCTGCTCGTCGAGGACGACGGGCGGGGCGCCGCCCACGAGCTGTACGAGGACGGCGGGGCCGACGGGCGCGGCCATGGGCTCATCGGCATGCGGGAGCGGGTCGGTATGGTCGGCGGCACACTGGACGCCGGGCCGCGCCCCGGCGGCGGCTTCCGGATCAGCGCGCTGCTGCCGCTGAAACCCGCGCACTGAACAGCGCAACAGCGCACTGAACGGCGCACTGAACAGGCGAACAGCCGAACAGCCGAACAGGCACTGACCAGCGCACCGAACAGGGCACGGAGCCGGGCGCCGGGGGCGTACCGGCTACCGGACCACTCCCCGCTATCCGCGCCCACTCCCTCCTACCGGACAAGGACCCCGCAGATGTCGATCCGCGTCATGCTCGTCGACGACCAGGTGCTGCTGCGCACCGGATTCCGTATGGTGCTGGCCGCGCAGCCCGACATGGAGGTCGTCGCGGAGGCCGGGGACGGCGCGGAGGCGATCGAGAATCTTCGCTCCGCCGCCGTGGACGTCGTCCTGATGGACGTCCGTATGCCCCGGCTGGACGGCGTCGAGGCGACCCGCCGGATCTGCGCGGAGCCCGACGCCCCGAAGGTGCTCATCCTGACCACCTTCGACCTGGACGAGTACGCGTTCTCCGGGCTCAAGGCCGGGGCGAGCGGATTCATGCTGAAGGACGTGCCGCCGGGCGAACTGCTGAGCGCGATCCGCTCGGTGCACAGCGGTGACGCCGTCGTCGCCCCGTCCACCACCCGGCGGCTGCTGGACCGCTTCTCGCCGATGCTGCCCAGCGCGAGCAAGCCGCGGCACAAGGAACTCGACCGGCTGACCGAGCGCGAGCGCGAGGTCATGCTGCTGGTCGCGCAGGGGCTGTCGAACGGGGAGATCGCCGGCCGGCTGGTGCTCTCCGAGGCGACGGTGAAGACGCATGTAGGCCGGATCCTCACCAAGCTCGGACTGCGCGACCGGGTACAGGTGGTCGTCCTCGCCTACGAGACGGGAATGGTGCGGGCCGGGGGCGCCGGCTGACCGAGCGCGGCTGGGGGCGCGGCGGGTTGCGGCGGGTCGCGGCGGGAGAGCTTCGCCGTGGCGAAACAGGACCCCTGCCTGGAGGCGCCGGCGGACGCGCGGTTCGCCGAGCACATCCGTACGGACCGGCTGACCGTCCCTCAGGTCGCGGAGAAGGTCGTGTCCTTCCGGGTTTCCGGGGGCGGCGTGCCGTCAGCGCAGCACCCCCTCCAGGAAGTCGCTCCCGAGCCGGGCCACCACGGCGACATCCAGCTGATGCAGCACATAGCGCCCGCGCCGCTGGGTCGTCAGCAGCCCCGCCTTCCGCAGCACCGCCAGATGCCGGGAGACCTCGGGTGCGGTGATCCCGTACGTATCGGCCAGCTCGCCCGTCGAGTACGAGCCGCGGGCCAGGCTCCGGCAGAGCCGCATCCGCATGGGGTGGGCGACCGCCTCCAGACGCAGCTTGACCGTGTCGACGGGCGTGGTGTCGGCCAGCTCCCGCGTGGAGAGCGGGTACTGCACGACCGGCTGCCAGCCGGGCGTGTGCAGCGCCACCACATGGGGCCAGCCGAAGGCGGTGGGCAGGAACGTCAGCCCCCGTCCCGTCGCGGTCGTACAGCCGTGGGACAGCTTGTCCACCACCATCCTCGTACGGAGCCCGTCCTCCTCCAGCGTGACGGCGGCGGAGACCGCGGCGACGGCCTCCGCGAGGCCCTTGCGGCGCAGCACCTCGGTCTTGTGCCGGGCGTCGGCGGCGAGCTGGACCCGCACGCGCCGCCAGGTGTCCGCGAAGAACACCTCCTCGCAGTCCTCAAGCAGCCGCCGTATCCAGGCCCTGACCCCGGGAGGATCGGCCAGCATCTGCCGTACGAAAGCGGCTTGGCGCGGACCGCGGGCCGCCGCCAGCTCCAGCGCGCGCTGCCGCACGCCCGCGTCGACGAGCGGCGAGGGCAGACCCTCGCCGTACTGGCTGGCGCAGGAGATCTCCAGCGCCGCCGCCACATACTTCTCGTCGTCCAGCAGATCGAGGTCGTCCAGCTCCTCCGCGAGCGTGTCCCGGGGGGCGGCGGGCAGCAGGATGTCCGCGCGGGTCGACCGCCACAGGAAGTCCGCCTCATGCAGCCGGTCGGCCAGTTCGGGCTTGAGCGTGGCGGAGGTGGTGGTGATCCAGCCGTGCAGCCGGGCGTGGTGGGCGGGCTCGGAGAGCGCGTGCAGGGCGGCACCCAGCTCCGCCAGCGGGGACGGGCCGAAGGTGATCCGCTCCCGGGGCAGGCCGGTGATGTCGATGAACACGCTCATGGAGCCATGGTGCACGCTGCCACTGACAGCCGGTCCGTCGATTGACGGCCCGCGTCAAATGGGCCGCCCGAGCGGGTTCGGGCGGCCGGGAGCCGTCGTGCCGCTGCCCGGCGGCTCCCGGTGCCCCGTCAGCCCGTCAGCTCGTCAGCCCGACAGCCCGACAGCCCGACAGCCCGACAGCCCGACAGCCCGACAGCCCGACAGCCCGTTTGACCGTCAGCCCCTCAGGACCGCGCCTCCAGCACCCGGGTCACGAACTCCTCGACCGCCGCCCGTACCTCCTCCGCCGTCCACTCCAGCCCCGGCTCCGCCACCGTGACCTCCGTGAGGGAGAGACCACGGAGGCCGCCGGGCGGCTCCGACCAGACCCGGAACAGCGCCGTCTTCGTCTCCTCCGCCTGCCGCACCGCCGCCTCGTTCAGCACGTCCGGTGTGTACGGCAGCCACACCTGGAACTGATGGGTGTGCGGCGGCTCCGGGTGTACGCGGAACCACGGGACCGCGGACGCCGCGAAGCCCTCGGCCAGCGCCGCCGCCACCACGCGCGCGTGCTCCACGTACGAGGGCAGCTTCGGCAGTTCGCGCTCCAGGCCCAGGAGGGCCGTCAGCGCCGCCGGGTACTGCTGGAAGACCTGGCCCCCATAGCGGTGCCGCCAGATCCGCGCCTCCTCCACCAGCTCCGGGGGACCGGCGAGCACCGCACCCGACAGCCCGTGGAGCGACTTGTAGAAGGACACGTACACGCTGTCCGCGAGCCCCGCGATCTCGGACAGGGGGCGCCCGAAGTGCGACGCGCACTCCCACAGCCGCGCGCCGTCGACATGGACCACCGCGTCCCGCTCCCGCGCCGCGTCCACGGTCGCCACCAGCTCGTCCCAGGACGGCAGGACGAACCCCGCGTCACGCAGCGGCAGTTCCAGCATCAGCGTGCCGAAGGGCTCGGCCAGGTCCTGGATCTCTCCGGCGGTCGGCAGCCGCGGCTCCTTGGTCGGATGGACCGTACGCAGCCCGCTGACCACCGACAGCGCACCTGCCTCGTGCACCTCGGGGTGGGCGAGCGGATGCACCGCCACCGTGCTGTTGCCCGTACGCCCCGCCCAGCAGCGCAGCGCCACCTGCTGCGCCATCGTGCCCGTCGGGAAGAAGACCGCGGCCGGGAAGCCGAGCAGCGCGGCCACCCGGCGCTCCACCTCCGCGACGATCCCGTCGCCGTACAGGTCCGGCTGTTCGCCCACGTCGTACACGGACCCCGCGTCCGCCGCCAGGGCGGTCAGCCGTTCACTCATCGGCCGGTCCATCGGCGCCCGGAGCATCACCCGCTCCGACGCCCGCCACGCGGCCAGCCTGCGCCGCCGCGCGGCCTGTGCGGTCTTCTCGCCGTCCTTCTCGCCGTCCGGCCCGGCCTCATGGGCCCGATCGGCCCGATCGGCTCCACCGGCCTGCTCACTTGTCTCTCCCATGGACCGATCATTGCTCACCCGCGGCCCCCTGCCCACAGCCTGTGGACAGTCAAGTGACGGGGTACGAGGCTGGCGTAGCATGGCGAGAAATCGTCCGGTACCCACCGCGGACTGGAACGGAAGGCCCCACCGCGTGAACCCAACAGCACAGGAACCCTCCGATCCCCGTGACCGCCCCGCGCGGCTCACGGTCGGTGTCGTCGGAGCGGGCCGTGTCGGCCCTGCCCTGGCCGCGTCCCTCCGGCTCGCCGGGCACCGTCCGGTCGCCGTTTCCGGCGTATCGGACGCCTCGGTACGGAGGGCGGCGGCGCTGCTGCCCGACATCCCGATCGTCACCCCCGCCGAAGTCCTCGCCCGCGCCGATCTGGTGCTGCTGACCGTTCCCGACGACGCCCTGCCCGGACTGGTCGACGGGCTCGCCGAGACCGGTGCCGTACGGCCGGGACAGCTGCTCGTGCACACCTCGGGGCGGTACGGCGCCAAGGTGCTCGACCCGGCCCTGCGCGCCGGCGCACTGCCGCTCGCCCTCCACCCCGCGATGACCTTCACCGGCACCTCGGTGGATGTCCAGCGGCTGGCCGGCTGCTCCTTCGGCGTCACCGCTCCCGAGGAACTGCGACTGGCGGCCGAGGCGCTGGTCATCGAGATGGGCGGCGAGCCCGAGTGGGTCGCGGAGGAGTCGCGTCCGCTCTACCACGCGGCCCTCGCCCTGGGCGCGAACCACCTGGTCACGCTGGTCGCCCAGTCGATGGAGCTGCTGCGCACCGCCGGGGTCGAGGCGCCCGACCGGATGCTCGGCCCGCTGCTCGGCGCCGCGCTGGACAACGCGCTGCGCTCCGGGGACGCCGCGCTCACCGGGCCCGTCGCGCGCGGGGACGCGGGTACGGTCGCCGCGCATGTCGCCGAGCTGCGCGCGCACGCGCCCGGCGCCGTGGCGGGGTATCTCGCGATGGCCCGTACGACCGCGGACCGGGCGCTGGCGCACGGTCTGCTCAAGCCCGAGCTCGCGGAGGACCTTCTCGATGTCCTCGCCGACGGCGATGCCCTCGGGGACGTCCGCGGGGACGGCGCCGGGGGCACCCGATGATCACGCGTACGCATCCTGACGACGCGTGTCTCGAAGAGGACCGCACGCGCCTCGTGAGGAGGACCGCGAGCAGGACCGCGCACGGGACCGCGAAGAGGACCGCGCACGCGCATCCTGGAGACGTGGAGACCATCCGATGAGCCTCGAACTCGCCCCCACGCGCGCGGACCTCGACCGCCTCCTGGAGAGGCGCGCGGCACCCGGCCGGATCGCGGTGGTGATGACCATGGGCGCGCTCCACGACGGGCACGCGAGCCTCGTACGGGCCGCCCGCGCCCATGCCGGACCCGACGGGTTCGTCGTGGTCACCGTCTTCGTCAACCCGCTCCAGTTCGGCGCCGGCGAGGACCTGGAGCGCTACCCCCGCACGCTCGAAGCCGATCTGAAGACCGCGGCGGAGGCGGGCGCCGACGCCGTCTTCGCGCCGTCCGCCGACGAGGTCTACCCCGGCGGCGCCCCCCAGGTCACGATCACCGCGGGCCCCATGGGCGCGCGTCTGGAAGGCTCCTCGCGCCCCGGACACTTCGACGGCATGCTGACGGTCGTCGCCAAACTGCTCCACCTCACCCGGGCCGACACCGCCTTCTTCGGCCAGAAGGACGCCCAGCAGCTCGCCCTGGTGCGCCGGATGGCCCGCGATCTGAACTTCCCGGCCGAGATCGTCGGCGTACCGACGGTCCGTTCCGACGACGGTCTCGCGCTCTCCAGCCGCAACCGCTATCTGTCCGTCCCCGAGCGCCGCACCGCCCTCGCGCTGTCCCGGGCCCTGTTCGCCGCCCGCGACCGGCTCGGCGCCCAGCAGGCGCTGCGCGCCCGCGCCGAGTACGCGCCCACGCCCGGCGCGCGGGCCGCCGCGCTCTCCGCCCTCGGCGAGGCCCGGCTCGCGGCCGACGCCCACGCGGTGGCCGCCGCGGGCAGCGCCGGCGAGGACTGGAACGGGGCGGACGGCGTACGGGCGGCGGCCCGCGCCGTCCTCGACCAGGCGGCCAGGACCGTACCGCCGCTGACCCTCGACTATCTCGCCCTTGTCGACCCCGCCGACTTCACCGAGGTGTCCGACGACCACACCGGCGAGGCGGTCCTCGCCGTCGCCGCGCGCGTCGGTGCCACGCGGCTGATCGACAACATCCCGCTGACCTTCGGAGCCTCACAGTGACCGGAACCGGTATACGGCTGACCGCCCCCGCACCCGGCTGGGCCATCGACGCCGATGTCGTCGTGGTCGGCTCCGGCGTCGCCGGTCTCACCGCCGCCCTGCGCTGCACCGCCGCCGGGCTCCGTACGGTCGTCGTCACCAAGGCCCGGCTCGACGACGGCTCCACGCGCTGGGCACAGGGCGGCATCGCCGCGGCGCTCGGCGAGGGCGACACCCCCGAACAGCATCTGGCGGACACCCTCGTCGCGGGCGCGGGCCTGTGCGACGAGGAGGCGGTCCGGGCCCTCGTCACCGAGGGCCCGGCGGCCGTACGGCGGCTGATCGGCACCGGCGCGCACTTCGACACCTCCGCCACCGGCGAGCTCCAGCTCACCCGCGAGGGCGGCCACCACCGCCGCCGTATCGCCCACGCGGGCGGCGACGCGACCGGCGCGGAGATCTCCCGCGCCCTGGTGGAAGCCGTCCGCGACGCCGCGCTCCGTACGGTCGAGAACGCGCTGGTCCTGGACCTGCTGACGGACGAGCACGGCCATACGTCGGGCGTCACCCTCCATGTGATGGGCGAGGGCCAGCACGACGGCGTCGGCGCGGTCCGCGCCCCCGCGGTGATCCTGGCCACCGGCGGTATGGGGCAGGTCTTCTCGGCGACGACCAACCCCGCCGTCTCCACCGGCGACGGCGTGGCGCTGGCGCTGCGGGCGGGCGCGGAGGTCTCCGACCTGGAGTTCGTCCAGTTCCACCCGACGGTGCTCTTCCTCGGCACCGGAGCCGAGGGCCAGCAGCCGCTGGTCTCGGAGGCGGTACGGGGCGAGGGAGCCCATCTCGTCGACGCCGACGGCGTCCGTTTCATGCTCGGACAGCACGAACTGGCGGAGCTGGCCCCGCGCGACATCGTCGCCAAGGCGATCATGCGCCGGATGCTGGAACAGGGCGCCGAGCACATGTATCTGGACGCCAGGCACTTCGGCGCCGCGATGTGGGAGACCCGCTTCCCCACCATCCTGGCGGCCTGCCGGGCGCACGGCATCGACCCGGTAACGGAGCCCATCCCGGTGGCGCCCGCCGCCCACTACGCGTCGGGCGGAGTCCGTACGGATCTGCGCGGGCGGACGACCGTACCGGGGCTGTACGCGTGCGGCGAGGTCGCCTGCACGGGCGTCCACGGCGCGAACCGGCTGGCCTCCAACTCCCTCCTGGAGGGGCTGGTCTTCGCGGAACGGATAGCGGCGGACATCGCGGCGGCCGAAACGGCGGCCGAAACGGCTGACATCGCGGCGGACAGCGTGGCGGACAGTCCGACAGCATCGCGCCGCGCGGCGACGCCCGAGCCCGCCGCCCTCCCGGCCGAACCGGCCGGCACCGTCCCGCTGCCGCTGATCGCCCCCGAGGCCCGCGCCGGAATCCAGCGGATCATGTCCGAGGGCGCGGGCGTGCTGAGATCCGCCGGCAGCCTGGGCACCGCCGCCGCGGCCCTGGAGACCGTGTACGAGCAGGCCCAGGACCACGACGGCCCCGGAAAGGCCGCCGTTCCCGGCGTCGAGTCCTGGGAGACGTCGAATCTGCTCTGTGTGGCCCGCGTCCTGGTCGCCGCCGCCCTGGAGCGCGAGGAGACCCGCGGCTGCCACTGGCGCGAGGACCGCCCGGAGCGCGACGACGCCGACTGGGCCCGCCACCTCGTCATCACCCTGACGCCCGACCGCCGGCCGGTACTGCGCCGCACGGCCACGGCCGCGTTCCCGCCCGTGGACCCCGGCCCCGCGGACCCCGCCCCGGTGTCCCATGCCGCATCCAGCCCCGCAACCCCACCCCCCGCCGACGCCCCCAGGGAGCCGTAACCGTGAGCACGCCCGAAGACAGTCCGCGCCCCGAGCCCGTGGACGTACCGCTCATCCAGATCGGCGCCCCGGCCGCGGCGCAGGCCCCGGGAGGCGGCTGCGGCGACGGCTGCGGCTGTTCCGCGGGCGAGGACGGCTACGGACCCGACGACCTGGAGTGCGCCCTCGATCCCGCCCTCGCCCAACTGCTCGCCGACGCGGGTCTGGACCCCGTCCAGGTCGAGGACATCGCGCATGTCGCCGTCGCGGAGGACCTTGACCACGGCGTGGACGTGACGACCGTCGCGACCGTCCCCGAGGACGCCGTCGCCACCGGCGACTTCACCGCGCGCGAGGGCGGTACGGTCGCGGGCCTGCACATCGCCGAGGCCGTGCTCTCCCTCGTCTGCACGGAGGAGTTCGCCGTCGAGCGCCATGCCGCCGACGGCGACCGCGTCGAGGCCGGCCAGAAACTCCTGAGCGTCACCACCCGCACCCGCGATCTGCTCACCGCCGAGCGCAGCGCGCTCAACCTGCTGTGCAGGCTCTCCGGTATCGCGACCGCCACGCGCGCGTGGGCCGACGTGCTCGAAGGCACCGGCGCCAAGGTCCGCGACACCCGCAAGACCACTCCCGGGCTGCGCGCCCTGGAGAAGTACGCGGTGCGCTGCGGCGGCGGGGTCAACCACCGGATGTCGCTCTCCGACGCGGCCCTGGTGAAGGACAACCACGTCGTCGCGGCGGGCGGGGTCGCCGAGGCGTTCAAGGCCGTACGGGACCGGTTCCCCGACGTACCGATCGAGGTCGAGGTCGACACCCTCCACCAGGTCCGCGAAGTCCTGGACGCGGGCGCCGATCTGATCCTGCTGGACAACTTCACCCCGTCCGAGACGGCGGAGGCCGTGGGTATCGTCGCGGGCCGCGCGGTCCTGGAGTCCTCGGGCCGGCTCGTCCTCGGCAACGCGCGCGCCTACGCGGAGACGGGCGTCGACTTCCTCGCGGTCGGGGCGCTCACCCACTCCTCCCCGATCCTCGACATCGGCCTCGACCTGCGAGAGGCCGGCGCCTGATGCTGCTCACCATCGACGTCGGCAACACCCATACCGTCCTCGGTCTGTTCGACGGTGAGGAGATCGTCGAGCACTGGCGCATCTCCACCGACGCGCGCCGCACCGCCGACGAACTCGCCGTGCTCCTCCAGGGACTGATGGGGACGCACCCGCTGCTCGGCGACGAACTGGGCGACGGCATCGAGGGGATCGCGATCTGCTCGACGGTCCCGTCCGTCCTGCACGAACTGCGCGAGGTGACCCGCCGCTACTACGGCGACGTCCCCGCCGTCCTCGTCGAGCCCGGCATCAAGACGGGCGTGCCGATCCTGATGGACAACCCCAAGGAGGTCGGCGCGGACCGCATCATCAACGCGGTCGCGGCGGTCGAGCTGTACGGCGGCCCGGCGATCGTCGTCGACTTCGGTACGGCGACGACCTTCGACGCGGTCAGCGTGCGAGGTGAGTACGCGGGCGGCGTCATCGCCCCCGGCATCGAGATCTCGGTCGAGGCGCTTGGCGTCAAGGGCGCCCAGCTCCGCAAGATCGAGCTGGCCCGGCCGCGCAGCGTGATCGGCAAGAACACCGTCGAGGCGATGCAGGCGGGCATCCTGTACGGCTTCGCCGGCCAGGTCGACGGAGTGGTGGCGCGGATGGCGCGCGAGCTGGCCGAGGACCCCGAGGAGGTCACGGTGATCGCGACCGGCGGCCTGGCCCCCATGGTGCTCGGCGAGGCGTCCGTGATCGACGAGCACGAGCCCTGGCTCACCCTGATCGGCCTGCGCCTGGTGTACGAGCGCAACGTCTCGCGTATGTGAGCGCGCGGGGACCGGCCCGGGCCGGGCGGTGAGGAGCGCGGGCGGGCGGCAGGGGCGTACACCCGTACGCGTACGGGTGTACGGGCGCGCGCGTACCGGCGTACCCCGTTCGCCGGTCCCTCGTTCGTCCGTCCCTCGTTCGGCGGGCGGGCCGCGCCAGAAGAGGGGTGTTAAGCGGATTTTGTCCCTTTGGCGCGTAGTGTCGCCGCATGCCCACGCCATACGGATCCCGCGGCGGCATGGCCTTCGGTGCGGACGAGCTGAGTGTGCTCCGACGTGCCCTCGCCGTTGCCCTCCACCCCGCCCCGCTCCCGAACGAGGACGTCCGGGCCTGCCTGGCCCTCGCCGAGTCCGTGGACGAGGCGGTGCGCGAGGCCGGGCGTCTGCGGGCCTTTCTCCAGGCCGACCTCGCCAGGTACCGGCAAGCGCTTCCCGGGTCCCTCACGGGCTATCTGGAGCTGCTTCAGGACGCTCTTGCGGCCGGCTACCGCCCCCGGCCCGACGATCTCGCGGCGCTGCGCGCCCTGCGCGGCAATCCGGTCGCGGCGGCCCTGCTCGACCGCTGCCGACGGCTCGCGGACCGGTCGGTGCGCGCCCATCTGACCGGCGTCCCCGCCGCCACGGCCCCCGCTCCCCGCACCCGTCTCCTCGCGCTCCCCGGCGGACGCGCCGCCGACGAGCCGGCCCGGGAGCCCCGCGAGCCCCATAAGCCCCAGAAACCCCGCGAGCCCCGCCGGCCCGAGCACCCGGAGCGCCCGGAGAAGGACCGGCCGATGCCCAAGCCGTCCGAGGTCTTCCCGCCGCGCCGCCGACCCGCGCCCCCGCCGGAGGAGCGCGCCGCCGGATAGCTACTCTGGACGGCATGGACTACGTATCCGCGCTCCTGCCCCCCGTGGTGATGGCCGCCTTCTTCACCGGCCTGGTCGTGACGATCGTCAAGAGCCAGGGCGGTTCCAACAAGTCCAAGGAGGACGCCGCCGTCGACGCGGCGATGGCTCGCGCGGAGGCCGCCCAGGAGCAGGGCCGCACCCCGGATCCGCACGGCGCCTGAGGGTTCGCGAGGCACGCGAGGTACGCGCGCTCAACATATGACCAGGACGTACGACTGAAATCAGTCGTACGTCCTTTTTGTTACGTCAATAACCGGCCATTCGGACATCTCGCACTATGGTGGCGCTGTGCCCCGACAATTGGGAGACCTGGAAGACGCCGTCATGACACGCGTCTGGCAATGGAACCGTCCGGTCACCGTCCGGGAAGTCCTCGAAGACCTTCAGCAGGAGCGGTCCATCGCCTACACCACCGTCATGACCGTAATGGACAATCTCCATCAGAAGGGCTGGGTGCGCAGGGAAGTCGACGGCCGCGCCTATCGATATACGGCGGTCTCCACCCGCGCCGCCTACGCGGCGGCGCTGATGAACGAAGCCTGGTCGAAGAGCGACAACCCCGCCGCCGCCCTTGTCGCCTTCTTCGGCATGATGTCGTCCGAGCAGCGCCGCTCGCTGGAGGACGCGGTCGCCCTGGTGCGCCGGGACGCTTCCGAAGAAGCCGATACGGAAGCGATCAGTACGGAAACGGAAGCGGTCAGTAACGAAGGCGCCGGTGTGCAAGACCGGGAAGAACCCGAAGAGCCCCAAGAGCGGGAAGAGCCGGACGCGTCCGAAGAGCCGGACGAGGGTGCCGACACCGGGCGCGAGTCGGGGCGATAGCGTCCAGTCATGCCGTCAGCCGTTCCGCTTCCCAATGCCGAAGCAAATGCCCTCACCGTCAGACGGGCCAGGACCAGGGATGTACCGGCGGTCCGCCGTCTCGTGGACCCTTACGTGAGCGAAGGCATCCTGCTCGACAAAGCGCCGGTGACGCTTTACGAGGACATCCAGGAGTTCTGGGTCGCGGAACGCGACGAGGACGCGACTGTCATCGGCTGTGGTGCCTTGCATGTGATGTGGGAAGACCTCGCCGAAGTGCGCACACTCGCGGTGGATCCCACGGTCAGGGGCACCGGCGCCGGGCATCAACTACTGGACAAGTTGCTGGAGACCGCCCGCTGGCTCGGAGTGCGGCGCGTATTCTGTCTCACCTTCGAAGTCGAGTTCTTCGCGAAGCGCGGCTTCGTGGAGATCGGCGAGACGCCGGTCGACGGAGATGTCTACAGAGAGCTGCTGCGTTCCTATGACGAGGGTGTTGCCGAGTTCCTCGGTCTCGAACGGGTGAAGCCGAACACCTTGGGCAACAGCCGGATGCTTCTGCACCTGTGATCGCCGGGAAGACACCAGACCCTATGTCCGAATCGCGCACGTTTCCCGTGTTCTCGCTGGACTGAACCTCTGCCGGGGGTTTGTGTTTTCCTGAGAAAAGCGGTTTCCTTTCCGCGTACTGCATTTTCGATGAAAGGGAATCCGGTGGCACAGAAGGTTCAGGTCCTTCTTGTCGATGACCTCGACGGCGGCGAGGCGGACGAGACAGTGACGTTCGCTCTGGACGGCAAGACCTACGAGATTGACCTCACGACCGCCAATGCGGACAAGCTGCGGGGCCTGCTCGATCCGTACACCAAGGGTGGCCGGCGTACGGGCGGTCGCGCCGCGGGCAGCCGTGGCAAGGGCCGTGTCGCCGCGGGCGGTAACAAGGACACCGCGGAAATCCGCAAGTGGGCGAAGGAGAACGGCTACAGCGTCAACGACCGCGGCCGTGTTCCCGCTGAGATCCGTGAAGCCTACGAGAAGGCCAACGGCTGAGTTCTCGCACGAAGAATATTTCTGCGCAGCAAACGGGCCCGGTGGCACTCCGTCGCCGCCGCGTCCACGAGTCGTACGAGATCGGGGGCATCCCCACCGCTGCCCCCGTCACCGCCGCCGTACCCGAACGGTGCGAGCGCCGGCAGTGTCGGCTCCACCTTCCTTCCGGGCTCGGGGGGCCGCAGCCAGACAGCGGCCCCCTGCGCAGCGGCAGCGGTGGCACACGGCCACCGCGGCGGTACGGGGGCCGGCATCCGGCCGTCCGCGCCGAGCGTGGTCAGGCCCAGGGCGATCCCGCCCCACTCCAGCCAGTCGAGCAGCCCCGGCACCTCGTCGGCGCTCCCCGCGGCCACCAGAAACGCCATCCGCTCCCCGTGGAGCGCCACCGGCCCCGTCGCGCCGGTCCGCCGCAGCACGGCGTCCCCCGCGTCCGCGGGCAGTTCCAGTACGTCGAAGCGGAGCCCGGTGAGCAGCTGGACCTGTGGCCCCGGGACGGTCGCCCAGCCCAGGCCTTTCTCGTACCACCGCGCCAACGACCACCCGTCGTGCGCGCGGTCGTGCCACTGCGTACGCGCCCCTTCGAGCGGGGCGCGGGGGGACGGGACGGTGAAGGACATACCCGGGGCAACTCCCCCACCCCGCCCGGAGTTACGCTGGGTCCGTATCCGATCGCGGAGAGTGGTCAACTCGGGGGCGCGGGAGCGCGTTCGGGAGCGCAAGGGTGTTCGCCCGTAGCGGAGGGAACCGGGGTGCGCCGCATGGAGTGTCACTGCTTGCGGGTAAGACATTCCTAGTGGGAAGGGGCGACACGCGGTTACCGGGCGTCTCACGTTCGCCATCGGCGTACTGATGGTGGGGGTATATGCCTGGCCTGCGGGAACATCGTCTCGCACCATCGGGTTGGAGCTGTTGTCCGGCGTTCGGGGCTGGGAGCCTGGGACAGGTAGTCGGCAGTTGGAATGAGCGGTCCCCGCTTGCGGGACTAAGCTGCGGAAGGACAGGGAGGGGACCGACCCCTTTACTGCCTGACCGCTCTGAGGAGCGATTAACGATGTTCGAGAGGTTCACCGACCGCGCGCGGCGGGTTGTCGTCCTGGCTCAGGAAGAAGCCCGGATGCTCAACCACAACTACATCGGCACCGAGCACATCCTCCTGGGCCTTATCCATGAGGGTGAGGGTGTCGCCGCTAAGGCCCTGGAGAGCCTCGGGATTTCGCTCGAGGCGGTCCGCCAGCAGGTGGAGGAGATCATCGGCCAGGGCCAGCAGGCCCCGTCCGGCCACATCCCCTTCACCCCCCGTGCCAAGAAGGTCCTGGAGCTGTCGCTCCGCGAGGCTCTTCAGCTGGGCCACAACTACATCGGCACGGAGCACATCCTGCTCGGCCTGATCCGCGAGGGTGAGGGCGTCGCCGCCCAGGTCCTCGTGAAGCTGGGCGCCGATCTCAACCGGGTGCGGCAGCAGGTCATCCAGCTGCTCTCCGGATACCAGGGCAAGGAGGCCGCCACAGCGGGCGGTCCTGCCGAGGGCACGCCCTCCACGTCCCTGGTCCTCGACCAGTTCGGCCGGAATCTCACCCAGGCCGCCCGCGAATCCAAGCTCGACCCGGTCATCGGGCGCGAGAAGGAGATCGAGCGGGTCATGCAGGTGCTGTCCCGCCGTACGAAGAACAACCCCGTGCTCATCGGCGAGCCCGGCGTCGGAAAGACGGCGGTCGTCGAGGGGCTGGCCCAGGCCATCGTCAAGGGCGAGGTGCCCGAGACCCTCAAGGACAAGCACCTCTACACCCTCGACCTCGGCGCGCTCGTCGCCGGCTCGCGCTACCGCGGTGACTTCGAGGAGCGCCTGAAGAAGGTCCTGAAGGAGATCCGCACCCGCGGGGACATCATCCTGTTCATCGACGAGCTCCACACCCTGGTGGGTGCGGGCGCCGCCGAGGGCGCGATCGACGCGGCGAGCATCCTCAAGCCGATGCTGGCCCGCGGCGAGCTGCAGACCATCGGTGCGACAACGCTCGACGAGTACCGCAAGCACCTGGAGAAGGACGCGGCCCTGGAGCGCCGCTTCCAGCCCATCCAGGTCGCGGAGCCGTCGCTGCCGCACACGATCGAGATCCTGAAGGGCCTGCGCGACCGTTACGAGGCGCACCACCGCGTGTCCATCACGGACTCCGCCCTGGTCGCCGCCGCGACGCTCGCCGACCGCTACATCTCGGACCGCTTCCTGCCGGACAAGGCGATCGACCTGATCGACGAGGCCGGCTCCCGGATGCGTATCCGCCGGATGACCGCTCCGCCGGACCTCCGTGAGTTCGACGAGAAGATCGCGGGCGTCCGCCGCGACAAGGAGTCGGCCATCGACTCCCAGGACTTCGAGAAGGCGGCGTCTCTCCGTGACAAGGAGAAGCAGCTGCTGGCGGCGAAGACCAAGCGGGAGAAGGAGTGGAAGGCCGGCGACATGGACGTCGTCGCCGAGGTGGACGAGGAGCTGATCGCCGAGGTTCTGGCGACGGCCACGGGCATCCCGGTCTTCAAGCTCACCGAGGAGGAGTCCTCGCGGCTGCTCCGCATGGAGGACGAGCTCCACAAGCGCGTCATCGGCCAGAAGGACGCCATCAAGGCGCTCTCGCAGGCGATCCGCCGTACGCGAGCGGGTCTGAAGGACCCCAAGCGCCCCGGTGGCTCGTTCATCTTCGCCGGCCCGTCCGGTGTCGGTAAGACGGAGCTGTCCAAGACGCTCGCCGAGTTCCTCTTCGGCGACGAGGACGCGCTGATCGCCCTCGACATGTCGGAGTTCAGCGAGAAGCACACCGTCTCGCGTCTCTTCGGCTCTCCCCCCGGATACGTGGGGTACGAGGAGGGCGGCCAGCTCACCGAGAAGGTGCGCAGGAAGCCGTTCTCCGTCGTCCTCTTCGACGAGGTCGAGAAGGCCCACCCCGATATCTTCAACTCCCTGCTCCAGATCCTGGAGGACGGCCGGCTGACCGACTCCCAGGGCCGGGTCGTGGACTTCAAGAACACGGTCATCATCATGACGACCAACCTCGGGACCCGGGACATCTCCAAGGGGTTCAACCTGGGCTTCGCCGCCCAGGGCGACACCAAGACCAACTACGAGCGGATGAAGAACAAGGTCAACGAAGAGCTGAAGCAGCACTTCCGGCCGGAGTTCCTGAACCGCGTCGACGACACGGTCGTCTTCCACCAGCTCACCGAGGAAGACATCATCCAGATCGTCGACCTCATGGTGGACAAGGTGGACGAGCGGCTGAAGGACCGGGACATGGGCCTTGAGCTCAGCCCGAACGCCAAGTCGCTGCTCGCCAAGAAGGGTTACGACCCCGTCCTGGGCGCCCGGCCGCTGCGCCGGACGATCCAGCGCGAGATCGAGGACGTCCTCTCCGAGAAGATCCTCTTCGGTGAGCTGCGCCCCGGTCACATCGTGGTCGTGGACACCGAGGGCGAGGGTGAGGCGAAGAAGTTCACCTTCCGCGGCGAGGAGAAGTCGCCTCTGCCGGACGTCCCTCCGATCGAGCAGGCGGCCGGCGGCGGCCCGAACCTGACGAAGGACGTGTGAGGCTCACGCCCCAGGGCTGAGTGACTGAAGGGGCTGCCCCGGACCGTGTTTTCCACGGTTCCGGGGCAGCCTCTTTTGTGTGTGCGCGGGGCCGTGTCTCAACCGTGTACGGTCAGCCGGTCGCCGAAGGGCTCACCGCCGATGACGGTGGGCAGTACGCCGTCCCAGGCCGGCAAGACCTCTACCCGGAGACCGGGCAGGCTCTGCAGGGGAGTCAGATTCAGCTCGGCGTTCTCCGATACCTCCATGGAGATTTCGAGCAGCGAGAGGGAGGGAAAGATCTCGGCGAGATGTGCCAGTCCCGCATATCCCGACCGGATACGTACTCTGAGATTGCGGACCTGTCGAGCGGGGGCCATGCTCCGGCCGCTGTGGACCAGCCAGGCGCATGAGCCGAACGACAAAGTGAGGTAGCGGAGCGCGGGCCACTCCGGGAGCGAGGAGAAGTCGATCGGTTTATCGCACTCGACGACAAGGTTCTCCACAGCGGGGTGTGCGGTGGGCAGTTGTTGTGCGAGCGGCGAATCTCCGTAGACGAGCTGCAGCTCCTTCAGTTTCGGCATCCGGTGGATGGGGGAGAGATCCGCGTGCGTCAGCCGGCCCACGTCCAAGTGGAGCACTTCGATCCGTGACTCTCGCAGCCCCGAGAGGTCTTTCAGCGCCGAACAGGCCCACAAATCAAGCAGGCTCAGCCGTGGCAGTTCACGGAGAAACGACAGCTCGTCCAGTGTGTTGTTGGAGTGGACACGCAGCACTCCGAAGTCAACACCCTTAAGAAACGAGTGGAGTTGTGCTCCGTCGTAACTGCCCGCGAGCCCGAGTCGTCCGATCTCGGGCAGTTGGCGAAGGTGTCGCAATTGGTCGATGCCCGTCACGACGAGCAGCGTGTCCGCCAACGGCAAACGGGCCAGTACCTCCCGTGCGTACTCCTCCGTCGGGAATCGGCTCCAGCTGCTCGCGAACTCCGACCGGACCAAAACGCTTTCGTGTGGCGTGTACCGGCGCGCGAGGGGAATGGCCTCCGGGCCGCCGATTTCGCAGATGAGACGGGCGACGCGTTGGGCCGTCACCGAATGGACATCGGCCGGTTCGGGAAGGAAGGGCAGTACGTAGGGCCCCAATGAGGCGAGCGTTTCCGCCGGCGCCATCGGGCTGGGCGGAACAATGGCGCGGACATGCGCCGCGACCTCTTCAGCGACCGTCTCGTCGACCACGACGGCGTTGAGGAAACAGCGGGCCGCGAGTACGTACAGCGCCTCGCGCCGCGTGCGGTCGGAGACGGCGTCTTCCCCGGCGGCGAGCAGGCCGCTGATCAGCCTCCGGACCTCGTGAGGGCGGCAGTGGCCGACCGCCAGCAGAATCGTGTCGTGCCACCGCTCGTCGTGGGCGTTCTGGAGCAGTTCCATCAGCGACCCGTCCTCGATGAACGCGCGGGCCGCCAGATAGTCCTGGAAGGTGCGGTGGATGAACTGGACTTCTCCGTCGCCGCGTTCCTGGAGCAGACCACTGCGGTTCAGCAGATGCGTGAGTACGGTCGCGGGCGAGCCCTGCGCGTTCACCGCGGACAGCCGTCGCATCGCCACCTCGATCTGGCGCTCGGCGTCCTGGTACGAGAGCTGTGTCTGACCCGCCCGTACCAGCCAGACCGCGACGGACTGCAACAGCTCCTGGTGTTCCTCCAGGCCCATCGTGATGCCTTCGGGGCGCCGGATCTCGCGCAGGCTGTCCCGGCTGCCGAGGAGCATGGCCAGCGTGGAGCGGTAGAGGTCCCAGCGGGTGTCCGGCAGGAGGCCGCGTCTGCGGCGGTGCAGGGCGCAGATGACCGCGCAGAGCAGCGGGGTCTGGGCGAGGGCGAGCAGGGACGCGTTCTGCCGGAAGCGCGTCCGTAACTCCGCTTCCAGCTCGCGCAGTTCGGCCTGTTCCTCGGCGGCGCGCGTCCGGTCGGCGTAGCCGTCGCACTCCCGTCGGGCCGCTCTGTGCCAGGCCGCGACGAAGAGCTGGATGTCCGCGTCCCGCATGGGCAGGAGGTGCAGTTCCTCGAAGCCCTCGGACCGTAGCCAGTCCTGGTCGACGGCGAGCGGTCGTACGGTCGTGAGACAACGCGTCCCGGGATAGAGGTCCAGCAGCTCGGTGAGCCACGTACGGGCCTTCTCGCGCTCGGCGGGCGGCACTTCATCGATGCCGTCGACCAGCAGGAAGGCCCGGCCGGACGCCAGCACCCGGCTCGCCCAGCCGTCGGGTGCCCTGCCCGCCGGGATCTGCGCCGCCGTGTGGAGCTGGTCGAGGTCCGCGAGGCCGGTGCCGCGGGCGTGCAGCGTACGCAGCGGGACGACGAACGGCACCAGCCCGTTGAGATCGGCAAGTTCGGGGTCGAGCGTGCCGCACGCCGCGTGGGAGGCGAGCCACCAGACGAGGGTGGTCTTGCCCGCGCCCGCCTCGCCGCGCAGCAGCGTGCGGGGCCGGTCCGCCAGCAGATCGTCGATCCGGCGGGGTTGGGCGGGGGCGGACCGGAAAGAGACCCGCGGGTCGGGGACGATCTCGTCCCGCTGTCCCGCCTCCAGACTCAGATACGCCGTATCCAGGTCCCAGGTGGCCTCGTTGGTGCCCAGTTCGTCGATCCCGAAGATGCGGGTCTTGCGGTACCGGGCCCGCAGAGCCCGCGCGTACTGCTCCTCGAAGTACTGGTCGCCCGGGTGGAAGTCGGTCACCGGCTCGGACCGGAACGAGTCCAGAAGGACCTCGGTGGCCAGGATCCGGTCCATCGGTATGCCTTCGACCCGCAGATGGCCGCGCCCTTGCGGGACCCGCGTGACGATGCCGAGCAGCACCGGGCCCGCGAAGACCGGCGATCCGGAGAGGCCCTGGAGCGGAGACGTACCGTCGTGGCGCTCGTCGGCCGCCGGGTGGTCCAGCTCACAGACGAGGACGGAGCGGAGCGAGCCGGCCGAGGGCAGTACGGACGCGCGGTACTGGTCCAGCTCCAGGGCGCCGTCGTCCCCGTACCGCTGGATGTCGGGGAACCCGACGATCTGGCAGTGCGGGAGCGGTGAGGTGGTGGCGAGCGCGCCGATACGGAGCCGGCCGAGCGGGGCGGCCCGGTCCGCGTCGATGAGGTCGTGGTCGGTGAAGAGCAGCGCCGTATCGAGGGACTCGTCGCGCCACTGGACCTCGGAGCTGACCTGCCCCGCCCGGTCGGGGTGGGCGATCATCGGCCTGTCGTCGCCGCCGACCACATGCGCGCAGGTCAGCACCAGTCGCGGGGTGAGCAGCACGCCGGTGCCCTGTGTCTCTCCCTGTACGGCGACGACGCGGGCGGCGGTCATCGCGCTCCGCGGCCGAATCCGGCCGTACTGCCCGGGTCCTGGTTGCCGACCTGCCACGGCGCGCCGGTGCGGGCGTCCCGGGGCGTCAGGGTGAACGCGACCCTGTGGGTGCGGCCCGTGGCGAGGGTGGCGTCGGCGCCCGCTTCCACCACCCAGGCCTTGACCTTGGCGCCGACCTTGGCCTCCTTGCGCAGTTCCAGCGTGAATTCCATCTGTATGTCGCCCACCTCGAAGGCCAGGGGCCGGTCCGTGCCGCGGGTGGCGGCGTCGAGGAGCTGGTCGCGTACGGACTCGATGGCGTCGGCGAGTTCGATGCCGTCGATGTCATGGCCGTCGGCCGGGGCGGTCATGGTGGTGTCCCCCTTGGGCGGGATTCCCGCGGTACGAGGCAGTGGGTACCTGCCGGTGATCGGTCGGAACAACCGGGACTTTGGTCCTGAATCGGAAGGCATTTCTACCCGGCGGCCGTGACAAGCAGCACAGGTGTTTTTGACCCTACTAGCCGCGATAGTCACGGCGCCGGGCATCGGCCGGGACGTTCGGCCCTGCCGGGTGCGGGTCGTTCGGCGGAATGGCGACGGCCGAACCGGGCACCGGGGCCGGATGCCGATTCTCTGGCGTTTCACGTGCGATTAAACAGGTTTAAATCAGCTCATAGTGCACCATCGTGGCGTGCCGATCGTGGTCGTCAAGAGGCGGACTGCCGCGAGGATCGCTACGACGTGATGCCGTAGATGGGGTGTTTTGGGATGGGGTGGGGGCCGGGTTACCAAGGTGAGGCCAGCCCGGCTCTCGTGTGCCGGGTCCCTTGATGCCCGGAGGTTTACCCGTATGTCGCAGCGCAAGCTGTCCCGTCTGTCCCGACCGTCCGTCCTTCGTACCCGTGCCGGCGTCCTGGCTGCCGGACTCGGAGTGTCGTTGGTGGCCGGAACCGGGGCCGCCTTCGCCGCGACCGGCGGTGGCGCGGCCACCGGCGCCACGGCCACCACCTCGGCCGCCTCGGCCGTCAAGCAGCAGGCCGCTGTTCAGGCGGCGGCCGCCTCCAAGGCCGACGACGCCAAGGCCAAGGCCGCGAAGTCGAAGGCCGAGCAGGCCAAGGCCAAGGCGAACGCCAAGAAGGCCGCTTCCTGGACCGACCCGGTCAAGCGCTACAAGCTCAGCGCCGGCTTCGGTATCGGCGGCGGCATGTGGGCGAGCAAGCACTCCGGCCAGGACTTCGCGGTGCCGAGCGGCACGCCGGTCCACGCCGTCCATAGCGGCACCGTCGTCAAGGCCGGCCCGAACGGCGCCGGTGACGGCCCCGCCTACGGCAACGCCATCGTGATCAAGCACAAGGACGGCATGTACTCGCAGTACGCGCACCTGTCCCAGATCAAGGTGTACGTGGGTGAGCGGATCACGACCGACAAGCTGATAGGGCTTTCCGGCAACACCGGTAACTCCAGCGGCCCGCACCTGCACTTCGAGATCCGTACGACCCCGAACTACGGTTCGGCCGTCAACCCGGTCCCGTTCCTGCGCTCGGTGGGCGTCAAGGTGTGACCCGATGAGCCTGGCTCATCAACTCGGTGGAGACCTCCAGGATGGCTTCGCGCTTCTCCTGGGGGTCTCCTTCGACGTCTCTGAGGGCGAGCATGCCCGCGTGCATCGTGAAGAGCGCGCTGACGCAGCGGACCCGGTTCTTCATGGACGCGTCCGGGTCCAGGATCAGATCGAGCATCTCCATCATCCGTTCCTTGAACGTATGGCCGATGCTCAGCTCGCGGAGGGTCGCCTGGTTCTCCTGCATGAAGCGGAAGAGCGGGGCCGCGCTCGCCAGCGCCTCGCTGTAGCGGCGCAGGATCTCCTGCTTGGTCTCCAGGGTGTGCGGCTGCGTACCGCCCCAGGCGATCAGGTCGTCGAGCGGGCGCGTCAGATCCTCGAAGAGGCTGATCAGGATGTCTTCCTTGGTCTTGAAGTGGTAGTACAGCGCCGCCTTCGTGACCTCCAGCCGCTCGGCGATCTCCCGTAGCGACGTCTTCTCGTATCCCTGCTCGGCGAAGAGATCCAGCGCGACGTCCTGGATGCGCTGGCGGGTGTTTCCCCGCCGAGGGTGCTGTGTGCTGCCCATGGGTGCTCTCCCGAGAAGTAACTTACTTGACGCCCGGCAAGTAGAGGTCTACCTTACCCCAGTGTAGTCAGCTTGCCGGGCGGCAAGTAAGTACCAGGGGAAGTACAGGGGAGTGGGCACGATGAGTCCGACCGGGAAGACCGAACAGCCGGAAATAGTGGAGAAACCCGGGCCGCAGCCACGCAGCGTGCGCGTGGTGCTGCTCGCGCTCATGATCGCGATGCTGCTGGCGATGCTGGACAACATGATCGTCGGTACCGCGATGCCGACCATAGTCGGTGAGCTCGGAGGCCTCGCGCACCTGTCCTGGGTGGTCACCGCGTACACCCTGGCGACCGCCGCCTCCACGCCGATCTGGGGCAAGCTCGGCGACATCTACGGCCGCAAGGGCGTCTTCCTCGCCTCGATCGTGGTCTTCCTGATCGGCTCCGCGCTCAGCGGTATGGCCCAGGACATGGGCCAGCTGATCGGCTTCCGGGCCGTCCAGGGACTGGGCGCCGGCGGTCTGATGGTCGGCGTCATGGCGATCATCGGCGACCTGATCCCGCCCCGGGAGCGGGGCAAGTACCAGGGCATGATGGCCGGCGTCATGGCGCTCGCGATGATCGGCGGACCGCTGGTCGGCGGCACCATCACCGACCACCTCGGCTGGCGCTGGAGCTTCTACATCAACCTCCCGCTCGGCGCGCTGGCGCTCGTGATGATCACGGCCGTCCTGCATCTGCCCGCCAAGGACCGGACGAAGGCCAAGGTCGACTACCTCGGCGCCGCGCTGCTGACCATCGGCATCACGGCGATCGTGCTGGTCACCACCTGGGGCGGTACGGAGTACGCCTGGAGCTCCGCGATGATCATGGAGCTGATCGCCATCGGCGTCGCCGCCCTCGTCGGCTTCGTCTTCGTGCAGACCAAGGTCCCCGAGCCGATCATGCCGCTGCACATCTTCCGCAACCGCAACTTCTCGCTGATGTCCGTGATCGGATTCCTGACCGGCTTCGTGATGTTCGGCGCGGTGCTCTTCCTTCCGCTCTACCAGCAGGCCGTACAGGGCGCCTCGGCCACCAACTCCGGTCTGCTCCTGCTGCCGATGCTGCTGTCGATGATGGTCGTCTCGCTGATCGCGGGCCGGGTCACCACCAGCAGCGGCAAGTACAAGATCTTCCCGATCCTGGGCGGCGCCCTGATGGTCGTCGGTCTGTTCCTGCTGGCGCAGATGGACACCGGCACCTCGCGGCTGACCTCCGGCCTCTACATGGCCGTCCTCGGCGCGGGCATGGGCTTCCTGATGCAGATCACCATGCTCGTCGCGCAGAACAGCGTCGAGATGAAGGACATGGGCGTCGGCTCGTCCACCACCACCCTCTTCCGTACGCTCGGCGGCTCCTTCGGCGCCGCCATCATGGGCGCCCTGTTCACCAGCCGGGTACAGGACGAGATGGCCGCACGCGCCGGCACGGGCGGGGCGGGCGCCACCGAGCAGTCGACCCAGCTGGACGCGGCGAGCCTGGCGAAGCTGCCGGACATGGTGCGCGAGGCGTACCAGCACGCGGTGTCGACCGGTACGCACGCGGCGTTCACGCTGGGCGCGGCCGTCGCGGTGATCGGCTTCGTCGCGGCGTTCTTCGTCAAGGAGGTCCCGCTGCGGGGCGGGGAGCCGAAGCCGGCCGACGCGGCCGACCAGGCCCCGGCCCCGGACCCGGCGGTGGACGGCAAGGTCACGCAGTCTGCCTGACCCTCCGGAGTACGACTCCGCACGGCCCCTGGCGCGCACCGGCGCCGGGGGCCCTTGTCAGTGGCGCGTGCCACCATCGGGGGCGACGGGCAGCCCGGCGGGGCTCAGCCCGGCAGCTTCAGTATCGGGAAGCTGCCGGTTGTCGTCGGGGCGTGCTCCGGGAGCCAGAGGACCGCGATCGCGCCGCCCGAGCCGTCCCGGCCCTCGATGCCCTCGGGCGTGGCGTTCCGGAAGGTCAGCCGCGCTCCCAGGACCCGGGCCTGGCCCGCCGCGATGGTCAGGCCCAGCCCGTGGCCGTGGCCCGCGCGGTCCGTCGCGCCCGTACGGAAGCGGCTCGGGCCCTCCCGCAGCAGGGCCTCCGGGAAGCCGGGGCCATGGTCCCGTACGCGTACGACCCGGCCCTCCACCGTCACCTCGACGGGTGTCCCGCCGTGCTTGGCGGCATTGGCCAGCAGATTGCCCAGGATGCGTTCCAGCCGGCGCGGATCGGTGCTGACCCAGGACTCGTGCACGACCTTGATCCTGATCGCGGGGTTCAGCACCCCCACCCGCCGCTCGACGAACTCGCCCAGAGCGATCTCCTGGAGTTCGGCGCGCTCCGAGGCGCTGTCGAGCCGCGCCACCTCCAGGACGTCCTCGACCAGCGTCCGCATGGCCTGGGCCCTGTCCCGTACCAGCTCCGTGGGACGGCCCGACGGCAGCAGCTCGGCGGCCGTCAGCAGCCCGGTCACCGGCGTACGCAGCTCATGGGCGATGTCCGCGGTCACCCGGCGTTCCGCCTCGATGCGCTCGTTCAGGGCATCGGTCAGCGCGTCCACCGCGCGGGCCAGCTCATCCGTCTCGTCCCGTACGACGCCGCCGACGGCGTCCCCGACACGCACCTCCGTATTGCCCTGCGCGACCCGCCCCGCCGCCGCGGCGGCCCTGCGCAGCCGCCGCGAGAGCTGCCCGCCGATCAGCACACCCAGGGCGCAGCCCCCGAAGACGACCGAGACCGAACCGATGATCAGTGACCGGTCCAGATCCTTCATGATCGTCGTGGAGTCGGCGAACTTGCTGTGCAGCGAGAGCACCGCGCCATTGCTCAGCGGGACGGCGGCCCAGACGTCGGGCACACCGCTCGCGGTCTCCTCCACATAGGTCGCGCGCCTGCCCTGCTTCATCTTCGCGTGCAGGTCGTGCGGGAGAGCCGGGTCATTGAGCTTCGTGCCGAGCCTGGGCTCCTTCGTGGACTCGAACATCCGCTGCGCGAACAGCAGTCGCTCCATCTGCACCTCGCGCGAGTTGTCGAGCATCGAGACGCGCGCCGAGTTGTGCACCACCAGACTCAGCGCCACCGCGACGAGCGCGCCGACCGCCGCGATCGCGATGCTGATCTTCCACCGCACTCCGGTGCGCAGGGCCGGCCTCTTCATGCCTTGAGCTTGTATCCGAAGCCGCGGACCGTGTCGATCCGGTCCTGACCGATCTTGGTGCGCAGCCGCTGGACATGAACGTCCACCACCCGGGTGTCACCGCCCCAGCCGTAGTCCCAGACCCGTTCAAGCAGTTTGTCGCGGGAGAGCACGGTCCCGGGAGCGGACGAGAACTCCAGCAGCAGCCGCATCTCCGTCGGTGTCAGCGCCACCGGCACGCCTCCCCTGCGTACCTCCATGCCCTCCGTGTCGATCTGCACATCGCCGAAGGTCAGCACCCCGTGCTCGTCGGGCTCGCCCGGTCCGCCGGTCTCCCCGGCGGGTCCGCCCGCGTGCCCGAAGCGGCGCAGTACGGCGCGGATCCTGGCGACCAGCACCGCGCCGTCGAAGGGCTTGGTCACATAGTCGTCGGCGCCGGCCTCCAGCCCGAGCACCACATCGATCGAGTCGGCGCGCGCGGACAGCATGATCACGGGCACGGTCGACTCGTCACGGATACGCCGGCACAGGCTGACCCCGTCCAGACCGGGCACCATCACATCGAGCAGGGCGATGTCAGGACGGTCCGCGCGGAAGGAGTCGAGGCCGGAGAGTCCGTCCGGCCTGGCGGTGACCACGAAGCCACTGCGCTCCAGCGCCAGCTGGGTGGCTTCGCGAATGACATCGTCGTCCTCGACGAACAGGACATGGGTCTCGGCCATCCCGTGGATCTCAGCTCTCAGTTCCGGCTCGTCGGGCTGGGGAGGGTAACGGACGCGTCGCCGCCGCCCACCGCTCTGCTGTAGTCGTTGCGCACCCGGTAACGCTCACTGAACTTGGTGTCGGCCCAGCTGTACGTCACGACGTCCTCGCCGGACGGGAAGGACAGCGGATCGCCGTTCGCGTACACCTGCTGGGTGACGACCAGTTCACCGCGGTCGATCGTGGCGTAGACGGCGGGCTCCTCCGTCGCGAAGACGTTCTGGTACTCCTCGTTCCGCTCGCGGTACACATACGTCCCGACGCCCACCGAGTCACCGCACGTCATCACGTTGATCACCAGATCGGGCGCGGTACCGCCGGTCAGATTCCCGTACGAGGTGTCGACCGGGTACGCGTCCTCGCCGCACCGTTTGAGATCCCCCTTGACCCGCGTGCTGACCGCGGGGTCCTTCCGGAGCAGCGCCACCGCGTTGACGGTCTTGGCGGGGGCCGACGCGGACACCCTGGGGGTGGGCGCGCCCCGCTCCACGGGGGAGGTCACGGCCGCGCCCTCGTCCCTGGTCCCCGTACCGCCGGTCGAACAGCCGGACGCGAGCAGGCCGACAGCGGCGAGCGCGGACAGCGCCGCACCCACCGCGAAGGACCTGCCCCCCGGCCGCCCGGGGTCTCTCAGGCCGCGCACCTCTCCCGCCCCCGCTCCTCATGACCGCCGTGGCCGCCGCGTGTGCCGCGAACGCCCCGACCGTCACCCCTGTCGCTCCCGCCGCTCCTGCCACGACGGAGATCCGACCGCTCCGGCGCGTGGACATCCAGGTCCTGGCTGGCCAATTCCCGGCTCTCCAGCTCCTGACGGAGCCGGGCCAGCGCGCGGTGCAGTGTGCTCTTCACGGTACCCGCCGACATGCCGAGCGCGGCAGCCGTCTCCTCCGTGCTCATCTGCTCCCAGTGGCGCAGCACCACCACGCTGCGCTGCTTGGGCGCGAGCACCCCCAGGATGTCCATCAGGAGCGCCCGGTCGGCGCGCTGCTCGGTGCCGTCGTCGACGCTCGCGTCGGGCAGCTGCTCGGTGGGGACCTCTTCGAGCCTGCGGGCGCGCCACCACTCCGTACGGGTGTTGATCATGACGCGGCGCAGATAGGCGTCGGCGAGCGACTTGTCGGCGATGCCCTCCCAGCGCCCGTACGTACGGGCCAGCGCGGTCTGGAGCAGGTCCTGCGCGTCGACGGGGTCGGGCACGAGACGCCGTGCGCTCCGCAGCAGGGCCTCCTGCCGGGTACGTACGTATTCCTCGAATCCGAGCACCTCGCCCTGCGCCATGCCAACCGCCTCCGACCCCGTGACCATCCGAACCGTTCGCTTACGGCACCGAAATTACGGAGCGGTTGTCACGAGGCTGTGCGGGACAGCCGTCGGCGGACGCACGGCTGTCCATCGGTTGTGTAACGGCCGCCCGCGCGACGGCCCCTCGCGCGACGGCCGCCGGGCCTGCTCCGGTGGCGCGTCGCGCGGTCGGCGCGGTCAGTGGGGGACGGCGGGGGACGGCGGTGGTCAGCGCGGTTGCGGCCGGCTCTGCGGCAGCCGGTAGACCCCGTTCTCCATCGGCTCGACCAGCCCGTCCGCGACCAGTCCGTCCAGCGCCCTGGCCCGCTGCACCGGCTCGTCCCAGACCGCGTCCAGGACCACCTGCGGCACCGGAGCGACCGCCTCGCGCAGTACGGCGAGCAGCTTCCCGCGCACCTGACGGTCCGTGCCCGCGTACGTCTGGCCGCGCCGCGCGGGGCCCTCGTACTGCGGCTTCCCGGCCAGCCGCCAGGCGCACCGGTCGGCGATCGGGCAGCTCACGCAGCCCTCGTTCTTCGCCGTGCAGATCAGCGCGCCCAGCTCCATGGAGGACGCCGCCCAGCGCGCGGCGGTCGGCGCGTCCTCGGGCAGCAGCGCGCGGGCCAGCTTGCGTTCGGCGGCGGTGGTCGCGTTCGGCGGGTACTGCACACCGGCCACGGCGCGCGCGAAGACGCGGCGCACATTCGTGTCGAGCACCGCGTGCCGCTGCCCGTACGCGAACGAGGCGACCGCCGCGGCCGTGTACTCGCCGATCCCGGGCAGCGACAGCAACTGCGCGTGCTCGCGCGGTACGTCGCCTCCGTGCCGCTCCGTTATCGCCTGCGCGGCGCCGTGCAGACGTAGCGCACGGCGCGGATAGCCCAGCCTGCCCCAGGCGCGGACGGCCTCGCCGGGGGCCTCGGCGGCCAGATCGGCGGGGCGTGGCCAGCGGCTGAGCCACTGCTCGTACACCGGGAGCACCCGGTTCACCGGGGTCTGCTGGAGCATGAACTCGCTGACCATCACCCCCCAGGCGCCCGCTTCGGGGCGGCGCCAGGGCAGGTCGCGCGCGTTCGAGTCGAACCACGCGATGACGGGGGTGTGGAGGGCGGCCGGATCGACGGCGGTCGGAGAGGACGCGGAGTGCGCGGAGGTAGCAGTCATGACAGCACCGATCCTGGCATGTCCCGGGCCGTGGAGGGGGCGGCAGGCGCGGGCGGGGCCGAGGTGTCACGCGCCCGGTCCCGCGCACGCCCCGTGTTCGCCCCCGCCCGCCGGGTCCGTCACAGCCGACGTGTCGCATCACCCGACCGGTGACGTCACTCGGCTTGTCGCCTCACTTCGTTGCCTCACTCGGCTTGTTACGTCATTGATCACGCCCGCTCGGTCACGCCCGCGTGATCGGCCGTGCGTGCCCGCCCCGGCCCGGCGAGCAGGAGGGCCAGACTCGATCCGCTCGTCCGCATCGTCACGACCAGCGTGCCCACGGGCCGGGCCGCCGCCAGGACCACGAGCGTCGCCACGCTGCCGCCGAACACCAGCCCCACCGCCACGTCGTGCGGATAGTGGACCCCGACGAAGACCCGGGAGAACGCCATCAGCAGCGCCATCGGGACGGTGAGACAGGCGAGCACGGGACGGGCGAGGGCCAGCGCGATCGCCGCGGCTCCGGCGATCGTGGCGTGGTTGCTGGGGAAGGACCAGTCGCCCACCGGCGGGCAGGGGATGAGCGAGGCACCGGCTCCGACGACCGCCCGGCACGGCCTCTCCTCGGTCAGCGCCGACTTGGTCAGCTCACTGCACACATACGCGACGGCGGTCGCGAGCGGAGCGAGGACCGCCACGGCCACGGCGCGTGAGCCGGCCGGTCGCGCGTACCACCAGACCGCTATGAAGAGCACGCCGAACAACAGCAGTCCGGCCTCGGTCCAGAGCTCTGCCAGATGTTGGAACCAGGAGGGGGTCGTGCGGGCGAAGTCGGTGATGTCGCGATAGAGATCGCTCGTTGCGCTGCTGTTCATGGAACGAACGTACAGAGATCATCGGGAGTTCCCCTCATCCGATGGCCGGGGTCCATCCTTGACGAAAGGAATGAAGTCCCGGCGAGCGGAGAGGTCCGGGCGAGCGGAGAACTCCCGCTCAGCCGCGCCCGCTCCGTGATGATGATCCGTAAAACTTGCGAGACGGGCGGCATGGGGGGCGGGAGTTGGCTCCGATCTCTCGTACAGTTTGCGCCGTGGGATCTTTGCGCAATCCGGTCGGGCCGCTTCCCTCCACCATCTACTGGCGACGGAGGGCAGTAGCGGCGACGCTGATCGCGCTGCTCGCGTTGCTCGTCGTATGGGTCGTCACATCCCGTGGGGGTGACAGTAAGAACAGCGGGGACACGTCGGACGGCGCCAATCCCGCGACGTCCATCACCCCGGGCCCCTCCGGTTCAGGACCGGCGATCAGTGAACAGCCGGGCGGACGCGACGAGTCGGGCTCGACCGACGGGACGGGCGGCGGGACGGGCGGCGGTCAGGGCGGTACGGACGGCGGCGCCGACGGCGGCAAGAACGGTGACACCGGCGGCGGAGGCGGGGCCGGTTCCAGCGGTACGGACGGTACGGCGGACGCCGGCGGCGCGAGTGGCGGCGCGAGTGGCGGCGGTACGGCGGGCGGCGACGGCGGAAGCGCCGGCTCCGGCCGGCAGGTACCGGCCGGCTCCGGACTGCCCAACTGCCCCCCGAGCGCCCTCACCCTGCGGCTCACCACGACGAAGGTCGCCTACGCGCCGGGCGAGAAGCCCGCGTTCCGGCTGATCGCCACGAACACCTCGGGCACCACCTGCAAGGCCGACTTCGGACCGAAGGCCATGGTGCTGACGATCACCAACGCGGATGACCAAGAGATCTGGTCGTCCGACCACTGCCCGAAGACGGGCGGGGTGCTCTACGAGGTCCCGGCGGGCGGGACGATCACCCGCACGATCGAGTGGGACCGCAGGCAGAGCGCGCCCCGGTGCGCCACGCCGCCCGCGGCGCCGGTGAGCCCCGGAACGTACCTGGTGGAGGCCAAGACCTCGGGCGCCGCGGTGAAGCAGGGCCAGGCGTCGATCCGCCTGGAGAAGGACTGATACCTGTCCGCACAGGCGCGTACGGCGGCGCCCCGACCCTCTCACCGGGTCGGGGCGCCGCCGTCATGTGCGTACACCGCTCTACGTACCGGCGCCGCTATACGTACCGCTCCAGGATCGAGGACTCCGCCAGCCGCGACAGCCCCTCGCGCACGCTGCGGGCCCGCGCCTCGCCGACGCCGTCCACCGTCTGCAGATCGTCGACGCTCGCCGCCAGCAGCTTCTGGAGCCCGCCGAAGTGCTCGACAAGCCGCTCGATGATGGCGCCCGGCAGCCGCGGCACCTTGGCCAGCAGCCGGTAACCGCGCGGCGAGACAGCGGAGTCGAGCGTCTCGGGCGCGCCGCTGTAGCCCAGCGCCCTTGCCACGATGGGCAGTTCCAGCAGCTCGGGATGGGTCAGCGAGTCCAGCTCGCCGAGCGCCTCGTCGACCGTACGTGAGCGCTTCGCGGTCGGCTCGGGTACGTAGTCCCGCGCGACCAGATCCCGTTCCGGCTCCACGCCCGCGATCAACTCGTCCAGCTGGAGCGAGAGAAGCCGGCCGTCGGTGCCCAGCTCGACCACGTACTCGGCGATCTCCGTGGCGATCCTGCGCACCATCTCAAGACGCTGGGCGACGGCCGTCACGTCCCGGACCGTCACCAGGTCCTCGATCTCCAGCGCGGAGAGCGTGCCCGCCACCTCGTCAAGACGGAGCTTGTACCGCTCCAGGGTCGCCAGCGCCTGGTTCGCCCGCGACAGGATCGCCGCCGACTCCTCAAGGACCCGGCGCTCCCCGTTCACATACAGCGCGATCAGCCGCATCGACTGGGACACGGAGACGACCGGGAAGCCGCACTGCTTCGACACGCGGTCCGCCGTGCGGTGCCGCGTGCCCGTCTCCTCCGTGGGGATGGACGACTCCGGGACCAGCTGGACGCCGGCCCGCAGGATTTTGGTGATGTCCTTGTCCAGGATGAGCGCGCCGTCGAGTTTGCACAGCTCGCGCAGGCGGGTCGCGGTGAACTCCACGTCCAGCACGAAACCGCCCGTGCACATCGACTCGACGGTCTTGTCCATGCCCAGGACGATCAGACCTCCGGTGTTACCGCGCAGGATCCGCTCCAGGCCGTCGCGCAGCGCCATGCCCGGCGCGACAGCGCTCAGGGAGGCGCGCATCAGCGCTTCGTTGCCGGAGCCCGCGCCGGACTTTCCGGGCGCTGATGCCCGGTCGTTGGCTGCCACTGCACTCCTCCGGCTCGTACGGATGGGCGAGACCAGGGCAAAGTCTACCGGCGAGCGTTGTCTTCCCGTGGGGCGTCCGCACGACCGCGGCGCGGTAGCACCCTGAGAGCATCACCCATGTCGGCGACTTCTGTGACCTTCATACCGGCCGGGATCTTCCCCGGATCGGTGGGAACGAGCGCCTGTGTGAAGCCGAGACGGTGGGCCTCGGCCAGCCTGCGCTGGACGCCCGTAACCCGTCTGACCTCGCCCGCGAGCCCGACCTCACCGATCGCGACCAGGTTCTTCGGCAGGGGGGTGTCACTGGCCGCGGACGCCAGCGCCAGGGCGATCGCGAGGTCGGCGGCGGGCTCGGTGAGCTTCACCCCACCGACCGTCGCGCTGTAGATGTCGCGCTTGCCGAGCGCGCTGATCCGGCCGCGCTGCTCCAGCACGGCGAGCATCATCGAGACCCGGGAGGTCTCCAGGCCGGAGGTGGTGCGCCGGGGCGAGGGAATCTGCGAGTCGACGGTCAGCGCCTGCACCTCGGCGACGAGCGGCCGGCGTCCCTCCAGGGTGACGGTCAGGCAGGTGCCGGGGACGGGCTCGTCGCGCCGGGTGAGGAACAGCCCGGACGGGTCGGCGAGGCCGGTGATCCCCTCGTCGTGCAGCTCGAAACAGCCGACCTCGTCGGTCGTCCCGTAGCGGTTCTTGATCCCCCGGACGAGCCGCAGCCTGGCATGTCGGTCGCCCTCGAACGACAGCACGACGTCCACAAGGTGTTCGAGCAGCCGCGGCCCCGCGATCGCGCCGTCCTTGGTGACATGACCCACCAGGAGCGTGGACATGGCGCGCTCCTTGGAGGCCCGGATGAGCGCGCCCGCGACCTCGCGGACCTGGGCCATGCCGCCCGGCGCGCCCTCGATCTCGGGCGAGGCCACGGTCTGGACGGAGTCCAGGATCAGCAGCGACGGCTTGACCGCGTCGAGATGACCGAGGACGGCGGAGAGATCCGTCTCCGCGGCCAGATAGAGATGGTCGTCGATGGCCTTGATCCGGTCGGCGCGCAGCCGCACCTGGCTGGTGGACTCCTCGCCCGTCACATAGAGCGTGCGGTGCTCGTCACTGGCCGACTTCGCCGCGACATCGAGCAGCAGCGTCGACTTCCCCACGCCCGGCTCGCCCGCGACCAGCACGACGGCGCCCGGCACCAGCCCGCCGCCGAGCACCCGGTCCAGCTCGTCCACGCCGGTGGAGCGCGCGGTGGCCGTACGGGCGTCGACCTGGCCGATCGGCAGCGCGGCGGTGGAGACCCGGCCCGCCGCCGTGGTCCGTACGGCGGGCGCGCCGTACTCCTCGACCGTGCCCCACGCCTGGCACTCGGGGCAGCGGCCGAGCCATTTGGCGGTCGTCCAACCGCACTCGGTGCAGCGGTAGGACGGCCTGTCCTTGGCGGATTTCGTACGGGCAGCCATGGCGTCACCGTATAGGGGCGCACTGACAGCGCCGACCAAGGAGAGGGGCCGGCCCCGGAGCGGGAGGGGGGAAGCCGCGACGAGGGGCGGGGAACTCATCGGAACGTGCGATTCCTGTCCCCTTTTGAGGGATACCTTCACCCGTAAGGATTAATTGTGCTCAAGAGGTGTGAAGGGTGTGGGTCTCTCTGTCTAACGTCGCCGGGTGATGAGCAGCAGCCCCGACACCTCCACGCACACCACCGGCGCACACCGCGTGCCCCGTCGTGCGCCCCATCCGGTGCCGCGCCGCGAGGCCGCGCGTTACGAGCCGTATCTCGACGGTCTGTTCACCTACTGCCTCTCGGTGCTGTGCGACCACGACGTCGCGACCGAGGTGCTTGGCGAGGTGCTGTCCATCTCCGAGCGGCAGTACGGCCGTTGCCCCTCGGGCGACGAGGAGCGCAAGGCCTGGCTGTACGCGCTCGCCCGCTGGTCCTGTCTGCGCAGGCTCACCGAGCAGCGCCGCAGCCGGCTGGGGGCGCATTCGGCCCAGCGCGAGCCGGAACCCGCGCCGACGGAGGTGCTGGCGCCGGAGACCGCCGAGCGCCGACGGCGTGAACTCGCCCTGCTGGCCTGGCCGGAAGTCGCCGGTACGACCCCCGAGCAGCGCGAGATCCTGGAGCTGTCCGTACGCCACCAGCTGGGCCCGGTCGAGGTCGCCACCGTGCTGTCCATGGACCCGGCGGCGGCCCGTGAGCTGCTTGCCTCGGCCGCCTGTGAGGTGGAGCGCACCCGCGCCGCGCTCGCCGTCGTCGGCACCGGCGACTGCCCGTCCGTCGCCCGGCTCACCGGCGACCATCAGGTGCTGCTCTCCGCCGCGCTCCGGCGTGAACTGGTCCGGCACGTCGACGACTGCCCGCGCTGCCGGCGCGCCGCCGAGCGTGCCGAGGCGGCCGGACCATGGCCCGGGTCGCGCCTCTGCCTCCTCCTGGAAGGCCCGGACGGAGCCGCCGCGCGGTCCGCGCCGCCCGCCGTGCTGCCGCTCATCGAGGCGCCGAGAGAGGCCACGTACACGGCGATGGACAGGGCCCCCCGGGCGCGGGCCGCGGCGCCGCGCTTCGGCCGCAACGGCTTCCCCATGGACCCCAAGGACCGCGCCGCCCGTCGCGAACGGTTGCGGGCGCGGGCCGTGACCACCACCGTCGTGGCGACCGTCGTGGCCGCTCCCGTGCTCGCCCTCTGGGCGGCGTACCGCGGCGCGCCGGATACGGGGGACGGCCACGACGGCTCCTCCGTCAGCGCCGACGCGACCGAGGGCCCGCCCGGGAAGGACGGGAAGCCGCGCGAGCTCTACGAGAACGCGGGCGGCGCCCGGGACGGGTCGGGCTCGGGCCGCGGCCCGAGCGGGGAGGGCACCGCGCCCGGCCTCTCGGTCGAGGTCATCAGCGACGGCCTGCCCGTATCGCCGCCCCTCCCTGGGCAGCCGGCCCTCGGCCGCATCTCGGTCGAGGCGCGGCCCCACGGCGACACGACGATGGTCACGCTCCGGGCGTCGGGCGGTGCCCCCGTCTCCTGGACGGCGGGGACCAAGGCCCCCTGGCTCCGGCTGAGCCGTCACTACGGCACGCTCGCGCCCGGTGAGTCCTTCACCGTCCAGGTCTTCGTGGAACACCGGCGCGAACCGTCCGGACCGTGGAGCGCGCGGGTGGCGATCTATCCGGCGGGATCCGTGGTGAAGATCTACGGCTACGGCTCCAGACCGCCGTCCTCGGGGCACGCGGGCCGGCCGGGGTATCCCGGACACCCTGGACACCCCGGACACCCGGGGCACCCGGGATACCCCGTGGACCCCGGCCCTGGCGGGCCGACGCGGCCGGCTTCGGGGTCCTCGGATCCGACTGGTCCATCGGGGCCGTCCGACCCGCCGGACCCCTCGGCCCCGGACCCCTCGGACACGAGCACCCCGGAAAGCTAGACGGACAAGAGGTCTAGCTCCTGTCCGCGTGCTGCGGCGGGTCCGCCGGATGCGGCGCCACCAGCGGAAGCTCGCTCGCCATGCGCTGCTCGCACAGCTCGGCCAGCCGGTCGTACCCCTCCTTGCCCATCAGCTCGGTCAGCTCGGGCCGGTACGTCTTGTACACCGGTTCACCCGCGCCGTGCGCCGAGGTCGCCGAGGTGCACCACCAGTGCAGATCGTGGCCGCCCGGCCCCCAGCCGCGCCGGTCGTACTCACCGATGGACACCTGGAGCACGCGCGTGTCGTCGGGCCGCTCGATCCAGTCGTACGTCCGCCGGACCGGCAGCTGCCAGCAGACGTCCGGCTTCGTCTCCAGCGGCTCGCGCCCCTCACGCAGGGCCAGGATGTGCAGCGAGCATCCGGCGCCGCCCGCGAAGCCGGGGCGGTTCTGGAAGATGCAGGAGCCCTCCCACCGGCGTGTCTGACGCTCGCCGTCGTCGTCCGTCTGCGTCCAGCCGGTGGTCGTGCCCTCCTTGTGGAACTGCCAGAGGTCCGGCGTGAGGCGCCCCACATGGCCCGCGACGCGCTTCTCGTCGTCCTCGTCGGAGAAGTGCGCGCCCAGCGTGCAGCAGCCGTCGTCGGCGCGGCCCGCCTGGATGCCCTGGCAGCCGCTGCCGAAAACGCAGCTCCACCGTGAGGTGAGCCAGGTCAGATCGCAGCGGAAGACCTGCTCGTCGTCGGCGGGATCGGGGAACTCGGCCCAGGCGCGGGCGAAGTCCAGCCCCTTCTCGTCCGGGACGTCCCGGACGGTGCTCGCGGCCTCCTCCTGCTGGTACTGCTTCTTCGGGCCCTTGGCTTTGCCCGGCTTCGCCTTTTTCGTCTTTGGCACGGGTCCAGCGTATGCGCGCGGTCGCAGTAGCGTTCCGTTCATGAGACTCGGAGTCCTCGACGTCGGTTCGAACACGGTTCACCTGCTCGCGGTGGACGCCCACCGCGGCGCCCGCCCGCTGCCCGCGCACTCGTACAAGGCGGAGCTGCGGCTCGCCGAGCTCCTTGACGAGGACGGCGCGATCGGGCCCGACGGTGTCGACCGGCTCGTCTCGACGATCACTGACGCGCTCCAGGCCGCCGAGGACAAGGGCTGCGAGGACGTCCTGCCCTTCGCGACCTCCGCCGTGCGCGAGGCCAGCAACGCCGAGCAGGTCCTCGGGCGCGTCAAGAGCGAGACCGGCGTCGATCTGGAGGTCCTTACGGGCGAGGAGGAGGCCCGGCTCACCTTCCTCGCCGCCCGCCGCTGGTTCGGCTGGTCGGCCGGGAAACTGCTCGTCCTGGACATCGGCGGCGGCTCGCTGGAGATCGCGTACGGAATCGACGAGGAGCCGGACGCCGCCGTGTCGCTGCCCCTGGGCGCGGGCCGGCTGACCGCGGGCTGGCTGACCGGCGATCCGCCCGACCCCGTCGATGTGAAGGCGCTGCGCCGTCACGTACGGGCGCGGATCGCCCGTACGGTCGGGGAATTCTCGCGGTTCGGCAGCCCGGACCATGTCGTGGCGACGTCCAAGACCTTCCGGCAGCTGGCCCGGCTCGCCGGGGCCGCGCGCTCCGCCGAGGGGCTGTACGTGCAGCGCGAACTGAGTCGTACGTCACTGGAGGAGTGGGTGCCCAAACTGGCCACGATGAGCGCGCTCCAGCGCGCCGCGCTCCCCGGTGTCTCCGACGGCCGCTCGTCCCAGCTGCTGGCGGGAGCGCTGGTCGCGGAGGGCGCGATGGACCTGTTCGGGGTCGAGAGTGTGGAGATCTGCCCCTGGGCGCTGCGCGAGGGCGTCATCCTGCGGCGGCTCGATCAACTCCCGACCACGTAGAGGGTGCCCGTACGCTGTCTCCGTGGCAGAACCTGTGGTGCGCATCCCGGATACGAAGGTCGCGCTCTCGACGGCTTCGGTCTATCCGGAGTCCACGGCGACGGCCTTCGAGATCGCCGCACGCCTGGGGTACGACGGCGTCGAGGTCATGGTCTGGACCGATCCGGTCAGCCAGGACATCGAGGCGCTGCGCCGGCTCTCCGACTATCACGGGGTGCCCGTACTCGCCGTACACGCGCCCTGTCTGCTCATCACCCAGCGCGTGTGGTCCACCGATCCCTGGGTGAAGCTCCAGCGGGCGCGCGCGGCGGCAGAGAAGCTCGGCGCCTCCACTGTCGTCGTGCATCCGCCGTTCCGCTGGCAGCGGCAGTACGCGCGTGACTTCGTCACCGGGATATGGCGGATGGCGGACGAGACGGACGTACGGTTCGCCGTCGAGAACATGTACCCGTGGCGCTACCGCGACCGGGAGATGCTCGCCTACGCGCCCGACTGGGACGTGACCAAGTACGACTACCGGCACTTCACCGTCGATCTCTCGCACACCGCGACCGCCCGTACCGACGCCATGTCCATGATCGGCCGGATGGGCGACCGGCTGGGGCATGTCCATCTCGCGGACGGCAACGGGTCGGCCAAGGACGAGCATCTGGTGCCGGGCCGGGGCACGCAGCCGTGCGCCGAGCTGCTGGCGGGGCTGGCGGGCAGCGGATTCGACGGGCAGGTCGTGATCGAGGTGAACACGCGGCGCGCGATGTCGGCTGCGGAGCGCGAAGCCGATCTGGCGGAGGCGCTGGCGTTCGCCCGGCTGCATCTGGCCTCGTCCGCGCCCGCGTCGGCCCCTTCGCCCGTGCCGTCCTCGGTGACGCGGTCGGAGCCGTCCCCGGCGACGGAGTCGAAGGCGTCCTCGGCGCGGTCGCCCCGTACCGGCTCCTCGGGAGCGCGCCCGTCATGAACGGTACGGCTCCGCGGCGCCGCGGCCGCCCCGCCCGCAAGGCGGCCGACACCGGCCCCAGCGCCCAGCAGAAGATCCTCGAAGCCGCCCGTACGGAGTTCGCCGAGCGCGGGTACGACAAGACCTCCATCCGGGGCATCGCCAAGGCGGCGGGGGTCGACCCGGCACTCGTCCACCACTACTTCGGTACGAAGGACGAGGTCTTCGCAGCGGCCATCGAGGTCTCCTTCGAACCGGCCCTGATGCTGCCCACGCTGCTGGCCGGCGGACCGGACGGCATCGGGGAGCGGCTTGCCCGCTTCTTCATCGGCGTCTGGGAGAACCCGGTGACCCGGGCCCCGCTGCTGGCGGTCATCCGCTCCGCGCTGACGCAGGAGGCGGCGGCGAAGGTGCTGCGTACGTTCGTCCTGCGGCGGCTGCTGGAGCGGATCGCGGAGGATCTTGACGTACCGAACCCGACGTTCCGCGCCGAGCTGGCCGCTTCGCAGATGCTCGGAATCGCCTTCCTCCGCTATGTGATCAAGGCGGAGCCGCTGGCGTCGGCGGACACCGAGGAGATCATCACGATGGTGGCGCCCACGATTCAGCGCTATCTCGCCGAAGCCTGACCGAGGGCGCCGGAGCCTGACCGAACGCGCCGGAGCCTGACCGAAGGCTGAACGGCCGTTCCGTATGCCGGACGTCCTGTCCAGATCTTGGATCCGGGGCGTACGCTCGAAGAAGTCATTTCTGCCGAAGACCGGCTGACGGATCTGCTGAAGGAGCGAGCGACGATGCCCGAGCTGAGGTCCCGCACTGTCACCCACGGCCGCAATATGGCGGGCGCGCGCGCCCTTATGCGGGCATCGGGCGTAGCGAGCGAGGACATCGGCAAGCCGATCGTCGCGGTGGCCAACTCCTTCACCGAGTTCGTGCCCGGCCACACCCACCTCGCGCCGGTCGGCCGGATCGTCTCCGAGGCGATCAAGGCCGCGGGCGCCGTGCCGCGCGAGTTCAACACCATCGCCGTCGACGACGGCATCGCGATGGGCCACGGCGGAATGCTCTACTCCCTCCCGTCCCGCGATCTGATCGCCGACTCCGTCGAGTACATGGTCGAGGCGCACTGCGCGGACGCGCTGATCTGCATCTCCAACTGCGACAAGATCACCCCGGGCATGCTGATGGCCGCGATGCGCCTCAACATCCCCACGGTCTTCGTCTCCGGCGGCCCCATGGAGGCCGGCCGGGCGACCCTGGTGGACGGTACGGTCCGCAAGCTCGACCTGATCAACGCGATCTCGGACGCGGTCAACGAGAACGTCTCGGACGAGGACATCCTCCGTATCGAGGAGAACGCCTGCCCGACCTGCGGTTCCTGTTCCGGCATGTTCACCGCCAACTCGATGAACTGCCTGACCGAGGCCATCGGCCTCTCCCTGCCCGGCAACGGCTCGGTGCTGGCCACGCACACGGCGCGCAAGGCGCTGTACGAGAACGCGGGCCGCACGGTCGTCGAGATCACCAAGCGCCATTACGAGCAGGACGACGAGTCGGTCCTGCCGCGCTCCATCGCCACCCGGGCCGCCTTCGACAACGCCATGGCCCTCGACATCGCCATGGGCGGCTCCACCAACACCATCCTCCATCTGCTCGCCGCCGCCCAGGAGGCCGAGCTGGACTACGACCTCGCCGACATCGACGAGGTCTCGCGACGGGTGCCCTGCCTGACCAAGGTCGCGCCCAATGTGGCCCCCGGCGGCACGTACTACATGGAGGACATCCACCGGGCCGGCGGCATCCCCGCCATCCTGGGCGAGCTCTACCGCGGCGGTCTGCTCAACGAGGACGTGCACACCGTCCACTCGCCGAGCATCAAGGACTGGCTGGAGACCTGGGACGTCCGCGGCGGCTCACCGTCCGACGAGGCGGTCGAGCTGTGGCACGCGGCCCCCGGCTGCGTCCGCTCCGCCGAGGCCTTCTCCCAGTCCGAGCGCTGGGACACCCTCGACACCGACGCCGCGGGCGGCTGTGTCCGGGACGTGGCCCACGCGTACTCGAAGGACGGCGGCCTGGCGGTGCTGAAGGGCAACCTCGCCGTCGACGGCTGTGTGGTGAAGACGGCCGGCGTCGACGAGTCGATCTGGACGTTCGAGGGCCCCGCCGTCGTCTGCGAATCGCAGGAGGACGCCGTGGAGAAGATCCTCCGCAAGGAGATCACCGAGGGCGATGTCATCGTCATCCGCTACGAGGGCCCGCGCGGTGGCCCCGGTATGCAGGAGATGCTGTACCCGACCTCGTATCTGAAGGGCCGGGGCCTCGGCAAGTCCTGCGCGCTGATCACGGACGGCCGCTTCTCCGGCGGCACGTCGGGTCTCTCGATCGGCCACGCCTCTCCGGAGGCGGCCTCGGGCGGCACGATCGCGCTCGTCCACGACGGCGACCGGATCCGGATCGACATCCCGAACCGTACGATCGAACTCCTCGTCGGCGACGACGAACTGACGTCCCGTCGCGAGGCGCTGAACGGCGTGTACGCCCCCGCCTCCCGCGAGCGCAAGGTGTCGGTGGCGCTGCGCGCCTACGCGGCGATGGCGACGAGCGCGGACAAGGGCGCGGTCAGGGACGTCTCGCGGCTGGGCTGACCGCCCCCAGTACAACCGCCCCCAGTACAACCGCCCCCAGTACAACCGTCCCCAGTGCAACCGCCCCAGTACAAACCGTAGGTACCTGGCCGTGGGGGGGGGGGGGGGGGGGGGGGGGGGGGGGGGGGGGGGGGGGGGGGGGGGGGGGGGGGGGGGGGGGGGGCGTAC
>NZ_JBHUBB010000022.1:132411-142691 GCF_042789485.1 Streptomyces sp. NPDC056835
CCCCACCAACCCCCCCCCCCCGCCCACCCCCCCAACAAAACCCCTTTGCTCCCGGGCCGGCCCCCCGTGACCCGGTGGGGGGCCCGGGGCCCCACGGCGTTTGCGCGTCTCGTGAGGAGCGCCTACGTCTCGTGAGGTGCGCCTACCAGCTGTCCGGCCGTCGGCTGTCGACCGCGAAGACGGACCCGTCGGGCGCGGTGGCGAAGACGGCGCCGGGCTCGGTGACGGGCGCGGGCAGGGTGGGCACGAGCGTGTGGGGCCCGTCGTCCATCCGGGGCTTCGTCTGCCCGAGCAGCACGCCACGCTCGGCGTCCACGGCGAGCAGCCGGCCGTCGCCCGCGCTCAGATAGACGCGGTTCCCGGCGGCGGTGGGCCGTGACGCCCGGGTGACCGACGTCTCCAGCCGCCAGCGCACACCGGCGCTGCCGGCTCCGCCCGCTTCGCCGGATCCGGCGGTGTCGACGGCGAGCAGCGAACCCGTGTACCCCATGACATAGACCGTGTCACCGGCCACGATGCCCTGCGCCTGGTCGACCGGCGCGGTCAGCGGGACGCGCCGTACGGTACGGGTCGACGCGTCGAGCCGTACGACCTCGTTCGCATAGCCGTCGGCGTCGTCCGAGAGCAGGAACAGCGCGTCGCCCGAGGCACCCGCCGGGATCAGGTTGCCCGTCAGCCGCTTCTCCCAGCGGACGGAGCCGTCGGCCGGATCGATGGAACTCACCTCGGTGGCCACGCCGTCGGACGACGGTGTCGTGGCGAAGAGCGGACCGTCGCCGGTGGAGGATCCGTCGCCGGTGGAGGATCCATCGACAGTGGGGGAGCCGTCGCCGGTGGGGTAACCGCTCGCCGCCGTCCAGACGGTGCCGGTCCCGCCGCGCTGCCGGCTCCAGCGCTCGTCGCCGGTCGCGCTGTCCAGGGCCCGTACCCGCCCGTCGTAGGGCACGAGCAGCACCGTGTCACCGACATGACGGACGGAGGCGTACGAGGAGAGGGGGACGGACCAGCGCGTGGTGCCCGAGTCCGGATCGAGCGCTTCCAGCCGGGCCCCGCCGGGGCTGATGACATGCAGCAGCCCGCCCGAGAGAACAGGCGCCGCGTCCATACGGGCGTCCGCGCCGGCCTTGTCGCCCTTCACGGACCAGTCGAGATGACCGTTCGCGGGATCGAGCCTGGCCGCCTTGATGCCGGGAGCCGTGCAGTAGACGGCCGCCCCGGCGGCCGAGCAGCGGGGTATGCGGTCCTCGCCGCCGCTGTTGGGCAGCTTGATGTGCCAGGGACGAAACGTACCGGCGGGCCCGGCCGTGTCCGGCCGCGCGGGGGCGGCGGCACCGTCGTCCATCGAGGCGCGCGCACCGACGAAACCGGCCGCCGCCACGGCTGCCAGCACAACACCGATCACCGACCAGCGCCTGATCCGCCGACGGGGGCGGGTCGCGGGCGGGCCGCTTTCCGGCTGGGCATCGCGAGGCTCCGTGCTCCCGGCGCCCTCCGTGCTCCCGGCGCCCTCCGGGCTCCCGGCCCTCTCCGCGCTCTCCCCGCGACCCTCCGCGCTCTCCGAGGTCCTGATCCGGAGCTGCCGCGTCCGGGACCGGGCGGGACGGGCATGGGTGGCGGGGTCCGGATCCGCGTTCTCGGCGGGACCGGGACCGCGCTGCGCCGGTACGAGCGGACTCGCCCGGAGCGGACTCGCCCCGGACGACGACACCCGCGCGCCGCGCCGCCCGTCCGCGCCCGGTACCGACGGCGGGCGCAGCGTGGCCATCAGCTCGTCCGGGGTCGGCCGGTCGGCCGGCTCCTTCGCCAGACACCGGGTGATCAGCGGCAGCAGCTGCTCCGGGACCCCCGCCAAGTCCGGCTCGTTGTGCACGACTTGGTACGCGACGATGTACGGGCTGTCGGAATCGAACGGCCCCCGCCCGGTAGCCGCGTGGACCAGCACCGCGCCCATCGCGAACACATCGGCGGCGGGGCCGACTTCACGCGGTCGCTGGAACTGCTCGGGCGCCATGAACGGCGGGGTGCCGATGAGCTTGCCCGTCTCGGTCCGCAGATCACTGTCCGTCGGGCGCGAGATACCGAAGTCGATGACCTTGGGCCCGTCCGGCGCCAACAGGACATTGCTCGGCTTGAGATCGCGGTGCACCACACCGGCCCGATGGATGTCCCGCAGCCCCTCGGCAAGCCCCGCACCGAGCCTGATCAATTCCTCGGCGTCCAGCGGGCCGTTCCGCTTCACCCGCTCGGAGAGGGTGGGGCCATCGATGAACAGAGTGGCCATCCAGGGCCGTTCGGCCTCCGGATCGGCGTCCACGACGGGCGCGGTGAAGGCGCCGCTCACCCGGCGGGCGGCCGCGACCTCCTGCCGGAACCGGGCTCTGAACTCGGGATCCGACGCATGGTTGGTATGGATGACCTTGACGGCGAGAAGCAGCCCGGAAGCGGAGGTGGCCAGATGGACCACGCCCATCCCGCCCGATCCCAGGGCTGATTCGAGCAGGTAGCGACCGGCGTAATCCGGACGCTCCGCTTCCGGGGCCGACCCGGTATTGCGCAGTGGTGGCATCGCCCACCCCCGTGTATTCGTGCGCAAGCGCGACGCACGGAGCCTAGTCGATGATGCGTGCTATCAAGCCATGGCTTGCTAGCCTGCGCGGCGCAGAGAACGCACCTTCAATGGGGGAGGACCGAATGGCTGTCGAAGAGGTTGAGAGCGGCGTGGGGAATGCCGTGGGCGATGTCGTGGAGGGTGCCGTGGAGACGATGGCGGCGAAGCGGTACGCGGTCCACCCGGACTACCGCCTGAACGTCCGTAGCGGTCCCGGCACGAACTACCAGCTCGTCAAGGTGCTCCAGTACGGCGCGCGTGTCCCGATCAACTGCCAGACGCCGGGCGAGTGGGTCACCGGTCCGTACGGGACGACGAACCTGTGGGACAACATCGCCAACGGACAGTTCGTCTCGGACGCGTATGTCTACACGGGCAGCAGCGGCTATGTCGCGGAGCGCTGCGCCTGACGGAAGCTGACGGGGCCTGACGGGGCCCGGTCGGGCCTGACCCGGCCCGACCGGGCCCCGTGACCCGCACCGGGGATAATCGCCGGGTGAGCGAACACCCCGTACGACCCGTAGACCCCGAGCAGCGCGGTCACGGCGGCCCCGAGCCCGAGGCCATCCGTTTCTTCGGTACGACCTGGGTCGGCCATGACGGCGGCTACGCGCTGCGCCGCGTCATGGTCGCCGCCGGCTCCCTCGTCACCACCGTCGCCGCCTGCTTCGTACTGCGCTTCGCGTACGAGGGTCTGGAGATCGCGGACGTGGGCGCGTTCGTCGGGGTGCTCGTCATCGCGGTCTTCTCCGTGTGCGGCGCCATCGCGTTCCGCAGGACCTGGGACGGTTTCCAGCGCCGCCCGGCCGACCCGGCCCGCGAGGAGTCCCTGCGCAGCGTCAAGACGATCGGTTTCATCGGCTCACTGGTGGCGTACTTCCTGCGCTCCCTCGTCGAGGCCCCGGGCGAGGGGCTGCGCCGCGCGGAGTACGAGACGGCCGTCGTCCAGTACGAGCGCCGTCGCGGCGCCCGCACCGGAAACCCGGCCGCCCGCGGCGGCGGCAAGGGCAGGAAGCCGAAGCCCAAGCGCACGTAGGCCCTGCCCGGTCCCCACCGGCCGCACGCCCGGTCGGCACCGGCCGCACGCCCGGTCGGCACAGGCCGCACGCCCGGTCGGCACCGGCCGCACGCCCGGTCGGCACCGGCCGCACGCCCGGTCGGCACCGGCCGCACGCCCGGTCGGCGCCAGACTGGACGCATGACCGAACGCGAACGCGCCCTCTCCTTCGACGCCGTGGCCGACCAGTACGACAAGGCACGCCCCGGCTATCCGCCCGCCCTCTTCGACGCCATCGAGGAACTGACCGGCCGCCCGCTGGCCGGCTCCCGCGTCATCGACGTGGGCGCGGGCACCGGTATCGCCACGCGCCTGCTGCGCGCACGCGGCGCCCTGGTCACCGCCGTCGAGCCCGGACCGGAGATGGCGGCCCGGCTGCACCGCGCCGCCCCCGGCGTTCCGCTCGTCCGGGCCCTCGGGGACGCGCTGCCCCTCGCCGACGGCCGCGCCGACCTCATCACGTACGCCCAGTCCTGGCACTGGACCGACCCGGCCCGCTCCGTGCCCGAGGCCCTGCGCGTCCTGCGGCCCGGTGGCGCGCTCGCCCTCTGGTGGAACATCTCGGACGGCACTGTGCCGTGGATCGCCGCCCAGGCCGAACGGATCCGCCGCTGGGCCGGCGACGTACACCACGGCGCCCACAGTGCCACCGGCCGCGCGCGGAATCTGCCGGCCGCGCTGGACCGCGCGGAGCGCCGAATCCCCTGGACCCGCCGCGTCACCCTCGACACCCACCTCGCCAACCTCGGCAGCCACTCCGTCTTCCGTATGCGCGGTGAACAGGCCGCGGCCGGCTTCCTCGCGGACGAGCGGGCGGAACTGCTCACGCTCTTCCCGGACGGGACCGTCGAGGAGGCATATGCCGTCGAGCTGACGGTCGCCGCCCACGCGTGACGGGGACGGTCGCCACCCACGCGTGACGGGGACGGTCAGCGTCGACGCTTGACGGGCGTATCGGCCGTGCTCATTATTCATCGCATGATGAATTTTACTGAGGGCGCCATCCGTGCCCGCGGTCTCACCGTCCGACGAGGCGACCGCACGGTCCTGCGCGGCCTCGACTTCGCCGTATCGCCCGGCCGGATCACCGGCCTGCTCGGCCCGTCCGGCTGCGGCAAGTCGACCCTGATGCGCGCCATCGTCGGCACCCAGGCCAAGGTCACCGGCACCCTGGACGTCCTCGGCCTGCCCGCGGGCGACGGAGCGCTGCGCGCCAGGATCGGCTATGTCACCCAGGCCCCTTCCGTCTACGACGATCTGACGGTGCGGCAGAACCTCGACTACTTCGCCGCCGTGCTCGACCCGGGGCGGGCCCGCCGCGACGCCCGCCGCGAAACGGTCACCCGGGCCATCGGCGACGTCGACCTCGCCTCCCACGCCGACTCACTCGCGGGCAGGCTCTCCGGCGGCCAGCGCAACCGGGTCTCCCTCGCCGTCGCCCTGCTGGGCACCCCCGAACTGCTCGTCCTCGACGAACCGACCGTCGGCCTCGACCCCGTACTCCGCCGCGACCTGTGGGAGCTCTTCCACCGCATCGCCGCCGACCGCGCCGCGACGATCCTCGTCTCCTCCCACGTCATGGACGAGGCCGAACGCTGCCACCGCCTCCTCCTCATGCGCGACGGCGAGATCCTCGCCGACGACACCCCCGACGCCCTGCGCGCCCGTACCCACGCGGAGACCGTGGAAGCGGCCTTCCTCCACCTGGTCGACGAGGCCAACGCACCCCAGGAGAGCGCCCGATGAGCACCGTGACCCCCGGTACGACGACGGTCCCCGGCACGGCGACACCGTCCCGCACCACCGCGGCCCCGATGTCCGCCGCCCGCACCCTGGCCACCGCCGCCCGCGTGCTGCGCCAGCTGAGCCACGACCCCCGCTCGATCGCGCTGATGATCCTCGTCCCGTGCGTGATGCTCTTCCTGCTCCGCTACGTCTTCGACGGCAGCCCGCGCACCTTCGACGCCATCGGCGCGTCGCTGCTCGGCATCTTCCCGCTGATCACGATGTTCCTGGTGACCTCGATCGCCACCCTGCGCGAACGCACCTCGGGCACCCTGGAACGGCTGCTCGCCATGCCCCTGGGCAAGGCCGACCTGATCGCCGGGTACGCCCTGGCCTTCGGCCTGCTCGCCATCGTCCAGTCCGTCCTCGCCACCGGCCTCGCGGTCCGGGCCCTCGGCCTGGAAGTGGTGGGATCCGCCTGGCTGCTCCTCCTGGTCGCGCTCCTCGACGCCCTGCTCGGCACGGCACTCGGCCTCTTCGTCTCCGCCTTCGCCGCGTCCGAGTTCCAGGCCGTGCAGTTCATGCCCGCGGTGCTCTTCCCGCAGCTGCTCCTCTGCGGCCTCTTCACCCCGCGCCCGAACATGCAGCCCGTCCTGGAGGCGATCTCCAACGTCCTGCCGATGTCCTACGCCGTCGACGGCATGAACGAGGTCCTGCGCCATACGGACGTCACCGGCGACTTCGTCCGCGACGCCGTGATCGTCGCCGGCTGCGCCGCGCTCGTACTCGCCCTGGGTGCCGCGACCCTCCGCCGCCGGACGGCGTAACCGACGGGGCCGACCCGCCGCCGTACCGCTCCTCGGACACCTCCCGCGCCGCTCCGGTCCCCGGTGCGAGGATGGATCAGGAAGGACAGCAGCAAGGAAAACAGCACACATCCCCACCGGCGAGGTGACCCCGCAATGCCCCAGACAGTCGCAGTCCTCGGTACCGGAAAGATCGGCGAGGCCCTGCTCAGCGGCATGATCCGGGCAGGCTGGCGGGCCGCCGATCTGCTGGCCACCACCCGCCGCGGCGACCGGGCGGAGGAGCTCCGCAACCGGTACGGCGTCGAGACCGTCACCAACGCGGACGCCGCCAAGCGCGCCGACATCCTCATCCTCGCCGTCAAGCCGCAGGACATGGGCAAGCTGCTCGACGAACTCACCTCCCATGTCACCGCCGACCGCCTGATCATCAGCGCCGCCGCCGGAATCACCACCGCCTTCATCGAGGAACGCCTGACCGCGGGCACCCCCGTCGTACGTGTCATGCCCAACACCCCGGTGCTGGTGGACGAGGGCATGTCCGTCATTTCCGCCGGCAGCCATGCCCTCGCCGTCCATCTCGCCCACGCCGAAGCGATCTTCGGCGGCGTGGGCAAGACCCTCCGCGTCCCCGAGTCCCAGCAGGACGCGGCCACCGCCCTCTCCGGCTCGGGCCCGGCGTACTTCTACTTCCTGGTCGAGGCGATGACCGACGCCGGCATCCTCCTCGGCCTGCCCCGCGCCCAGGCCCACGAACTGATCGTCCAGGCCGCCATCGGCGCCGCCGTCATGCTGCGCGACAGCGGCGAACACCCCGTGAAGCTCAGGGAGGCCGTGACCTCCCCGGCCGGCACCACCATCAGCGCCATCCGGGAGCTGGAGAACCACGGTGTACGGGCGGCCCTGATCGCCGCGATCGAGGCGGCCCGCGACCGCAGCCGCGCCCTGGCCACCGGTAACGGCTGACACTCGGGCGGGACGCGGCCGCTCGTCGGATCACCGCTCGGCCGGCGATCACAGCTCAGCCGGCGGGCAGCAGTCCGATGGCCCGATAGGCGGCGTCGACCACGGGACGGGCCATACCCCTGGCCCGCTCCGCTCCCTCCTTGAGCACTCCGTCCACATAACCGGGATCCGCGGCCAGCTCCGCGTGCCGCTCCCGCAGCGGACGCAGCAGCTCGACCACCGCCTCCGCCGTGTCCTTCTTGAGCGCGCCGTACGAGTCATACGCGGCGGCCAGCTCGTCCGGGGTCCCGGCTCCGCACGCCGCGAGGATCTCCAGCAGATTGGCCACCCCCGGCTTGGTCTTCCGGTCGTATTCGACCTCCTGCCCGCTGTCGGTGACGGCACGCATGATCTTCTTCCGCGCCACATCGGCGTCGTCCAGGAGATAGACGATCCCGGCGCCGGACTCGTGCGACTTGCCCATCTTCGACGTCGGATCCTGGAGATCCATGACCCGCGCGGCCACCGGCGGCCGGGTGGCCTTCGGCACCGCGAACGTATGCCCGTACCGCTGGTTGAACCGCACCGCGAGATCCCGGGTCAGCTCCACATGCTGCGTCTGGTCATCACCGACCGGCACCTCATCCGTGCGATAGGCCAGGATGTCCGCGGCCATCAGCACCGGATACGACAGCAGCGAGAACCGCACGCTGTCCCCCGACGCCAGCGCCCGGGCGCTCTTCTCCTTGTACTGGATCATGCGCCGCAGCTCGCCGTCGGTCGCCGTGCACTCCAGCAGATACGAGAGTCGCGTGTGCTCGTCCACATGGCTCTGTACGAACACGGTGCACAGGGCGGGGTCCAGCCCGGCCGCCAGCAGCAGCGTCGCGGCCTGCCGGCTGAGTCTGCGCACGCGGGCGGGATCGTGTTCGACGGTCAGCGCGTGCAGATCCACCACGCTGAACAGCGCGTCGGCCCGGTGCTGATCGACCTCGACCCATCTGCGTACGGCCCCGAGGTAGTTGCCCAGCGTCAGATGCCCCGTCGGCTTGACCCCGCTGAAGATCCGCGTCATCTCTCTCATCACCCTCCGGATCGGAGCCGCCGCCTCCAGCGGCCGGCCTCCCGAGGGGGAAAACGCGAACGGCCGCCGAAGCGGCGTCCGTTGAGTGCACACGTGTGTGGCCGGCCGCCCTCAGGCGGCCCACCACTGAAGGTTGCACGCGTGCGTTGTCATGGCCCCCAGAGTAGCGGCCGACCCCTCAAGTTGACATGCCAAACACGGATCCGTAATGTTCTCCGAGCTGTCCGACGTGAGCACCGGTCCAGGCCGGTCCCCGGACAGTCATTCCGCAGGACCCATTACAAGCGCGCGACCGCTGGTGTCGCATTGTTTTGCGTGGGCTTTTGCGAATGAGGAATCCGCGTTCGAAGGGATGCGGCCCCGATTAGCGTCGGAGCAGCAGATTCCGCTAAAGTCTCACTCGTCCGAACGGCCCAACGGCCGGGATGACAGCCCACTCTGACTGGGAATCAGGCCCGAAAGGATCTGATAGAGTCGGAATCGCCGGAAAGGGAAACGCGAAAGCGAGAATCTGGAAGGCGGCCCCGCTCCGACGGGGAATCGGACACGAAAGAGTCTGATAGAGTCGGAAACGCAAGACCGAAGGGAAAAGCCCGGAGGAAAGCCCGAGAGGGTGAGTACAAAGGAAGCGTCCGTTCCTTGAGAACTCAACAGCGTGCCAAAAGTCAACGCCAGATATGTTGATACCCCGACCTGCCGGATGACCCGGTGGGTTGAGGTTCCTTTGTAGTAAACACAGCGAGGACGCTGTGAACCACTGGTCTTATTCCGGCCGGTGGTTCCGCTCTCGTGGTGATACCGGCGCTTTTAATTAAGCACTGCCGAGTAAACATTCACGGAGAGTTTGATCCTGGCTCAGGACGAACGCTGGCGGCGTGCTTAACACATGCAAGTCGAACGATGAAGCCTTTCGGGGTGGATTAGTGGCGAACGGGTGAGTAACACGTGGGCAATCTGCCCTTCACTCTGGGACAAGCCCTGGAAACGGGGTCTAATACCGGATAATACTTCTGCCTGCATGGGCGGGGGTTGAAAGCTCCGGCGGTGAAGGATGAGCCCGCGGCCTATCAGCTTGTTGGTGGGGTGATGGCCTACCAAGGCGACGACGGGTAGCCGGCCTGAGAGGGCGACCGGCCACACTGGGACTGAGACACGGCCCAGACTCCTACGGGAGGCAGCAGTGGGGAATATTGCACAATGGGCGAAAGCCTGATGCAGCGACGCCGCGTGAGGGATGACGGCCTTCGGGTTGTAAACCTCTTTCAGCAGGGAAGAAGCGAGAGTGACGGTACCTGCAGAAGAAGCGCCGGCTAACTACGTGCCAGCAGCCGCGGTAATACGTAGGGCGCAAGCGTTGTCCGGAATTATTGGGCGTAAAGAGCTCGTAGGCGGCTTGTCGCGTCGGATGTGAAAGCCCGGGGCTTAACCCCGGGTCTGCATTCGATACGGGCAGGCTAGAGTGTGGTAGGGGAGATCGGAATTCCTGGTGTAGCGGTGAAATGCGCAGATATCAGGAGGAACACCGGTGGCGAAGGCGGATCTCTGGGCCATTACTGACGCTGAGGAGCGAAAGCGTGGGGAGCGAACAGGATTAGATACCCTGGTAGTCCACGCCGTAAACGTTGGGAACTAGGTGTTGGCGACATTCCACGTCGTCGGTGCCGCAGCTAACGCATTAAGTTCCCCGCCTGGGGAGTACGGCCGCAAGGCTAAAACTCAAAGGAATTGACGGGGGCCCGCACAAGCAGCGGAGCATGTGGCTTAATTCGACGCAACGCGAAGAACCTTACCAAGGCTTGACATACACCGGAAACGGCCAGAGATGGTCGCCCCCTTGTGGTCGGTGTACAGGTGGTGCATGGCTGTCGTCAGCTCGTGTCGTGAGATGTTGGGTTAAGTCCCGCAACGAGCGCAACCCTTGTTCTGTGTTGCCAGCATGCCTTTCGGGGTGATGGGGACTCACAGGAGACTGCCGGGGTCAACTCGGAGGAAGGTGGGGACGACGTCAAGTCATCATGCCCCTTATGTCTTGGGCTGCACACGTGCTACAATGGC
>NZ_JBHUBB010000023.1:0-31093 GCF_042789485.1 Streptomyces sp. NPDC056835
GGCTCGGGTTCCGCGGGAGGGGTTGGGCTGGGTGGGCGGCGGTGCCGCGGGGCCGCGGGGGGGGGGGTAGTGGCGTACGTACGCCACTACCCGCCGCAGCGTCGCGTCAGGCCCCCGCGTCAGCCGCGCGGATACCGGACAAGCCAGCCCGAGGCCGCGGTCCCCGGGCTGTGCAGCGCCGGGCCCTGGGTCATCTCCATCGCGAAGTCGTCGGCGATCTCCAGCAGGGTGGGCCGGCCCTCCAGTTCCGCCAGCCAGGCGGGCGGCAGGGCCGTCTCGCCGTGGAGCGCGCCGAGCAGCGCGCCGCAGAGCGTGCCGGTCGCCGCCGACGGGCCGTCGTGGTTGACGGCCAGGCGCAGCCCCTGGCGGATGTCCTCGGCGACCAGCGCGCAGTAGACGGCGACGGCGAGCGCCGACTCGGCGGTACGTCCCTCGCCGAGCGCGGCGATCCGTTCCGGTCCCGGGATTCCCTGCCGTACGGCGCCGAGCGCCTGCTGAAGGCCGTCCGAGACGGGCTGGTGCCCCGGGCGCGGGGTGAGCTGGGCGAGGGCGCGCTGCACGCCCGCGTCCAGCGTCTCGCCGCGCGCCAGGGCGTGCACGATCACCGCGAAGGCGCCCGCCGAGAGATACGCGCCCGGCGAGCCGTGCGTCTGGACGGCGCACTCCACGGCGAGCTGGCACACCAACTGCGGCTCCCAGCCCACGAGCAGCCCGAACGGCGCGGACCGTACCAGGGCGCCCGAGTCGCGCGCGATGGTGTTCTTGGGCTTGTCGAGTGTGCCCATGATGGTGTCGCCGAGCCCGGTGAGACAGGAGATGGTGGGGTCGCGGCGCGCGTACAGCCACTCCTCCTGGGCGAGCCAGCCACCGTCCTCGCGGCGCAGATCCGGCCCCCAGTCCCGCTGGGTCGCCGCCCAGCGCAGATGCGCGCGGTGCACGTCGGTGGGCGGATGCCAGGCGCCGATGTCCCTGCGGACCTGGGCGCGGATCAGTCCGTCGACGGTGAACAGGGTCAGTTGCGTGGCGGCGCTGACGGCGCCGCGGCGGCCGAAGGCGGGCACGAAGTCGTTCACGGCGCCCTCCCCGTGGGCGGCCCTGATCTCGTCGAGCGTGAGCGCGGAGACCCCGGCACCGAGCGCGTCCCCGATGGCACCGCCGAGCAGACAGCCCCGCACCCGGCTGCGGAAGTCCTGCTGTTCCGCACGGCCCCAGACGGCTCCGGACGGTGTGCTCACGCGCCACTCCCTCCCCTGTGCCTCCGAGCGACCGCACAAACTGCGCAGCACTGTAATCGACCGGGAACAGTGGGTTGAGGGCGCGCTTCGCGCTGCCTGGAGCGGCGTGGGGCGGTATGGGCGGCGGACGCCCGGCAGGTCGGTTTTGGGCGCCGGGCGTGGGTGCGAAGGTTTCGTGACGGTTACGTGGGGCCCGCCGCGCCGTCCTGTCCGAAGGCCGGCGTCACACGGACGCCGGGCTACGGCGAGGACTCCCGCGCAGCCGCATGGCGGGCCGTTCCAGGTGGGTGGCGGCGCGCAGCAGCCATTCGACCGGGCCCATCCGGAATCGCCGCATCCACCAGGCGCTCCACACCACTTGTACGGAGTAGACCGCCAGCGCGATGGCGAGGACCGCCGCGTACGGCACGCGGCCGATGAGCCCGAAGCCGATCCCCGTGAAGATCAGTACGCAGAGCAGCGACTGGCTCAGATAGTTGGTCAGTGCCATCCGCCCCGGCCGGGCGAGCACTTCGGCCAGCCGCGCGCCGCGCGCGGTCCTGAACGCGCGCAGGAGCGTGGCGGCGTACGCGGCGGTGAGGAAGGGCGCGCTCACGATGTGCGCGGCGCCGGCGAAGAGGTTGTCGTCCCCGGCGAGCGTGTAGAACAGCGAGCCCGCCAGCCCCACCGGGAAGCCGATGAGCTGGATGAGCCTCAGCTTCCTCTCGTGGGCGGCGGGGTGGGCGAGCACGCGCCGCTTGCCCGCGGCCAGCCCCACCAGGAAGGCGGAGAACGCCAGCGGTCCCTGGAAGAAGAAGATCAGCGGGAACGCGTTCCCCAGCGAGGAGATCCGCTCGCCGATGACCGACCCGACGCCACCGCGCATCGCCTCGGTGCCCGCTCGGCCGTCGGCGAGCATCCTGGCCTGTTCCGAGGGGGTGGCCGTCGCGGAGGCACCGTCGATGAGGACCACGAGGACGGCCACGGTCAGGAACAGCAGCGCGATCGTGCCGGTGATGATCCCGGCCACCCATAGCGCGCGGCGGGGCGAGATGCCGCGCACCAGGAAGAGCAGCAGGCCGAGCACGGCGTACGTGACGAGGATGTCGCCGTAGAACAGCAGGACCGCGTTGGCGACACCTATCAGGAACAGCCCCCCGAGCCGGCGCAGGAAGCGAGGACGGAAGGTGAGCCCGCGGGCGGCGGCGGAGTCGATCTGGAGGGTGAAGCTGTAGCCGAAGAGAAAGGCGAAGAGGAGATAGAACTTGGACTCGAAGACGAACTGGACGACGTTCACCACGGCGTCGTCGTGCCAGGCGATCCTGGCCGGATCCGGGATGTCCAGCAGGGTGTAACCGCTGGCGAAGAACGGGATGTTGACCATCAGGATGCCGAAGAGCGCGAAGCCGCGCAGCGCGTCGACATCCGCGAGCCGCGCGGTCGCGGACGTTCCCGCGACGGCGGGATCGGTCTGGGGCGGTGGTGTCATACCGTACGACGGTACGGTCGGCGGCTCGGGCGCCGCATCCGACCAAAGTAGCGCGGCGGGGTCTCTTCGGTCTTCCGCACGGAGGTCTTCCGCACGGAGGTCTTTCCGCGGAATGCCCCGGTGACCACCCGCTTCACGCCCAGCGGGCGGCGAACTCGTCGCGCGCGGCGATGACTCGGGCGATGCGGGGGCGGAGGCGGGCGGTGTCGATGCCGGGCGCGTGGAGCAGTTCTTCGAGGTGGCACACCATGTTCGCGAGATCGTCCCATTCGGCGTCCATGGCGAGCAGCGTGGCGAGCGAGGCGTCCAGCGCGCCCCAGTCCCCGCGTACGGCCCCGCTCAGCATGGCCACGTAGGCGGGCATCTCGGGCGCGGGATCCGCGGTCTCCTCCAGCCGTCGTGCCAGCTCCCGCCAGGCGGGGGCACCGGCGTCCGCGCCCTCGCTCGCGGTCACCGTCATGGCCCGCTCGAACGCGCCGTACAGCGGCTCAGCGACGCTGTACCGGTCGGCCGCCGCACGTGCCGCGGCCCACTGCCCGGTCCTGCGCAGCGCCTCGCAGCGCTCGTCCAGGTCGTGGGTGGCGGCGGTGGTCAGCTCGTCCAGCAGGCGAAGAGCTTCCTCGGGCCTGCCGAGGACCAGGCTCGCGCTCACCGCCCTGCGCCGGGCGTGATCCGCGGTGGCGTCCAGGGCGACGCACCTTCCCAGGTCGGCGAGCGCCCGCTCGGGACGGCCCACGGCCAGTGCCATCCCGGCTCGCGAGTAGTACGCCCACGCGTAGTCCGGATCGATCTCCAGGGCCCGGTCCAGATCCGCGAGGGCGTAACCGTAGCGGCCGCAGGCGTGGTGGGACCTGCCGCGCAGGACGAGCGCCCACGTGTCGTCGGGCCGTTCGTCCAGCACGGCGGTGAGATCGGCGACCGCCTCCTCGTGCTGTCCGGCGTTCAGCCGGGCCTCTCCTCGCTCCAGCCGGATCCACAGGCCGCCCGGCCCGGCGTCGACGGCACGATCCAGGTCGGCCAACTCACCTGCGGTGTCGTCCAGTTCATGGCGCAGCCGGGCACGGTGCACCAGCGCCCAGGCATAGTCGGGCTCCAATGCGATCGCGCGGTCCAGATCGGCGCGCGCCTCGGTGTGCCGCCCCAGCAGATGGCGGACGGCCCCACGGCCCGCGTAGGCCGAGGCATGGTCGGGGTCGATCGCCAGGGCCCGGGTCAGCTCCCGCTCCGCGTCCTCGTTCCGGTCGGTGAGCCGGTACGTCTCGCCGCGCTCTGAGGCGATCCAGGCGTTGTCCGGCGCCAGTTCGACCGCACGGTCCAGATCGGCGTAGGACCGGTCGAGCTCCCCCATGTCGCGCAGCAGCCGGGCTCTGCGGGCCAGCGCCCACAGATACTCGACGTCCAGCTCCAGGGCACGGCCGAAATCGGCCAGGGCGGCGGCGTGCCGCCCCAGTCCGTGCTGGGCGACGCCCCGGCAGGCCAGGGCATACGCGTTGGTCGGGTCGAGCGCGAGGGCGCGGTCCAGCACTTCGACGGCCTCTTCGCGCCTGTCGGCGAGACGTAACGTCTCCCCGTACTCGTCAAGGATCCACGAGGTGTCCGGAGCCAGTTCGTCGGCCCGGCGCAGATCGGCCAGGGCTGTGACCAGATCGCCGTTCAACTGGTGGGCGAGGCCTCGGCCGTAGTGCGTCGCGGGCTCGTCCGGGTCGAGCGCGAGCGACCGGTCGTACTCGGCCAGCGCCTGTGCGTACTCACCCGCGTCCCGCAGTTCCCGCCCCCGTACTGTGTGCGCCGCCGCGCGGCCCCGGGTGTCCAGACCGCTCCCGTCGAGAAGCAGGCCGAGCGCCGCCCGTATGCCCTCTTCCTCGTCGTCGAGCGCGGCCGTCAGCCGCTGCCCCCAGGCACGGGCCGTCGTGTCGTCGGTGTCGTCACCGGCCTCGGCCAGTACCTGCGCGGCGCGGCGGGCCGCCGCCGGGCTTTGGCGGCACCCCTCGACCACGTCCCGCAGCGCCACGGCGAGCGCGGCGCGCGGACCGGCGCACAGCGCGTGGTAGGTCTCCTCGAAGCGCTGCGCGCGCCATTCGGCGCTCTGCCACACCTCGTCGGCGCGCAGGCCCGCTTCCTTTTCCTCGCGCCAGCGGGCGAAACACCGGGCGAGCGCCGCGTGCCGCTCGCTCCAGCCGCGCGGCGAACGGGTGCGCTGCAAGCGCAGCATGGGCGCGCGCACCACGCCGTGGTACGAGACGCCCGTGTCCTTGCGGGTGACGAAGGGCAGGGCGCGCAGCCAGTCGTAGAGCCCCGCCGCGTCCTCCGGCACCGCCGCACGGAAGACGTCCTCGTCCAGCCGGCGGGGCAGGGCGCAGGCGAGGGCGGCGGCCCTCCGTACCGGGTCCTGCTCCCATTTGAGGAAGCGTTCGACGGCGGTGGCGCTCGGGTCCCCGACGTCGGCGGTGTCGGCCGGCTGGTTCTCGGCGAGGGTGGAGACGAGGACGGGCAGACCGCCGGAGAGCCGCAGCACCTCCTCGACCACGGCTTCGTCCGTGACGTCCTTGGCCGTGAGCAGTTGGCGCGCTTCGTGTTCGGTGAAGGGTTCGAGCCGCTGGTCGGTCATGAAGTCCGCGAAGCCGCCCCAGCGCGCGGCGTCGAACGGGCGCTGCCCCGCGAGGGTGACGACGACCTGGGCGGGCAGCGCGCCGTACCGTTCCGTCGTCATCAGGTCGCGCAGCCAGGTGTCCAGGAAGGGCGCGGTGCGTTCGTACGTGTCGAAGAAGAGCGTGATCCAGGGTGCGCGGCGGGCGATCTCGGCCAGCTCGGTGACGAGTACGGGGGTGAGCACCCGGTCCGGCGCCAGCACCAGCTGTACGTCCTCCTGGTTACGGAAGCGCGCGCTCAGCGTGGCGCGCAACCGGTCGGCCCCGGCGGCGAGTTGTACGGTGTCGAGCGCTCCGGCGAAGGCCCCGACGACCGGCACCATGCCGAGCCCGATCACACCCGCCGTCACCGCGGCCGTGCTCCCGGCGGACGGCTGCGGCTGCGGGTGCGGTTGCGGCTGTGACTGCGGGTGCGGCTGCGGGTGCGGCTGTGGCTCAAGGGACGTGCGGGGCTGCGCGGATTGCGCGGACTGCGGGGATTGCGGCGCCACCGGATCGATGAGCGCGGCCGACGAGGACTCCGCCTCGTGCCGCCGCTGCCGGTACGTCGCGAGCAGCCGCTCCAGCCGCTTCAGCGGATGCCCTTGCCCGGCGAGCTGTTCACCGAGCACGGCCAGCACCTCGGGGACGCTGCTCACGGACTCGTCGATATAGCCGGTCAGGGCGCCGCGTTCCCGTGCGGCCTGTTCCAACTCCCGTACCAGGAAGGTCTTTCCCACTCCCGCGTTGCCATGGATGTGGAAGAGGAAGCGATGCCGGTCGTCGTCCGGCGGGACGTCGAGATTGGCGCGGAAAGCGCCGAGCTCATCACGGCGCCCGATGAAACCTGTCCTCCGGCGCCGCCTGATCAGCTCGGCCATCGACACCTGTGCTCGCGCCATGCGCCCCTCCACGCCCCCGACGAAGGGCCCGTACGATCCCGGCACCCCGGCAGCACTCAGTCTTGCAGCAGCGGCGGCGGTTCCGCATGGTCCGTTCACCCGCCGCCGCGGGTGAACGGACCGTACTCAACGGACCTTATTCAACGGACCGTTGCTCAGCAGGGGAGGCAGGGCTCCGAGCCCTGCCCCAACTGCTGGACGGCGACCTGACCGAGCGCACCGGAGAAGGCGTGCACCTCGTCCACGGAACCGCGCAGGTACTCACCCCAGCCGTCGGCCGTGCGGCCCCGTCCGACCTGGAGGCCGCCGGTGCTCTTCCACGAGTGCCGGAAGCTCGCGCTCGCGTCGGCGCCGGCCTCCCCGTTGACATAGAGCGTGATCCGGTCGGTCGCGTCGTCGTAGACGACGGCCAGCCGCTGCGGTTCGTCCGGCCACACGGACTGGCCCACGACCGTCTCCGCCGCCCCCGGCTCGTCCGCGTGGGCCACCACGAGCTGCCAGGAGTACGTCGCCGGGTCGTAACGGACCTTGAAGGCATCGCCGTTCGCACCGCCCTGGGACAGGACGGTCATCGGACGCTCCGGCTCGGCGTCCGCCAGCCGTACGACGACCCCGAGGGTGAAGCTGTCGTCGGTGTCGACCACCGGCTCGTCGGTGGCGGCGAAGCCAGTGGCGCCGTCCAGCCACAGATCACCGTCCCCGACCAGGGCGTACTCCACCTGGGGGCAGTCGGGGTCCAGCTCGGGGAGGCAGTCGCCCGGCCCGCGGTGGATCGTCGCTCCCGCGCCCAGCTTCAGCGGCGCGCCGTCGTACAGCTCGGGGCTGACGCCGTCCCGCGCGTTCTCCAGCGACCAGTGGCCGCGCGGCGCCGGCGTGCGCTTCGCGAGTTCCGCCACCTCGGCGGCCACCACGACCCGTTCGTAGACGCGCACGTCCCCCAGAGCGCCCTGCCAGTGGTCGCGGTAGCCCGCCCCGTCGCGTGCCCGGCCCAGCTGGAGGTCTCCGACGCTCGGCGCGGCGGTGGCCCGCCGCGCCGTACCGACCTCGCGGCCATTGACGTACAGCCGCGTCATACCGGTCTCGGCGTCGTACTGGCCGAGGACATGCGCCCACTCCCCGACTTCCGGAGCGCCGCCGGACACCCGCGCGCCGCCGGACGCGAACGACCAGACGGGCTCGCCGTCCCCCGTCCGCGCGCCGAGGCCGAACCCGGGCTCCGTGCCCGCGTCCTGGCTGATGGCCGTCGCGTCCCGGTCCAGACGCTCGGGGCGTACCCAGCCGCCGACCGCGAAGGTCTTCTCGGTGTCGATGAGGGAGGCGCCCGGGGTGAGGAAGCCCTCCTCCGTACCGTCGAGCGTCGCGGCGGAGGTCAGTGTGGTGCCCGCCGGGGCCGGGGCCCCGAAGGTGACGCCTGTGCCCGCCGGCGCGGCGGGTCCGGCCTCGGCCGCGGCCGACCCGGAGCCCGCCGCGTCGGACAGCTTCCAGTGCGCGGCCGGGGAGCCGCCCGACCTCACACGGAAGTAGAAGGTGGTCGACGCGCTCACGTTCCCCGCCCGGTCCATCGCCCCCGCGCTCAGCGTGAGCGTGCCCGAGCGCTGCGGCAGGTACCGAAGAGTTACGGAGCCGCCCGGCTCGGCCGGCTCGGCGGTCAGGGACGGACCGCCGAGGAAGTCGTACCGGTAGGCGACGACGTCGTCATCGGGCGCGTCCAGGATGAAGCTCGCGTAGACGCCGACCCCGCCCGACGCCACCGTGTCGTCGGGGTAGTCGGGCGAGGTCACCGAGGGCTTCCCGGGCACGGTTCTGTCGTAGACGAACTCACAGGCGGTCGCGCCGCCCTCGTCGCTCCACGCCGAGGTCGCGCCCCGGTCGTCGTGCGCCCGGACCCGCCAGGAGACGACCGTGTCCGCCGGAAGGTCCGACGCCGACGACAGCTGCCAGCCGAACGGCGATCCGGACGACTTCGCCGTGGTCGTGAGGGTCTTCCGCTGCTCCGTGCCGGTGGAGTCCTGCCACCACATCTCGAACTCGGCGCTCACCCGGTCCGGAAAGGACTGACCGTCGGCCGGCTGGTCGTACAAGACCGTGGTCAGGGCCGGGAGGGACCGGACGAAGGGCCGGTCCTCCCCGCTGACGCACGGTTTGCCCCCCGAGAGCAGATCCGCCGCGGCCGGCCGCTCGGGCGGCAGATTCTCCGCCGCGACCGCCGTCCCCTGAGCCGCCAGGACCGCGGCGACGACGAGTGACCCGGCCGTGAGAAGTCTTCGACGCTTGCGCATGGCCAACTGTTCCCTCCCCTGTCGGCCCGCCGATCTCGGCGGGCCGCAGGAGAGTAGCAACGGCCACTGACACAACCGAACGAATTCCGGGCGGCGTTGAGGGCGTTGCCGAGGGCGACGGATGGGTCGTTTTCAGCCTTCCTCGCCGCGTACGGGCAGCAGGGGCAGCAGCTCCGGCAGATGCCCGTCCGACGCCGCCGCCGTCCGTACGCGCTCCTCCGGAACCTCGCCGTACAGCGTCGTACGCGGCTTCGCCGGGCGGCCCGCCGCGTCCGCGATGGCGATGAGGTCCTTGACCGAACGGTACGAGCCGTAACTGGACCCGGCCATCCGCGAGATGGTCTCCTCCATCAGCGTGCCGCCCAGATCGTTCGCGCCGGAACGAAGCATCTCCGCCGCGCCCTCCGTGCCCAGCTTCACCCAGCTCGTCTGGATATTGGTGATGTGGGGGTGCAGGAGGAGCCTGGCCATCGCCATGACCGCGCGGTTGTCGCGGTCCGTCGGGCCGGGGCGGGCGATACCGGCCAGATAGACCGGCGCGTTGGTGTGGATGAAGGGGAGCGTCACGAACTCCGTGAAGCCGCCCGTCTCCTGCTGGATCCGGGCGAGCGTACGGAAGTGGCCGAGCCAGTGGCGTGGCTGGTCGACATGGCCGTACATCATCGTGGAACTGGACCGGATGCCCAGTTCATGGGCGGTCTTGACGACCTCGATCCAGGTCGCCGTCGGCAGCTTGCCCTTGGTGAGGATCCAGCGCACCTCGTCGTCAAGGATCTCCGCCGCCGTGCCCGGGATCGAGTCGAGTCCGGCCTCCTTCGCCGCCGTCAGCCACTCGCGGATCGACAGGCCGGTGCGCGAGGCGCCGTTGACGACCTCCATCGGGGAGAAGGCGTGGATGTGCATTCCGGGGACGCGTTCCTTCACGGCGCGCGCGATGTCGAAGTACGCCGTGCCGGGCAGGTCCGGGTGGATTCCGCCCTGCATGCAGACCTCGGTGGCCCCGACCTCCCAAGCCTGCTGGGCGCGGTCCGCGACCTGGTCCAGGGAGAGCGTGTAGGCGTCGGCGTCCGTGCGGCGCTGTGCGAAGGCGCAGAAGCGGCAGCCGGTGTAGCAGACATTGGTGAAGTTGATGTTGCGCGTGACGATGTACGTGACGTCGTCGCCGACCACGTCCCGGCGCAGCTCGTCGGCGATCCGGGTCAGCGCGTCGAGCGCCGGGCCGTCCGCGTGGAGGAGCGCGAGTGCCTGGTCGTCGGTGAGCTTCACCGGGTCGTCGGCGGCCTGGGCGAGGGCCGACCGTACGTCCGTGTCGATACGGGAGGGCACCATGCCGGGGGCCGCGGCCTCGCGCAGCGCCTCCCAGTCGCCGTACACCTCGTCGAAGTCGTCGCGCCGGTCGGCGGTGCGCCCCTCGGTGTCGATCGTGCGGTGCAGATCCGTACGGCCGGTGGCGGTGAAGCCCTCGTCGGGCTCCTGCCAGGGCAGCCCGGCGGGCCGCGTGCCCTCGACGGCGAGGCCCGTCTCCGGGTCGGCCAGCGCCCGTACGTGCGGCATCAGCCGCGGGTCGAGCCAGGGCTCGCCGCGCGCGATGAACTCCGGGTAGATGGTCAGCCGCTCGCGCAGCGCGAACCCGGACTCGGCGGTACGCGCCGCCAGTTCATCGATATGCGGCCAGGGGCGTTCCGGGTTGACATGATCGGGGGTGAGGGGCGAGACGCCGCCCCAGTCGTCAATGCCCGCGCCGATGAGCAGCGCGTATTCAGCGTCGACAAGATTGGGCGGGGCCTGGATACGGGCGGCGGGGCCGAGGACGTGCCGGGTCACGGCGATGGCCGCCGCCAGCTCCTCCAGCTCGGCGTCCGGCATCCCGCGCATCGCGGTGTCCGGCTTGGCGCGGAAGTTCTGGACGATGACTTCCTGGATGCCGTGGTACGCCCGCTGGACGCGCCGGAGCTCGAAGAGGGCGTCCGCGCGCTCCTCGTACGACTCCCCGATCCCGATCAGCACGCCGGTGGTGAACGGGACGTTGGAGCGGCCCGCGTCCTCCAGCACCCGCAGCCGTACGGCGGGCTCCTTGTCGGGCGAGCCGTGGTGCGGGCCGCCCGGCTCGGACCACAGCCGGGTGGCGGTGGTCTCCAGCATCATGCCCATGCTGGGCGCGACGGGCTTGAGCCGCTGGAGATCGGTCCAGGAGAGGACGCCCGGGTTGAGATGGGGCAGCAGCCCGGTCTCCTCCAGGACGCGGATGGCCATGGCGCGGACGTACGCGAGGGTGTCGTCGTATCCCTCCGCCTCCAGCCACTCCCTGGCCTCGGGCCACCGGTCCTCGGGCTTGTCACCGAGCGTGAACAGGGCTTCCTTGCAGCCGAGCGCGGCGCCCTGGCGCGCGATCTCCAGGACCTCGTCCGGGGAGAGGAACATGCCGTGCCCGGCACGGCGCAGCTTCCCGGGGACGGTGACGAAGGTGCAGTAGTGGCACTTGTCCCGGCACAGCCGCGTCAGCGGGATGAAGACCTTGCGGGAGTACGTGATGACGCCCGGCCGGCCGGCCGCCGCCAGCCCCGCTTCCCGCACACGGGCGGCGGACGCGGCGAGGTCGGTGAGATCGTCGCCGCGCGCCTGGAGCAGCACGGCGGCCTCCGCGACATCCAGCGCGACCCCGTCCCGCGCCCGCTTGAGCGCACGCCGCATGGCGTTGGCGGTGGGGGCCGCCGTTCCGCCGGGTGGTGCCGGTGGTGCCGGTTGTCCGGTCCGCTCTCCCGCCGGCCGGATGGTCTTCGGTCGTCCTGTCCCAGGTTCCTCAGGCACGCGCGTCGTCATCCCCCGAGAATACGTTCGGTGCCGTGGCCTGCCACGACACGGGACTTCGGACGTGTTCGTCCCGTACAGGTCCAGGTCCTGGACTCTTCTCAGCCATCTGACAACACCCTTCCCTTGCCTCCTGGTTCACGGCTCAATACCAGAGTTCGAACGCACGAATCGGGTGGTCGCGTCTGTGACCACTTGTCCCTCTCGGCACCCTGGGAGCCGCCGGCATGTGTAAGGACCACGCAGACACCCACGACAGCGCGATCGCCCGACGAGGCCTTCTGGTGACGGGAGCCGCCGCCGCGCTTACGTTGAGTACCGTGAGCTTCGCGAACGCGACACCTTCCGGATCTTCCGGCGTGCCCGCCGGTGCCGGGTCCGGGTCCGGGTCCGACTCCGGGTCCGGAGAGCAGACCAGAACCGTCCGCGGCACGCTGCCGCCCGGCTCCCCCGACTTCGTCCATCTGCCCGTCGAAGTACCGCGCGGGGTCCGCGAGATCCATGTCGCCTACTCCTACGAGCGCCCCACCATGCCGGCCGGCACCCAGGGCAACGCCCTCGACATCGGCATCTTCGACGAGCGCGGCACACGACTCGGCGGCGAGGGCTTCCGCGGCTGGTCCGGCGGCGCCCGTACCGAGTTCTTCCTGCGCGCCGACGAGGCCACCCCCGGCTACCTCCCCGGCCCGGTGAACGCGGGCACCTGGCACATCGCGCTCGGCCCGTACACCGTCGCCCCGCAGGGCCTGGCGTACGAGGTGACGATCACGCTGCGGTTCGGTGCCCCGGGCAAGACCCCCAAGCCCGTGTACCCGCCGCGGCGCGCCAAGGGGCGCGGCCGGGCGTGGTACCGCGGTGACTGCCACATCCACTCCGTCCACTCCGACGGCAAGCGGACGCCCGCCGAGATCGCCGCGCTCGCCAGGAAGGCGGGCCTCGACTTCATCAACACCAGCGAGCACAACACGCATTCCGCGCACCGCGTCTGGGACGGCCTGTGGGGTGACGACCTGCTGATCCTCACCGGCGAGGAGATCACCACCCGCAACGGGCACGTCGTGGCGCTGGGCATGGACGGCGGTACGTTCATCGACTGGCGCTACCGCGCCCGCGACAACCGCTTCGGCCACTACGCCCGCGAGGTCCGCCGCGCCGGCGGCCTGGTCGTCCCGGCCCACCCGCACGCCACCTGCATCGGCTGCAACTGGAAGTTCGGCTTCGCCGACGCCGACGCGGTGGAGGTGTGGAACGGCCCGTACACGGTCGACGACGAGGTCTCCCTCGCCGACTGGGACAACACCCTGGTCTCCGCGGCCCGTTCGGGACGGCCCTGGACCCCCGCGATGGGCAGCAGCGACGCCCACCGCGACCCCGACCCCATCGGCACCCCGCAGACCGTCGTCCTGGCCGAGGACCTCACCCGCGACGCGATCCTCGCCGGCATCCGCGCGGGCCACAGCTACATCGCCGAGTCCGCCTCGGTCTCCCTGACCTTCGGCGCGGCGGGCGGCCGGGGCAGGCACGCGGGCATCGGCGACCGCCTGCGCGTCGGCGCGGACGAACCGGTGACGGTACGCCTGGAGGTCACCGGCGCCCCCGGCCACACCGCCCACCTCGTCACCGACCAGGGCACCCTGCACACGGCCACGCTCCCGACCTCCGGCACGGGCACGGTGGAATGGCGCACCACCCCCGCGTACGCCACATACGTACGCGCGGAGGTCCGCCACGCCCCGACGACACCGGGCTTCCCCGGCGCACTCGCGGCGTTCACGAACCCGGTCTTCCTCGGCACGACGGAATAGGAGCCGGTCCTTGTGGGACGGCTCGCGAACCGGCCGACTCGGCTGACGCCGCCTTGGTGGGGGTAGGGGGATCGGCGGGGACGGCCGTCAACCGGGTGAGCGGGACGGCGATCATCACCGCGAGGGGTTACGCGGTGCCGGACCTCTCTTCGTAGCTTTCCAGGAAGCCCCGCACCATGGGGGTCTCATGCACGGCGAGCTTATTTTTGAGCCCCGTGAGAAGTCTGGTTCCGCGAGCGGAGGCGACGGTACCGAGGGTCCGTACTGCCTGGTTGGCGGTGTGTACGGCGGCGTCGATGTCTCCGAGCGCGAGATGCGCGTCGGCCTCGCGGGTGAGGCGTAGAGCGGCCGTGCGCGGCGGGGGCTGGTCGTGTGTGCCGGTCTGGTGGGCGTTGGAGATGGCGGCGTGGTGGGTGAGGGCGCGGCGGGGGTCGCGGAGGTCGAGGGCGTTGGTGGCGGCCCAGCCGTGGAGTTCGTCGCGGTTGATCCAGTACACGCATGCGGGTTCGTCGTCCGGTGGGCCGGCGCGTTCGTAGGTGTCGAACATGGCGTGTTCGGCCCGCTGGCTGGCCAGGGTGTTTCCGGCGCGTGCGTGGGCGCGGGAGGCTCGTGCGTGGAGCACGGCGGTCATCCTGGGCGAGTCGGTTCGGGCGGCGTGGCGGTGGGCGGCGTCCACGAGTTGGAGCGCGCCTTCGGGGTCGCCTGTGCTGTAGCGGAGCATGGCCCAGAAGCCGAGGGTGTTGGCGGTGATGACGGGGTCGGCCGCGCTCCCGGCGGAGCGCAGGGCGGCCAGGTAGTGGCGTTGGGCCTGTGCGGGGTGGCCGGAGTCGACGGCGCACCAGCCTGAGATACGTGATGCTTCGGCGGCGGCGGCGAACAGGCGGCGGCCGGTGGTGGCGCTGTAGGCGGTGTTCTGGAGGGTGTGGATGATCATCCGGCGTTCGGCGCAGGCGAGGGCGTATGTCTGGCCGGATCCGATCTGATCGTCCAGGTGTCTGAGGGTGGCGAGGCGGTCCTCGATGAGGCGGGGGGTGTGGTCGTTGATCAAGGGGCGCCGGTTGGAGGAGAGGACGGCGGTCGCCGGTGAGGCGGCGGCCCAGCTCGCCAGTAGGGCGGCCAGTGTGCCGCTGGTGATCACGAATTCCCTGCGTTCCATGTCGGCGGACCCTCCTACGAGTTCCAGTGCCTGGACGGTTCCGGATGGTGTCCATGGGGAGGCCAGCAGCGCACGGTCGTCTCTGAGCGCGAGCCGTAACCAGTGCGGCCAGCCCAGCGCGTGGACCTGGTCGAGGGGGACGCCGAGCATGTCGGCCATGGCGATGGTGGCGCGGCGGTCCGGCCGGCTACGGCCTTTCTTCCACCGGGAGATTTTCTCCGGGCGACAGGCCATGGTTCCGAGGCCGAGGCGCTGGTGGTGGGCGGCCAGGCGGCGGAGAAACGTGTTGCCGTCGCAGCGTTCCTGATCGAACACCAACTGGAGGAGGGCCCAGGCCCTGTCGTCCACGGCTGCGGCCACGCGCGGTCCTCCCCCTTTATTGCGGGCGGGCTACGTGATGTGCGCCCATCGTTCCCAGTGTCCTGCCCCTCCTGTAGATCCGGTCAAGGTGCTTGCGTGAGAAGGCAATCGGAGGCAGACGGGCGCAACCGGAGGCAGGCGGGAGGTCGTTCCCTCGGCCCGTGTCCCGGGCTGACGATGTGTGACGCACGGCAAGCCGTGCCGTTCGCTGAGCCGAGTGCCGTGCGCCCCGCCGGGCGTTTTCCGCGCCCGCTACACCTCAGGAGGGATGAGAGATGGAGATCTCGAAGTCGCAGGCGGCTGCTCAGAGCAGCGCCACGGAAGGCGAGAGCGACGTTATGGAGGTGATCGAGCCGTCCGCGGTCGTTCGGTCCGAGGACGTCGAGCAGGAAGAGTGCTACACGTTCTGACCCGCTGATGGGGAGCGAGGGGGTGCTGTGCAGCCATCGGCGCGGGGCACCCCCTCGTGCGGTTGATCTACGTATTCACCGGGCCGACGCTCAGCCCGGACGACCCTGTACTGTCCGATTCCCGGTTCGCCCCACGGCCCCCCATCCGGCACGGTGACCTGTTCGACACCGGTATCGCCGCAGCGGACACCGTGGTCATCATCGACGGCGTCTATCACCACACGCCCGCCATCCGGCACAAAGAAATCATCTGGGCGCTCGGCAGGGGCGTGCGCGTCGTCGGCGCCGCGAGCATCGGCGCGCTGCGCGCGGCTGAGCTGGCTCCGTGCGGAATGGTCGGTGTCGGCGAGATCTACGACGCCTACGCCACCGGAAGGATCGAAGGGGACGATGAAGTCGCCGTCGGGCAGTCGGCCGATGCTGATATGCGTTCGGTGACCTGGCCCCTGGTCAATCTCCGCCACGTGCTGAAGCTCGCCAAGGCGGCCGGAGTCATCACAACGGACACGGCCGCCGAGGTGCTCGGGGAACTGCGGGGCGTCTACTACCCGCACCGGTCACTTACGGCCGTCCTGGTCATCAGCCGACGGCGCGGAGCCGAGCACTTCGCTCGGTGGCTCACCGCGCGCCTGGCTGAGGACCGGCACTTCGGCGATCTCAAACGGGCCGATGCCCTGCGGGCGCTGAAGACCGCACTGTCCCTCGCCGGCACGCCCGCGTCGCCGCCGTCCGCGCTGGTTTGGCGGACCCGCCATTTCCGAGCGTGGGCCAACATGTTCGCCGTGGAGACGGTCGAGGGCGTCCACCTGGTGACACGTCACCGGATCGCCTATCAGCAGCTGTTCGATCCGCAGTTCAAAGGGCTGTGGTGGGACTACCTCAGCACGGCCGTGGCCGGCGCGGCGGGTTTGCCCCGCTCGCTGGCCTGCGCGGTGATCCGTCCGGAGACAGACCTGACGGACCAGGACACGGTGGCCCGGCTGCTGGTGCGCGAGACATCGGCCGACCGGGCTGCCGTCGCCCGGTACGTCGCGCTCAACGAGGAGACGGCGCGATCGCACCAAGGCTTCTTCCCGGACGCGATCAAGAACAGCGTGGCCCGCCGGCTCCTCGCCTCACTCTGGTCCACGCAGACGGATGACGCCCTGGAGGACGAGTCCTGGGCCCGTGGATTCCAGGGCGACCGCGATGCGGTCGACGCGGTCAAGGTGTTCGTACTGGGGTTTTTACGCGATCAGGAGGTGGGACGGTGAGCCGGATTGTCCTCGACGGCACAGTGCGCACCAGGACACCGGGGGAAACGTGGGAGGCTCTGGAACCGGAGCTGGAGCGCCTCGGCATCTCCCGCGTGGCGTGCCTCACGGGTCTCGACCACCTCGGTATCCCGGTGTGGACGGCGATCCGCCCGCACGCGCATACCCTCGTCACCTCCCAGGGCAAAGGCGCGAGCGACGAGCTCGCCAAGATCTCGGCCGTGCTGGAGAGCGCGGAACTGTGGCACGCCGAGCAGCTCCCGGCGACAGCACCGGTACGCGGCTCCTACCGCGACCTCGATCCGCCCTACCCGATGGCTCTCCTCCCGGTGAAGCTCGATCACGAAGGCCTCAAGGACATCGAGCTGGACTGGGTACCGGGGACGGGCTTGATCAGCGGTCAGGACGCCCTGGTCCCCGCTGGCCTGGCCCGGCGCCGCACACGGCGCGATGTCTCGCAGCCGGACCCTTTCCATGTCACGAGCAACGGCCTGGCCTGTGGGAACACGCTGAACGAAGCGATTCTGCACGGGCTGTTCGAGGTCGTCGAGCGGGACGTCCTGCACCGCGACTACGCGAGCGGAGGGCGCCGCCGCACCCTGGTCGACCCGCAGAGCGTGGACGATCCGTACTGCCGGGATCTGATCGGCCGGTTCCAGGCTGCCGGCATGTTCCTGGAGATCGCGCTCGTGGACAGTGACCATCAGATCCCCGTGTGCGCGGCCTACATCTGGTCGGAGGACTATCCGGTCCTCTTCGCCGGGTCCGGATGCCACCGCGATCCGCACATCGCGCTCTCCCGAGCCCTCACCGAAGCCGCCCAGTCCCGGCTGACCTGCATCGCCGGCACCCGCGACGACCTCGACTCCCACGAGACCGCCTTCGCCGCCCGCCCTCCGTCCCCCGAACCAGCCTGGCCGGGCACCGCCGACTGGAACACCCTCATCAGCCACTACGCGCCGGCCGAGCCGGACTTCACCCAGGAAACGGCGTCAGTGGCCGCCCGGATCGCCACTGTCACCGGCCACGAGCCGATCGCCGTCACCCTGCACCAGTCCGACGCCTACGCCGGAGCGAAGGTCATCAGCCCCGGGCTGGAAATGCGCATCATCCGCTCGATTCCCCGCCCAGGCAACCACCATGGGTGAAAGCCACCGGAGCCACCAGCCCGCGTCCGAGCAGCAGCTCGCAGCCGTATACGACGCCTTCCACACGGCCAGAGCCTCGACCACCCTGGTCGCACAGCTCTACGCCGAAGCCATGGGCGACGCCTACCCGCATGAGCTGGAAGCCTCCAGCTCATGCGACTGGCCCTTGCTCGGGACCCTGATCAGCCGCCTGCGGCTGCGCCCCGGCCAGCGGCTCATCGACCTGGGATGCGGCACCGGGGGCGCAGGGCTGTGGCTGTCCCGCGCGCTGTCCGTGCACCTGGTCGGGGTCGACATCTCACCGACGGCGATCGCCCTGGCCACCCGACGAACTCCCGCATTCGTACCGCCCGGACAGGCCACCTTCCGCGTGGCGACCATAGAGGCCACCGGCCTATCCGACGCGCAGGCCGACGGCATCGTCTGCATCGATGCCCTGGGATTCGCCCGCGACCGAATAAGCGCGCTCAGGGAGATGCGCAGGGTGCTGCGCCCCGGCGGCCGGGCTGTCCTCACCTCCGGCGGCCGCCACACAAACCCCGTCGCCCCGCCGTGGTCGCACCGGGCCGCAGCGGCCGGCCTGGAACTGGAGTCGGAGGAAGAGCGACCGGACGAACCGGCGATGTGGCACCGCCTCTACCAGCTGTGGACCGGACACGAAGCGGACCTGCGCCGCCACCTCGGCGACCAGCAGGCCGAGAGCATGCTCACCGAGGCCCGCACACATGCGCCGGCACTCGGAAACCGACGCTCCGTCACCGTTACGCTGAGGCGGCCCAGTATTGAGGACGCACCCTCAAGCGCCACGGCACGACAGAGCCGTTCCGGGGCATAAAACGAAAGGGAGGTACACCGGCCGATGCCGACTCGTGTGGCCGTCTACGGGGCCGGATCCTGGGGCACAGCCTTCTCCATGATCCTCGCCGACGCCGGATGTGAAGTGGCACTGTGGGGGCGGCGTGCCGAACTTGTCGACGCCATCAACAGCACCCGCAGCAATCCCGACTATCTGCCCGGCGTGACCCTCCCGAGCGGGATCACGGCGACGACCGACGCGGCACAGGCCGCCGAGAACGCTGACTTCGCTGTCCTCAGCGTCACCGCGCAGACCTTACGGGCCAACCTGACGACCTGGACCCCCCTCCTCGCACACGACACTGTCCTCGTCTCCCTGATGAAAGGCGTCGAGCTCAGCACGGCCTCGCTGATGAGTGAAGTCATCGCGGACGTGACAGGCGCCGGGCCAGAGCGGATCGCGGTCGTCACCGGCCCCAACCTCGCAGGCGAGATCATCCGCCGACAGCCCGCCGCCAGCGTCGTGGCATGCGCGGACATGAACGTCGCCGAACGACTCCAAGCCACCTGCCACACCCCGTACTTCCGCCCGTACACCACCACCGACGTCATCGGCTGCGAACTCGGCGGCGCGGTCAAGAACGTCATCGCCCTGGCCGTAGGCATCGCCGACGGCCACGGCCTCGGCAAGAACACTCAGGCCGCACTCATCACCCGGGGCCTGGCCGAAACCACCCGCCTCGCCCAGGCAATGGGCGCCGGCCCGCAGACCCTCGCCGGACTCGCCGGCATGGGCGACCTCGTCGCCACCTGCTCCTCACCCCTGTCCCGGAACCACACCTTCGGCGCCAACCTCGGCCGCGGCCTCACCCTCGCCGAAACCGTCGCGGTCACCAAGCAGACAGCCGAAGGCGTCACCTCCTGCCGGTCCGTCCTCGACCTCGCACGGCGCCACGGCGTCGACATGCCACTGACCGAGACCGTCGTCGGCATCGTCCACGGCGGCACGCCACTACAGCAGGCCATCAAGGAGCTCATGTCACGCTCAGCGAAACCTGAGCTTCACTGAGCCCCACGCACGACCTGCCGGGACAGCGATACGAGCACAGGGCACAGGGCCTGTCCGGCTCACCGCGGGGCGCGATCTGGCCGATGCGCAGAACTGGCTGATCAGCTTCACCACCGACCACCCCGCACGGAGCCTGACGGTGGACAAGCAGGCCGCCGCGATGCCGAGCGGGGCGTTCACCCGCGCCGTCGGGATGCGGCTCGCGATCGTGAGAGAGGACCTCACCCGCGACGCCATCCTCGCCGGCATCCGCGCGGGCCACAGCTATGTCGCCGAGTCCTCGTCGGTCTCCCTGACCTTCGGCGCGGCGGGCGGCCGGGGCAGGCACGCGGGCATCGGCGACCGTCTGCGCGTCGGCGCGGACGAACCGGTGACGGTACGCCTGGAGGTCACCGGCGCCCCCGGCCGCACCGCCCACCTCGTCACCGACCAGGGCACCCTGCACACGGCCACACTCCCGACCTCCGGCACGGGCACGGTCGAATGGCGCACCACCCCCGCCTACGCCACCTACGTACGCGCGGAGGTCCGCCACGCCCCGACGACACCGGGCTTCCCCGGCGCACTCGCGGCGTTCACGAACCCGGTCTTCCTCGGGGAGTGACGACGGCCCGAAACGGGAAGCCCGGCCGACACCCACCGGAAACAGGTGTCGGCCGGGCCCCTGGGAAAGCAGGGGCTTTACCGGGTCGCACCGTCGGGCCACAGGACAGTGACGGGTACACCTACGCGTTCCGCGTACGCCACGACATCGGCGGTGCCACCGAATCCCCGGGCCGGCAGGCCGTCCCAAACGGCGAGTACGACGTCGGAGAGGCCGACGAGGATTTCGCTTCCCGCCTGGTGCGCCTCCGAGGTGGATTCGGTCATGCCCGTGTGGTGGGTGTCAGAGGCGCTGGAGAACAGCGCGTCGTATTCCGCGTGATGCCAGTCGGGCAGGTCCCGGCGGTACCGCGCCGCCGGGATGACGACCTCGATGCGCCCGCCGGTGTCGAGGACCGCTTGAGCCCACCATGTGTCCGGACCGTCAGCGATACAGCTGATCCCGACGAGGTCGCTTACGTCCAGCCTGGAGACCTGGTCGGCGAGCATGGCCTTTACTTGCTGCTCGATCTCCTTTGACAGGCCGCGATGTCCGGTGATGCCCACGCGCATGGTGCGCCCCCTACAGGTATGCGATGTGTGGCTGGTTGTCGAAATTCGTGCGTGGCGCGGTTCGATGCGAACTGCGTGTCACGCGTTGTTCCTTCGGGTGTCATGGGCGTACTCGTCCCACGCCCTGGAGTACGAACTGTCCGGCGCGGCAGCGTGAAGCCGGACGCCGAAGTCGCCGAGCAATCTGGTGATGCGCGGGTGGCGGGTGAAGACGCCTGCGGGGATGGATTGTGCTGTGGCGATAGCGAGTTCGATGTCGCCTTGACCGAGTTGGGCGTGGGCCAGTCGTGCGGTGACGATGGCCCGATCGCGCTGCATGTAGGGGCGCAGTAGGACCAGGCTGCGGTGGGCATGAGCTTCGGCCTTTTCGAAGTTGCCCAGGCTGAGATGCGCGGAAAGGGCGAGTTCTTCGATCTCTCCTTGATCACGGACTGCGGTCATCCATACGGGCCGGTGATCGTTCGGGTCCGCACGATCGTGTGCCTCTCGGGCGTGGCCGATGGCACGCCTCACGTCTGTGGCATTGCCGACAAGGCCGTGAATGACCGCATGGCGGGCGTGACCGAGTGAGGCGAAAAGCGGGTCGCGGCGGGCGATGGGCAGGCCGCGTGCCACGTCGTTGGCCGCCAAGGCATCCGCAGGGCGCCCGAGGTGCCGGTACAGACTGCCTGCGTGGGACCAGATGCGGAACTGGATGGTGCTGTCACCGGACATGGCGGCGAGGCCGGCTGCCCGATCGAAGTAGTTCTGGGCCTCGTCAAGGCGGCGTCCGTCAATGGCGGCCCACATGGCGCTGGAGATGAAGGCAGCCGCGCAGGCATACAGGGCACCCCTTACCCGCTGGCTCGCGGTGCCGCGTTCTTGAAGAGCCAGGGCTTCGGCAGCGAGGGAGGAGGCTTGAGTCTCGATGGTGAGTCGGCCACCGTACTGCTGATCGCTCACGATAAGAGCGGAGAACTTGCTCAACAGCCGTTCCACGTCGTCGGCTCCGACGCGTCGTTGCGCGGAATGGCCATGGGCGGGAGTGGCAGAAGCGGCGGTCAGAGCGATTCCGGCCGATGCACTGATGAAGTGGCGGCGAAGCACACGGTCCTCCATTGGTCCCGATGGCGGGGGATCTTTTTCTCCCCGAGGCGCGAATCCCAGCTCAGTGATCCGACAGTTGAAGACTGTCTCCAACGCTTCCCTCTGCCGCGAATGGGGCAGGCGAGTTTTTCCGGTCAGCCAGTTGCGTACGGTGCGGTCGCTCACGGTCCCGGCATGGCCGAGGGCACGCAGATAGGCGTTCATCGCTTCGGCTAATTCGTTCTGAGTGAAACCCGCTTCATCCATGCGGCTCATGAGCTTCTGGTTGCCCTCCACCGTTTCACCGTAGCCAGTCGTGCCGCTGGGGCAGAAGCGGACGACTGTGAAATTTCCGGTTCGCTCCGACGCGTGCTGCTCCGGCTTTTCCTCCCCCCTGCGCCTGCCCGGTCGTTCACTGATGCACAGCCACCACTACGGAGGGTGGCGACGCGATGACGGAAGGCGCAGCCCCAGCATGTGCGAGCAAGCCCCTGGAACGGCGGTCCGCACGGCCGAACTTGAGGCCACGGTCCACAGCGGTGGCTTCTGGCGCCTCGTGCCCGAATCCGTCCCCCGGATGTACGACCCGGTGACGAGGGCGCTCCTGGACCGCGTACTCCACGGACTGAGGCGAGAGGCGGAATGACACACAGCAAGGCGCGAAAGCTACTGGCCCAGCTGACGGAGGAGTTCGGGACGGACGGCCTCCTCGCCATCCCGAAGTGTGATCCCGGAGGGGAAAACACCGACCTCGTACCCGGGTCGGCGCTGCGCTGGCCCCCGTGTGAATGCGGGCATTCCCTGTGCCCCGATTACGGGCCCCCCGAGTGAGAGCGCAATCGGCACCGGGAGAACCGGCGCCCACAACCCATGGCGACCGCATCGGATCAGGGCGGCCGGAAGTAACGGCACATCGTTGAACCGGGCGGCCCCGCGCATCAGGGCGGGGCCGCCTGCCGAACGTCAAGGAGAGAAGTGGCGCCGCACCACCACGCGTACGTATGGCTCGGTCACGGAGACGTATTGGTGAAGCCGGGCGACGCCCATCGTCGCGCGGGACACCCGGAATTCCCGTCCGCCCAGGTGATGCCCCTGGAAAGCGCGGACTGGCTCCTCAAATCCGCGGCCCGGATCGAGGCGACGTTCACCGAGCCGAAAGAGGCTGCGAACTGGTACGCCGAGCAACTGGCCCATCACACCGGGACCTTCGTCGGTACGTACGCTCCGACGGCCGACCGTGACGAGCTCGTAAGGCGCTTGGCGGCCGGTGACGATGTCGTGGGGGGCTGGTGGGTAACCGGCGGCCGGTTCCTCTCCGTCAATCTGGTTGCGTGCGGTCCGCACCGGCTGCGCCCGGAGTATGCCTGTCCGGCGCGGTAGCGAGCTGTCCTCGATCCAGTGGGCACGCGAAGATCCCGCCGAGCGCCACGGCCGTCCGGTCCGCTGTCCGGCATCACCGACCGTACGTGTGCGTCCCCGCGCGGTCCCACCGCCACGAACCCGCCCGCGCGCAACGCCTCGTACAGCCGTCCGGACGACAGCGCCAGGTCGGGGGCGCGGGTTCGTCCAGCGGACCCGCAGGGGACTCGGAGTCGCCGCCCGGCCCACCGTACGTCGGTGACTCAGGCAGGGAACTCGGCGCACTTGACGGCAGATACGAACGACGACCACTCACCTGTGGAAAAAGCCAGCGCCGGGCCGTGAGGATTCTTGCTGTCACGGACGGGGACGATGCCGATAATGCCGTCAGCGACCTCCACGCATTCGGCGCCGTCTCCATTGCTGTAGCTGCTTTTGCGCCATGTGTCGAGGGCGGACGCGTGAGGAATCTTCTGCATTCTCATACTCTCCCAGGTATGCGCGCATCAGAGCGAGAGATTCCTTCTCGGGTAGCGCCTTCGATCGAGCCGTGTCGAACATTTGCGTAAGCCTGAGGACCTTCTTGGGCGACTCCATCGACTCCCCGGACACGAAGCTCTCTACGTACGCGATCGTAGCCCCGTTCTGGAACGTTTGGAGACTCAGGCTCCCACCCAGCATGGGATGCTCCCCTTGGGCGAACGGGAGCACCTGAACCGCGACATGAGACATCCGCGCGACCTCCAGCAGGGAGGAAATTTGCTCGATCATGCACTTTGAGCCTCCCATCGGACGCTTGAGCGCCGCCTCATCCATAATTGCCCAGAAAAGTGGCGGATTATCCTTGTTGAGGACGCGCTTGCGTCGCATACGCCTCGCGACAAGTTCGCTCAACCGCTCCTCCGAGTCCTGGGAACGTGTTTCCCGAATGAGCGCACGGGCGTAGTCCTCTGTTTGCAGAGACCAGGAATAAGACTGCTGTTGAACACCTGGATACGCGTTGCCTGTTCCTCGCTGCTGACGACCGCGCGACCGTAGTCGGGAATCGACGTGTCCTGTGCGAGCTCAAGCAGATCCACGAACAGGCCGCTCGTACCGAAGTACGCGTCCAGCGCGAGGGCCAGGGCCTCCGACGGAAGTTGGTCTCCCAACTCGACCCTGCCGGGATAGGAGTGCGGATAACCCACCTGCTCGGCGAGGGCACGCAGCGACAGCCCAGAGTCGCCGCGCATTCGTCGCAGCCTCCGGCCCAGCAGCGTGCGCGGGGTGGCCTTGCCGTCTTCGTCGTTGTTCAGCTCCATAGCTCGAACTTCCTTTCAGCCGGCCGGCCGTGGGGCCGCTCGGCAGCCGGGGCAGTTGCCTGGCTCCGGTGCACGGAAAGCGTGGTCGCAGCGGTCGCAGTTCTGGAGGGGGACGACGCGTGGTCGGGCCGGTACGGCGGGAAGTGGCGGGGGCAGCAGGGTGGTGAGGCGGTGGGCGAGTAGGGCCGCTGGGGAGTGGATGGGGCCTTGCGGCAGCAGGCCGGTCAGGGTGCGCTGCACGGCAGCGGGTTCGATGCCACGTTCCAGCCAGGCCGATACGGCGCCCGCGAGGCGGCGGACATCCCGTTCGGAGAGGATCAGGCGCGGGTCGTGGCGTCGGAGTCCGGCGAGGATTTCGGCGGCGGTGCGGTGGCGGCTGAGGTCGGGGCAGCCGGGCTCGGGAAGGGGCGGGGCGGGTGACGGAGTCCGGTCCGGGGAACGGGTGTTGGCCGGGGCGGCCGTGGTGGCGGGAGCGGGGGCCGGGGCCGGGGCCGGGGCGACGCTCGGCGTCGGCGTCGGCATCGGCGCGGTCGGCTGCTGGATCACGGCCTGCGGCATGTCGTACGCCACCGTCCTCGTCACCCAGCGGCCTTGCGGGGTGCGTTCCCTCGTACGGCTGAGATAGCCGTACGCCTCCAGCTGCCGCAGCCCCTTGGCGATCGTCACCTCGCCCTCCTGGAACCGCGCGGCGAGATTCTTGATGCCGACATTCACCCCGTCGGGCAAAGACTGGATATACACCCCGAGACCCAGCGCGACCAGCGACATTCCCTCGTGCTGGGCGAGGTGGTTGCCGATCACGGTGAACTTGTCGGTGTGCCGGTGCCGTTGGTGGGCCACCCCGGACGGGGGAACGGTCGCCGGAATGCCGGACCGGGCGTGCGAGGGCGCGTTAAGCTGCTGAAGAGCCATCGGGAAGGGCTTTCTTCCTGGGTGGTCAGGCCCTCGATCGGGATGCCAGTCCCGGCCGGGGGCCGAATTGTTTTTGGGTTGCGTCGCTGAGCGTAACCACACCAACACGCCACCAATGACCAGATGTTGCCATCTTCACCCGTGCGAGTGACGAGGACCGCCGGGGGAAGAGGGGGTGGTTGGGAGGGGTTCTTACCCGGGTTCTTGAGAGCTTTTTACGTCCCGGGCCACCAGGTCTTCGTCCACCGGGTCTTCGTTCCCCGAGTCGCGGAAACCTCGATCCGGTGGGCTACGGGCGTTCGGTCCGCTGTCCTGTCCACTCCGTGAGGGCGTGGCGCAGGCCCGCCTCGTCCGGGCGGTCGGCCGCCCAGGCGATATAGCCGTCGGGCCGGATGAGCAGCGTGCGCGTGGTGCTGTGGGAGAACTCCGCGTACAGCGAAGGCCCGTCGCCCGGCACCACCGACCGTACGCGTGCGTCCCCGCGCGGTCCCACCACCACGAACCGCCCCTCGCGCAGCGCCTCGTACAGCCGTCCCGACGACAGCGCCAGATCGGGGGCGCGTCTGCCGACCAGCGGGTGGGCGCCGCGCGGGGAGGGGTACGCGATGCCGATGCCGGTGACCACGCGCATCACGCGGTCGGCGAACGGGTGTGCGCGGACGAGCAGCTGGGAGCCGACCGACCGCAGGGCGCGCAGCGGCGCGGACCGGGCCAGCGCGAACCGGATGATGACCCCGCTGGCGCGCACCACCTGCGCGCCGACCGGGTGGCGCTCCGCCTCGTACGTATCGAGCAGCGCGTCGTCCGCCCGTCCCCCGAGCACCGCCGACAGCTTCCAGCTGAGGTTCGCGGCATCCTGAAGCCCCGTGTTCATGCCCATGCCGCCGGCCGGGGAATGGACATGCGCGGCGTCGCCCGCGAGGAAGACCCGCCCCACCCGGTAGTGCGGCACCTGCCGTTCGTCGCTGTGGAAGCGGGAGATCCAGCGGGCGTCGTGCATGCCGTAGTCGGAGCCGAGCGCCCGCCGGGCGGCTTCCCGTACCTCGTCGAGATCGGCGGGCGCGCTGTCCGGGAGTTGCCGGGCGCGGCTCCAGCCCATGGCGCGGTACCAGCCGTCGCCGAACGAGCCGATCAGCGCCAGGAAGTCGCCGTCGGCGTTGGCGATCAGCGGGGCGGGCGGTGTCTCGGTCAGCCGTACGTCGGCCAGCACCATCGAGCGGATGACGGCGGAGCCGGGGAAGGGCAGTCGGAGGGAGCGGCGGACGGTACTGGAGGCGCCGTCCGTGCCGACGACATAGGAGGCGCGGAGCGTGCGGGCCCCGGACGCGGCCCCGACCCCAGCCCCAGCCCCAGACCCAGACCCTGGCTCGGACCCGGCCCCGGCCCCAGCCCCCGGCTCGGATTCGGCCCCGGCCCCTGGCTCGGCCACGGCCCCTGGCTCCGACCCGGCATGCGCGCCGTCCGCCCGCACCTCCACCCCGGCACCCTCGTCGTCCTGCCGTACCCCCGTCACCTCGGTGTCGTACAGGAAGCTGACACCGGCCTCGCGGGCGCGCCGTTCGAGCAGTCGCTCCACCTCGTACTGCCCGATGACCAGGACGTACGGGAAGCGGCCGCGCAGCCGCGTCAGGTCGATGGACGACCGCGTGAGCAGCCGCAGTTCCCGTACCCGGTGGCCGCGCTCCACCAGTTCGTCCGCGAGCCCGCGCGCGTCCAGCTGCTCCAGCGTGCGCGCGTGGACGGCGAGAGCGCGTGTGAGATTTCCGACGGCTTCCGGGCGGCGTTCGACCAGGGTCACGGAGTGTCCGGCGACCGCGAGATCCCCCGCGAGCAGCAACCCGGTCGGACCGGCACCCACCACGATCGCGTCGGTCACGGGCGCTGCCTCCTCGTCGTCCTCACCGGTAATCGTCAGTACCAGTAATCGTCCGTACCGGTAACGGTCACCGTCATACCAATACCCACTGGTCAAGTGAAGTCCGGCGCTCCGTTTCACCCGGTTCGACGGCGGTCCCGATCCTGTCGAGGGCTTGTGCAGACCGCTACTCACTGCTGACGCACAGCCGCCGACAAGGCAGACTGTCGAGGGCGATACCGGCAGTGGCAGGGGCAGGGGGAGCTATGGAACGTGACGGCGGGCCGCGCGTACCGGAGCAGCGGGCTCCGGGCGTGCCGGGTGACTCCGGCGAACTGAGCTTCAGCGTGCTCGGACCGATACGCGCCTGGCGCGGCGGCGAGCCGGTGCCGCCCGGATCACCGCAGCAACGTGCCCTGCTTGCCGCCCTGTTGCTGCGCGAAGGACGTACCGCCACGGCCGGTGAACTCATCGACGCGCTCTGGGGCGACGACCCGCCCTCGCAGGCGCTGGCCGCCGTACGGACCTACGCCTCGCGCCTGCGCAAGAAGTTCTCCCCGGGCGTGCTGGTCACCGAGGCCGGCGGTTACGCGGTGCGGAACCGTCCGGCGCTGCTGGATCTGAACGTGGCTCAGGAGCTGGCCACGGAAGCGGAGAAGGCCCGCGCCGCCGGGGACCGCAACCAGGCCCGCGCGCTGCTCAGCAAGTCGCTGGGCCTGTGGGACGGCGAGGCGCTGGCCTCCGTACCCGGCCCGTACGCCGAGACGCAGCGCGCCCGGCTGGAGGAGTGGCGCCTCCAGCTCACCGAGACCCGGCTCGATCTGGACCTGGAGGTCGGCTGCCACGCGGAGGCCGTCTCCGAACTGACCGTCCTGACCGCCGCGCATCCGCTGCGCGAGCGGCTGCGCGAGCTGCTCATGCTGGCGCTGTACCGCAGCGGCCGGCAGGCGGAGGCGCTCGCCGTCTACGCCGACACGCGGCGGCTGCTCGCCGAGGACCTGGGGGTCGACCCGCGCCCCGAACTGGCCCAGCTCCAGCAGCGCATCCTCCAGGCGGACGCCGAACTGGCCCGCCCCGTCGAGCAGCCCGCGCCACCGCAGACCTTCATGCGCCCCGCGCAGCTCCCGGCGACGGTGCCCGACTTCACCGGCCGCGTCTCCTTCGTACGGGAGCTGGGCAAGCGGCTGTCCACGGTCGAGGGGTCCGTGATGGCGGTCTCCGCGCTCGCCGGCATCGGCGGCGTCGGCAAGACGACCCTGGCGGTGCATGTCGCGCACGCGGCGCGGGCGTACTTCCCCGACGGCCAGCTGTACGTGGACCTCCAGGGCGCGGGCACCCGGGCCGCGGAGACGGAGAACGTACTCGGCTCGTTCCTGCGGGCGCTCGGCACGCCCGACACCGCGATCCCCGACTCCCTCGACGACCGCTCCGCGCTCTACCGCTCGATGCTCGACGGCCGGCGCGTCCTGGTCCTGCTGGACAACGCCCGCGACGCCGCGCAGGTCCGCCCGCTGCTGCCGGGTACGGAGGGCTGCGCGGCGCTGGTGACCAGCCGGGTCAGGATGGTCGATCTGGCGGGCGCCCATCTGGTCGACCTCGATGTGATGTCACCGGAGGAGGCGCTTCAGCTCTTCACCCGGATCGTCGGCGAGGAGCGGGTCACCGCCGAGCGCAAGGCGGCGCTGGATGTCGTCGCGGCGTGCGGTTTCCTCCCGCTGGCCATCCGGATCGCGGCGTCCCGGCTGGCGGCCCGCCGCACGTGGACGGTCTCGATCCTGGCGGCGAAACTCGCCGACGAACGGCGCCGGCTGGACGAACTCCAGGCGGGCGACCTCGCGGTCAAGGCGACCTTCGAACTGGGCTACGGCGCCCTGGAACCGGCCCAGGCCCGCGCCTTCCGGCTGCTCGGCCTGGCCGACGGCCCCGACCTCTCGCTGGCCGCGGCGGCGGCCGTACTGGACCTGCCGCTGCACGACGCCGAGGACCTGCTGGAGTCGCTGGTCGACACCTCGCTGCTGGAATCCGCCGCCCCGGGCCGCTACCGCTACCACGACCTGGTCCGTCTCTACGCGCGGGCGTGCGCGGAACGCGACGAACAGCCGCCCTCGGAGCGGGAGGCGGCGCTGTCGCGGCTGCTGGACTTCTACCTGGCGACGGCCGCGAGCGTGTACGCCCTGGAGCGCCCGGGGGACCGTCTGGTGGACCACCTGGAGCCGACCTCGTACGAGGGCCTGTCCTTCACCGACCGGCACGACGCGCAGGACTGGCTGTACGCGGAGGCGAACTGCCTGCTGGCGTTCGTGCGCCAGTGCTCGGGCACGCGGACGCTGCGCCGCGCGGTGGACCTTCTGTGGGCGACGCTGGACCTCGGCGAGTCGGGCGCCAACTCGAAGGACTACGAGGCGTCGGCGACAGCCGTACTGGAAGCCGCGCGGGCCCGCGGCGACGCGTGGGCCGAGGGGCGCGCCCTGATGACGCTGGCCAACGTTCACAGTGTGGCGGGCCGCTTCGACCAAGCCGAGGAAGAGGCTCGGGAAGCCATGGGGCTCGCCACCACGACCGGTGACGTACCGCCCAGTTGCTGGGCGCCGAACGTCCGGGGGATCATCGCGCTCTACCAGCACCGGCACGCCGACGGCGAGCGGCACCTCACCACGGCCATCGAGAACTTCCGCAGCGACGGGGACCTGCCCGGCGAGGCGAGCGCGCTGTGCAATCTCTCGCGTATCCGCCTGGCCGCGGGAAGCACGGACAGTGCGATCACCCTCGCGCGGCAGGGCATCGACATCTACGACGCCCTGGGCCACGCGTTCCGCGGCGCGAACGGCCGGTACGCCCTGGGGCTGGCCCTTGCCGACGGCGGACAGCTTTCCGACGCGGCGGAACGGCTCAACGAAGCCTTGACCGTCTTCCGGGACAGCCGTCAGAGGCTGTGGGAGGGAATGGCGCTGTTCCGGCTGGCGGAGATCGACATCTCGGCCCGCAAGATGGCGCAGGCGGCGTCGAACGCGGAAATGGCGTTGACCGTACTCCGTGACATCGGGGGCGAGTGGCGCCGCGGCAATGTACTGACCGTGCTCGGCCGCGCGCTCAGCGGCATAGGACAGACGGGGCGTGCCCAGGTCTGCTGGCACGAGGCGCTCGCGATATACGAGGCTCTGGGGTCCCCCGAGGCGAACGAGGTCCGTGCGTTGCTGAGGCCCATGGCTGCCGCGTAGGGCTCGCGTCAGGCCGTTCATCGTTCGTTTATCGCGCCACGGCATCGTCACTCCTGTCGGTCCGCCGAATCGGGGGGCGCACGGATCGGCGAAGGACCGCGGCGCTAACGTATGCGGTCCTTGCGCGCCCGCCCGGCGGTACCCGGGGGAACCGCCGGGCGGGCGCGGCCGATCCACCACGTAGAGCCACTAACGGGAGATTGCGATCATGGACGACACGAAGAAGAAGGACACGACGGTCAAGCCGCAGGACCAGCACGCGACGGGCACGGAAGAAGAAGGCACGGTCACGACTCAGGACCAGCACGCGACCGGTGGCGGGATCGGCACGCTGGACCAGCACGCCACGTCCGAGCCGTTCAAGCCCGGCGCATAGAACCTCATCCTCACGGGGAGCGGCCGCGGCGGCGCGGAGGGGGAGCCGTCGCGGCCGCAGCGTGTGTCCGCCGCCCCCGCATTCACGCCATTCGATGGTCGTAAACCGCCATATCGACCGAACACGCGTGCCCCGGTACTGAGGGTACTTAGGGTACTTAGGGTCGAGAATGACCGACGAGCCCACGTTCAGGAGTTGAAGTGACGCGTACGAAGAAGTTCTTCGTGACAACGGCTGTTGCGCTCGCTGCCGCAGCGGCTACGGCCTCCCCGGCCCTGGCGGACACGCACGCCACCGGCACCGGAAGTGGCTTCTCGGCCCAGGACGCGCACGCCACGGGCGAGGTCCACGCCACTGGCGACGCCACCTTGGGCGATGTCCACCTCACCTGAGGCACGCAACTCACGGAGAGGGGGGCGGGGGGGTATAGCCCCGCCCCCCCCATTCCCGTAACGGGGCGCGGGTTCCGGGGGGGGGGGTGCGGGGGGGGCCGGCGGGGGGGGGCGGGGAGCGATGTGCGGCATGCCGTGTACCTGT